>NZ_JACLQV010000010.1:0-88482 GCF_016648915.1 Streptococcus sp. 3.1 | reverse complement strand
GAAACAACTTACACACCTAAGATTACTCCAGTCGTTCCAACTTCTGAAGATGCAACAACGACAGATATCCAAGGTGCTACACAAACTGGTAAACCTGTATTTACTGAAGGCGATAGCCGTGTGCCAATGAACGATGATGTTCCAGCAACATTTGACGATGGCTCAACGACTAAGACTGTAGACGGTGTTGGTACTTACACAGTAGCAGCAGATGGCACAGTAACCTTCGTACCAGAAAAATCATTCGTCGGTACTGCACCAGCTGTAACAGTGGTTCGTGAAGATAAGAACGGAACCAAAGCTTCTGCAACTTACACCCCAACAGTAACACCAGTTACACCAACTGCAGAAGATACAACATCTACTGACAAACAAGGTCAAACGCAAACAGGTACACCAACCTTCACACCAGGAAATCCAAATGTTCCAATGGATGATGATACACCTGCAACATTTGAAGATGGCTCAACTACGAAGACCGTTCCTGGTGAAGGAACTTACACAGTTGCTCCAGACGGAACCGTAACATTTGTTCCAGAAAAATCATTCACTGGAGAAGGTACAGGCGTAACGGTTAAACGTGTCGACAAGAACGGTACTCCAGTTACTGCTAAGTACACACCAACTGTGACACCAGTAACCCCAACAGCAACTCCAGCTGAATCAGAAGCACCTCAAGGTGTGGTTCAAACTGGAACTGTGACCTTCACCGAAGGTGACCCAGTTGCACCAATCGATAAGGATACCATTACTCTTCTTGATGAAAATGGTCAGCCAGCAGAATCTGTAGTTGCTAAATCACCAGAAGGTAAAGAAATTGGTACTTTCACAGTTGATAAAGAAACAGGTGTTGTAACCTTCACACCAACTGATAAATCTTACTCAGGTGATGTGGTTCCAGTTAAGGTTCAAGCAGCTGATACAAATGGTACAACAGTAGAAACAACTTACACACCGAAGATTACTCCAGTTGTTCCAACTGCTGAACCTGTAACATCTACAGATATCCAAGGTAAAACACAAACAGGTACACCAAGCTTCACACCTGGTAACCCTGCAATCCCAATGGATGATGATGTACCAGCAACCTTTGAAGATGGCTCAACAACTAAAGTTATTCCAGGAGAAGGTACTTACACTGTAGCTCCTGATGGCACAGTAACCTTCGTCCCAGAAAAATCATTCACAGGAGAAGGTACAGGTGTAACCGTTAAACGTGTAGATAAGAATGGGACACCAGCTACAGCTAAGTACACACCAACTGTGACACCAGTAACTCCAACAGCGACACCAGTTGAAACAACAGGTAAACAAGGTCAAACCCAAACAGGTAAGCCTGAATTTACCGAGGGCGACAGCCGTGTGCCAATGAACGATGACGTTCCAGCTACTTTCGATGATGGTTCAACTACGAAGACAGTTGATGGAGTTGGTACTTACACAGTAGCAGCAGACGGAACTGTAACTTTTGTTCCAGAGAAATCATTTACTGGAACAGCACCAGCAGTGACAGTGGTTCGTGAAGACAAGAACGGAACCAAAGCTTCTGCGACTTACACCCCAACAGTAACACCGGTGACTCCAACTGCTACACCAGCAGAATCAACTGGTCCTCAAGGCGTGGTTCAGACCGGAACAGTAACCTTTACCGAGGGAGATTCCGTTGCTCCAATCGACAAAGATACCATTACTCTTCTTGATGAAAATGGCCAACCAGCAGCGGCAGTGTTTGCGAAATCACCAGCGGGTGATATTATTGGTACCTTCACAGTTGATAAAGAGACAGGTGTTGTAACCTTCACACCAACAGATAAATCTTACTCAGGTGATGTGGTTCCAGTTAAGGTTCAAGCTGCGGATACTAATGGAACAACTGTAGAAACAACTTACACACCTAAGATTACTCCAGTCGTTCCAACTTCTGAAGATGCAACATCGACAGATATCCAAGGTCAAACACAATCTGGTAAACCAACCTTTACTGAAGGTGATCCAAATGTTCCAATCGATGAAGATACTCCAGCGACCTTCGAAGATGGTTCAACTACTAAGACAGTAGATGGTGAAGGAACTTACACCGTTGCTCCAGATGGTACAGTAACTTTCGTACCAGAAAAATCATTTACTGGAACAGGAACAGGCGTAACAGTGAAACGTGTTGATAAGAACGGAACTGAAATCACAGCGAAGTACACACCAACTGTGACACCAGTAACTCCAACAGCGACACCAACTGAATCAACAGATATCCAAGGTGCTACACAAACCGGTAAGCCAACCTTCACCGAAGGTGACAGCCGTGTACCAATGAACAATGACGTTCCAGCAACCTTCGACGACGGTTCAACGACTAAGACTGTTGATGGTGTCGGTACATACACAGTAGCAGCAGACGGAACTGTAACTTTTGTTCCTGAAAAATCATTCGTAGGAACTGCACCAGCTGTAACAGTGGTTCGTGAGGATAAGAACGGAACCAAAGCCTCTGCAACCTACACACCAACAGTAACTCCAGTTACTCCAACAGCGGAGCCAGCAACATCAACAGATATTCAAGGTGCTACACAAACTGGTAAGCCAGTATTTACAGAAGGCGATAGCCGTGTACCAATGAATGATGATGTTCCAGCAACATTTGATGATGGTTCAACGACTAAGACTGTAGATGGTGTTGGTACATACACAGTAGTAGCAGACGGAACCGTAACCTTTGTTCCAGAAAAATCATTCGTAGGAACTGCACCAGCTGTAACAGTGGTTCGTGAAGATAAGAACGGAACCAAAGCCTCTGCAACCTACACGCCAACAGTAACTCCAGTTACACCAACTTCAGAGCCAGCAACATCTACAGATATCCAAGGTCAAACACAAACAGGTAAACCAAGCTTCACGCCTGGTAACCCAAGTGTCCCAATGGATGATGATGTACCTGCTACCTTTGAAGACGGCTCAACAACTAAAGTTATTCCAGGTGAAGGAACTTACACAGTTGCTCCAGACGGAACTGTAACCTTCGTCCCAGAAAAAGCATTCACAGGAACAGGTACAGGTGTGACCGTGAAACGTGTTGATAAGAACGGCACAGCCATTACAGCAACTTACACGCCAACTGTAACACCAGTAACACCAACTGCAGAATCCGTTACTTCAATTGGTAATAAAGGTCAAACGCAAACAGGTAAGCCAAGCTTCACTGAAGGCGATAGCCGTGTACCAATGAATAACCAAGTACCAGCTACCTTTGAAGATGGCTCAACAACTAAGACTATTGCAGGTGTAGGAACTTACACAGTAGCTGCAGATGGCACTGTAACATTCACACCAGAAACTGAATTTACAGGAACTGCCCCAGCAGTCACAGTGGTTCGTGAAGATGTTAACGGTACTAAGGCTTCAGCAACCTACACACCAACTGTCCTTCCAATCACTAAGTTTGTTGATAAAGAAGGTAAGGAA
Organism: Streptococcus sp. 3.1; assembly: GCF_016648915.1. Lineage (NCBI taxonomy): Bacteria > Bacillati > Bacillota > Bacilli > Lactobacillales > Streptococcaceae > Streptococcus > Streptococcus sp. 3.1. Next base: position 85,026 of record NZ_JACLQV010000010.1, on the reverse strand, counting down.
ATCCCAGGATATCCTACAGTTGATGGTGAACAGCCAAAAGTTGAAATTCCAGGTTACCGCTTCGTAGAAACTAAGAAATTACCTAATGGTGATATCGAACATGTCTACGAGCAAGTAACGACGTCATACGTTGATGAAAATGGTACGCCAATCCCTGGTTATCCAACTGAAGATGGCCAACAACCTAAGAAAGAAATCCCAGGTTATGAATTTGTGAAGACAATTGTAGATGAAAATGGTAATACTCAACACATCTACAAACAAATTGTGACTCCAACACCAGTGCCGGATAAAACTCCGACACCAGAGCCACAGCCAGCTCCACAAACAGAAGAGCCTAAGGCTCCAGTACTTCCAGAAACAAAAGAAGAAGCTCACTTTATCAATCCAAGTGATAAGACAGCTCAACTTCCAGAAACTGGTAGTGAGGATTCAAACCTTGCAATCTTTGGTTTGGCAAGTCTTCTAGCTGGATTTGGACTCTATGGCGCAAAACGACGCAAACGTTAAAATGATGTAACGGTCGTATAGGACATTAAGAATCCAGATTCCAATTAAAATAGACCTCATGGCATTTGCCATGGGGTCTATTTGTATGGGCTAGCCTACTAGATTTTTAAGTCGTCATGATTGACTTTACTCTCTAGGAAGCGTAATCTAGAATTTAATTAAAGGATTAAAAGGAGGTCCCTCGATGATTGAAGTAACTTATTTAAATACTGCAAAGCAAGAAAAACACACTTCTTTTGAAGATTACAATGAATTTGTCAGAGCACAGCAAGCTTGTTGGATTGCCTTACCGGATTCAACGCCAGTCACTAAGGTGACGATAAACGGACATGATATTGGCTACAAAGGACAATATGGCGACCTTTACTTTTATATTATGAAGCTAGACTTGGCACAATATCAGTAATAATAGGAAAAAGAATCAGACATCGTGTTCTGATTCTTTTTCTTTGAGAAAGGTAATTTTTATAAATTAAGAATATTGCTAATTGACTGAAAATGACTTACAATAGAAAGGAAGAATTTATAGAAGGAGACACATATGAAAAACAAGCGTTTAATTTGGACTTTGGTTTTCTTAGCTATCTTGACGCTCGGTTCTATTGGTACAGATCTTTTCAAAAAAGAGCACCAAAATGCTAATAAGGTCGTCAAAGTAGGAATCCTCCAGTTCGTGACTCACGATGCCCTGGATCAAATCGAGAAGGGAATTGAGGATGGATTGAAGGAAGCAGGCTATAAGGGAGACAAGGTTAAAATCACCCTCCTAAATGCCGAAGGGGACCAATCAAAGATTCAAACCATGTCTAAACAATTGGTCAATGACAAGAATGATGTCGTTATCGGTATTGCAACGCCAGCAGCACAAGGGCTAGCGGCAGCTACCAAGGACATTCCAGTCATTATGGGAGCTATCTCAGACCCTGTTGGGGCCAAATTGGTTAAGGACCTCAAGCATCCAGAAGGCAATGTCACTGGTACCTCTAACCAAGTGCCGATTAAGCAGACAGTGGAATTGGTCAAATCATTGACACCAAATGCTAAGACAATTGGTATTCTCTACGCTTCAAGCGAGGATAATTCCAAATCACAGGTTGAGAGCTTTAAGAAATTTGCTGAAAAAGATGGCCTAAATGTGGTCGAGTATGCCGTACCATCAACCAATGAAATCAATACAACTATGTCAGTCATGACTGGTAAGGTAGATGCTATCTGGACGCCTCAAGATAATACTATTGCCTCAGCTTTTTCAACAGTAATCTCATCAGCCAACCAAGCTAAGATTCCAGTTTATACGACTGTCGATACTATGGTGAAAGAGGGCGGTTTGGCCTCAGTTGCTCAAAGCCAATATGAACTTGGAAAAGCCACAGCTCGTAGTGCTGTTAAGGTTCTTAAAGGTAAGAAAGTTAAGGATATCCCAGTTGATGTTATTGATGATGGTACTCCAACGCTCAACCTTAAAGTTGCTCAAGACCTCAACATCACCATCCCTGACGATGTGCTTAAACAGTCAGACATCGCTGTTAAAGCTGATAAATAAGGAGGACTTATGATTATTTCATCTATTTATCAGGGGCTTCTATACGGAATCCTAGGTCTTGGGATTTACATGACTTTCCGTATCTTGGATTTTCCTGATTTAACGACAGAAGGTTCCTTTCCTCTTGGTGGGGCAGTAGCAGTAACTCTTATGAACTTTGGTTGGAACCCAATTTTAGCAACCTTGGTTGCTGTTTTGGCCGGCTGTGGTGCTGGACTTGTGACTGGTCTCCTCTATACTAAGGGAGAAATTCCTACTATTTTGGCAGGGATTTTGGTCATGACTTCTCTTAACTCAGTCATGCTTATGATTATGGGTAGGGCCAACCTAGGACTTCTTGATATTAAGACTATTCAAGATTTACTTCCTTTCAGCAAGGACTACAACCTCTTGATTGTTGGTCTCATTGCTGTAACCATTGTTATCACTGCCTTGATTGCCTTTCTTAACACGCGCCTAGGTCAAGCATATATTGCCACAGGTGATAATAGAGATATGGCCAAATCTTTTGGTATCAACACAGACAATATGGAAGTGATGGGTCTTGTTATCTCAAACGGTATCATTGCCCTCTCAGGAGCCTTGATTAGCCAACAGGACGGTTATGCCGATGTTTCTAAAGGTATTGGTGTTATCGTCATTGGTCTTGCCAGCATCATCATTGGTGAGGTCCTCTATGCGACTAACTTGACTCTGTTGGAACGTTTGATTGCCATCTGTATTGGTTCAATCCTCTATCAGTTCCTTTTGACAGCAGTTATCGCTCTTGGCTTTAACACGAACTACCTCAAACTCTTTAGTGCGATTGTTCTGGCCATTTGCTTGATCTCGCCTGTCCTACGCCGAAAATTCTTTAAGGGGGTGACCTTATCACGATGACAGCTATTGTAGAACTTAAAGATGCGACTGTTAAGGTTAATAATGGTTTTGATACCGAAAAAACCATCCTGGACCATGTCAATCTTACCATTAGAGAAGGTGATTTTATTACCATTCTTGGTGGAAATGGTGCCGGAAAATCAACCCTCTTCAATGTCATTGCAGGGACCCTCATGTTGACCAGTGGTCATATTTTCATCATGGGTGAGGATGTTACGGCTCTGCCTGCTGAGAAACGTGCCAAGTACCTCTCACGGGTCTTCCAAGATCCTAAAATGGGAACGGCTCCTCGTATGACGGTTGCAGAAAATCTTTTGATTGCCAAATACCGTGGCGAAAAACGAGGTCTTAAATCACGCCAAATTCATCTCTACACAGAGGAATTTCAAGGTCTGATTGAACGTATCAGTAATGGTTTAGAAAAACACTTAGATACACCAGCAGGTCTCCTCTCAGGTGGTCAGCGTCAGGCACTCAGTCTTTTGATGGCGACACTTAAACGTCCCGAGCTCTTGCTCTTAGATGAGCACACCGCAGCCCTGGATCCTAAGACCAGTGTAGCTCTTATGGAGTTGACTGATGAGTTTGTAACAGGTGACCATCTAACAGCCTTGATGATTACCCACCACATGGAAGATGCCCTAAAATATGGCAATCGTCTAATCGTTATGAAGGACGGTCAAATCATTAAAGACCTTACCAAGGAAGAAAAAGGCCAATTGGATATCACAGACTATTACGCTATGTTTGAGTAAGCCTAGTCTGACTCTAAATTGTAAAATAAGCCAAAAAGTTGTATACTTAAAGGGTATGCAACTTTTTGTTGTGGCCTGTAAATCGACAAGGAGACTGTTCGCACGAACGTTCAGCTCCTTGGACCGTCTGTAAAAATAGGCTCTAGAAGAGAGTCAAACTAAAAAGGAGAAAAACAAGCATGAGCGATATTAAAATTATTGCCCTAGGTGGAGTACGTGAAAATGCTAAGAACCTCTATATTGTTGAGATTAACGACTCTATCTTTATCTTGGATGCTGGTCTAAAGTATCCTGAAAATGAACAACTAGGTGTTGACTTTGTCATCCCTAACTTAGATTACTTGATTGAAAATAGAGATCGTATCCAAGGGATTTTCTTAACTCACGGACACGCCGATGCCATTGGTGCCCTACCTTATATCTTGCAAGAAGTCAAAGCACCAGTTTTTGGATCATCACTCACAATCGAGTTGGCTAAACTTTTTGTCAAGAATGCTGGCGTTAAGAAATTCAATAACTTCCATGTTATTGACGCAGAAACTGAAATTGAATTTGAGGATGCTGAGGTTTCATTCTTCAAAACAACTCACTCTATTCCAGAATCAATGGGGATTGTTCTTGGCACTGACCAGGGCAATATTGTCTATACAGGTGACTTCAAGTTTGACCAAGCTGCCCGTCCTTACTACAAAACTGATTTAGGTCGTTTGGCTGAAATCGGACGTGAAGGTGTTTTGGCCCTCTTGTCAGACTCAGCAAATGCGACAAGTACGGAACAAACAGCTTCTGAAGCAGAAGTTGGCCAAGAAATTGACCAAGTAATTGCTGATGCAGAAGGACGTGTTATTGTTGCTGCAGTTGCCTCAAACTTGGTACGTATTCAACAAGTCTTTGATTCAGCTGCTGATCACGGACGTCGCGTTGTTCTTACTGGTTTTGACGTAGAAAATATTGTCCGCACAGCCATCCGTCTTAAAAAATTGACTGTGGAGCATGAAAAACTTATTGTTAAACCAAAAGACATGAACAAGTTCGAAGACCACGAGTTGATTATCCTCGAAAATGGTCGTATGGGTGAACCAATCGATGGCCTCCAAAAGATGGCTGTTGGTCGTCACCGTTACGTTCAAATTAAAGATGGAGATCTGGTTTATATCGTAACAACTCCAAGCATTGCTAAAGAAGCTGTAGTGGCACGTGTCAACAACGCTATCTATAAGGCTGGTGGAACTGTTAAGATGATTACGCAGAGCCTTCGTGTATCTGGACATGCCAATGCTCGTGAACTTCAATTGATGATTAACCTCCTTCGTCCACAGTATCTCTTCCCTGTCCAAGGTGAGTACCGTGACCTACAAGCCCATGCAGAGTTAGCCTTGGAAGTTGGTATTCTTCCAGAAAATATTTATATCGTTAAACGCGGTGATATCATGCACTTGTCTGAAGATCAAGGTTTCCTTCATGAAGGCGCTGTTCCAGCTGGTGATGTGATGATCGACGGTAATGCCATTGGTGATGTTGGGAATATCGTCCTTCGTGACCGTAAGGTCTTGTCTGAAGATGGTATCTTTATCGTAGCCATCACGGTTAACAAGAAGGAGCGCAAGATTGTTTCTAAGGCGCGTGTGAACACACGTGGATTCGTCTATGTTAAGAAGAGCCGTGACATTCTACGTGAGGCTGCTGACATTGTCAATGCTACCGTTGAAAATTACTTGGCAGGAGACAGCTTCGATTGGGGTGAACTTAAAGGGGCTGTCCGAGACGATGTAGCTAAGTTCCTCTTTGACCAAACTAAACGTCGCCCAGCGATTCTTCCGGTAGTCATGGAAGTACGTTAATCATTGATGTTACAATAAGGGTGTGAGCGTCTTGCTTGCATTCATCGAAATAGAGGTAAATCTCGACAAGATTTTCTTCTTAAAGCAGAAGCTGGGGCGTCCCAGCTTTTCTAACATTAAGAAAGGAAAATACAAATGGCTTTTTTTCAAATTGAATACTCATCAGATGTTCTAGGACAATACCGCCAAGTGGATGTCATCTATCCAGATCGCGATCAGATTGCTGAAAGGGAAAGTGATACGGATATCCCAGTTCTCTATCTCCTTCATGGCATGGGGGGCAATCATAATTCTTGGGCCTTCCGTACCAATATTCAGCGTCTCCTTCGTAAGACTAATCTCATTGTTATTATGCCTAACTCTGAAAATGGCTGGTATACAAATACCAATTACGGGGTTAAGTATTACGATGCCATTGCTAAGGAGCTTCCTCAAGTCATGCAACGTTTCTTCCCTAGTATGACTAAGAAGCGTGAAAAGACCTTTATCGCTGGACTTTCTATGGGTGGCTATGGTTCTTTCAAACTAGCCTTAACGACAAATAACTTTGCTTGTGCGGGTTCCTTCTCTGGTGCCCTTGGATTATCAGTAGAGATGATTACAGATGAAACGAGTGAGTCTAAGGAATACTGGCAAGGTGTCTTTGGCGATTTGGAAGGAAAAGACATTGAGCAGCACAAATTGGTTAACCTAGCCAAACAACATGACAAGAAAACCAAATTCTTTGCCTGGTGTGGCCTTGAGGATTTCCTTTTTGATTCTCAAGATAAGGCAGTAGCTGATTTGAAGGCCCTTGGTTTAGACATTGACTACAGCACAGACCATGGAAGACATGAGTGGTACTATTGGGAAAAACAACTAGAAGCCTACTTAGAATGGTTACCTATTGATTACGTTAAAGAAGAACGCTTGTCTTAATAGGTCAATTTTGTAACATCTTATCAAAGAGATGATAAAAGCTTAAAGTGGTATTTTTTGCTTGTCAGAACTATTAGAGCTTGATATACTAGGGGAAGTTTCGAAAAGGAGGCTCAATAATGAAAAAATTATTCAGAGTAATCTTCTATATTCCCAAACTTCTTTTACAATTTATTTGGAATCTTATTTGGGCTATATTTAAACTTGCCCTAGTCCTAGCCCTTATTGCTTATGGACTCGTCTACTATGCCAATAACTCTTCAAGTACCTTAGCCACAAACATTAATCAAGCCTTTCATCAAGTAGAACTAGGTTTTAGTGGTACCAGTACTAGTGACGTTGAGAAAGTTGTCTCTAACCTATCAACAACAGATACCATTCCAGAGTCTAATGGAGCTAGATGGGCGCAAAATACAGCTAGCATCTATATACAATCTACAGATGAAACCTTGGTAGCAGCTTATAAGGAAGCTATTACTAACTGGAATAACACGGGTGCTTTCATCTTTACATTAACTGATGATGCCTCAACGGCTGACATTGTTGCGACTGACTATTCCGATGCGAATTCACAGGCAGCAGGTTTAGCAGACACTCAAACCAATGTTTTGACCAATCGCATCACTCATGTAGATGTGAAGTTGAACCGTTATTTCCTTTTGAATAGTGACTTTGGTTATACTCACAAGCGTATTGTGAATACGGCTGAACACGAATTGGGACATGCCATTGGCTTAGACCATGATGACTCTAAGACATCCGTTATGCAATCAGCAGGATCTTATTACGGGATTCAACAGGTGGATATTGATACGGTCCATGCTCTCTATGCAAATTAAGGAGGAGTGTCATGCACTATTTGAAACGCCTTGCTAGACGTTACCCCATGCAAACCTTCCTTTTTCTTTTCAATGCTGGGGTATTTACTTGGTTGCAAACAACAGGAACCATGATTGCCAATCGTTTGGGCCTATCAGGTGATGGCATTTGGATTTATATTCCCAATTGGGTAAAAACTCTGACCAGTCATTCCATACAGAGTATTCAAACCCTATACGGGGCCTCTGGTTGGAGTTGGCTAATCGCCTCTATGCTTCTTACTTGGCTCTTGACTTTTCTGAGAGGTCTCATGAGAGCAGTGATTCTCATTCTGATAGTTGGTCTTGGCTTATGGCTAGTCTATCGACACTTTGAACTCTTACAAAATCTAAAACTGTCCTGATGGGCAGTTTTAAATTGAAATGAATTCTTCTTTTTAGACTTTTCTTAGGCGAGTACGGACGCTAGCGACTTCCTTCGGAATTCCATAGCTAAGTTTTGAGCCTAGTGTCTCAAAACTTCCGAGTGCCTAAAGTTATTTAACTTTAGGCACTTTTCTCATAGCGAAAAGTCTTGACTATAACTCGCTCTGAAATTATTAAAGGGACTATCTCATTTCATCTACAGAAAGTTCTATATGTTTAGATAGCCAAGTCACTTGTAAAAAGAATCTAAAACTGTCCTGATGGGCAGTTTTTTTGAGTTGTTAGGTCATTTATTTTCTGAAGAAATATGATATAATATAGCTAATTTATTATTTTGGAGGACATTATGGCTTTAGCAAAAATCGTTTATGCCAGTATGACCGGTAACACGGAAGAAATCGCAGATATCGTTGCCAAAAAATTGGAAGAATTGGGTCACACTGTAGATGTAGACGAGTGTACAACGGTTGATGCCGCTGATTTTGAAGATGCGGACATCTGTATCGTAGCGACTTACACTTATGGTGATGGTGAGTTGCCAGATGAAATCGTTGACTTTTACGAAGATTTGGCTGACCTCGACTTGTCAGGAAAAATCTTTGGTGTTGTAGGTTCAGGAGATACCTTCTACGATTATTTCTGTCATTCAGTGGATGAGTTCGAAAATCAATTCACATTCACAGGGGCGACTAAAGGTGCTGATAGCGTCAAGGTTGACCTTTCTGCTGAAGATGAAGATATCGAAAACCTCGAAGCTTTCGCTGAAAAAGTTTCAGAAGCATTAGCATAAGAAAAAAGCAGAGTAAAGTCTGCTTTTATTGTAGTCAAAAAAGGAGTTTTTATGAATGAAATAGAAAGAGATTTTAGGACGCAATCTCAACATCTCCTTTGGTCCGTTTGGCGAGGGCTTTTAGTGGGGGTGACAGCAGGAGCAGTAGTCAGTCTTTTTCGCTGGTTAATTGCCAAAGGGGCCGCATTTTCTGTAGCTATATACAAAGACGCCCTTCATAATCCACTTCTGATTTTGGGAATTGTCCTGGTTAATCTCTTGATTGCACTTTTTATTGGTTACCTTATTAAGCAGGAAAAAGACATCAAGGGCTCAGGAATTCCCCATGTTGAAGGAGAACTGATGGGACTCTTACATCCGTCTTGGTGGTCAGTATTATGGCGTAAGTTCCTAGGTGGAGTCCTTGGGATTTCAATGGGACTTATGCTGGGACGTGAGGGCCCTAGTATTCAACTTGGTGCTATGACTGCTAAGGGCTTAGCTGAGAGTCTTAAGCTCTCTGCACGTGAAAAGCGCTTCTTGATTGCTGCAGGAGCGGCAGCAGGGTTATCGGCTGCCTTTAATGCCCCGATTGCCGGTCTTTTGTTTGTCGTCGAAGAAGTCTATCATCATTTCTCGCGTCATGTTTGGGTGACAGCTTTAACGGCATCTTTAGTGGCTAATGCTGTTTCCTTACGGATCTTTGGTCAGGTTCCGGTTCTTGCTATGACAGAAAAATTACCCGTATTTCCTTTGAAAGATTATTGGATTCTTATTGTCTTGGGGATTTTTCTAGGTGTGCTTGGATACGGTTATGAGTGGGTTGTCTTACGTATTGGTAAGGTCTACCAAGGGTTAGGGAAAATCTTCCACTTGCCATCTCATTTTCATGGCCTTCTGGCAGTTCTGTTTATCATTCCTATAGGCCTCTATTTTCCATATCTTTTAGGTGGTGGGAATGAATTGATTCTTGCCCTAAATGGTTTACATCCTGCTCTAACTGTGGCCATTCTTTATTTGGCTATTCGCTTTATTTGGAGTATGTTGTCCTTTGGTTCAGGTTTTCCTGGTGGGATTTTCTTGCCGATTTTGACTTTAGGTGCTCTTTCTGGTAGCGTCTTTGCGGTAGCTTTTGAAAATCTAGGATTCTTACAAGTCAGTCAGTTCCCTATTTTTATCATTCTTGGTATGGCTGGTTATTTCGGTGCGGTATCTAAGGCACCGCTAACTGCTATGATTTTAGTGACTGAGATGGTGGGTGACCTTCACCAATTGATGACAATCGGAGTTGTGACCCTGATTGCCTATCTCGTCATGGATTTCATGGGAGGAGAACCCGTCTATGAAGTCATGCTTCACAATCTGATTGCCCACGAACCAAAACAAGTTGATAATATACCGACGATGATTGATTTACCAGTTACAGATAGTTTAGCTGGTCGATTGGTTAAGGATTTAACCTTACCTGACGGGGTTTTGATTTCCACTCAGATTTTTCAAGACCAGTCTGAGGTTGTTCATGGAGACACACGTCTAAAAGCAGGAGCAACCTTATATTTGGTTGTTAATGAAAGTAATATCAGTCAGGTAAGAAAACTCTTTTTATAAGCAATTCAATGGCTTGAGGCTCTTTTGTCCTCAGGTCATTTTTGTTATAATGAAGAGAAAAAAGGAGGTCAGTATGGACTTAAATGAGATTCGCCAACAGATTGACGCCGTTGATAATGAGATTGTGGCTTTGTTGGAAGAACGTATGAAATTGGTAACTCGAGTAAGTGCTTATAAACAACGCACCGGAAAGGCGATTTATGATCCCGAACGAGAGCAGGCCCTGTTAGACAAGGTAGGCGCTAGTGTCCTTAATCCCGAATATAAAGAAGCTATCGTCGCAAGTTTTGCGGATATTATGAAGCATTCACGTATTTATCAAGCAAGTAAGCTGGAAAAAAAGTAGGCATCTAGAATGAAAGTAAAACAATTAAGTGATAGTCAAGGTCTTTCTTACTTACATTTAGTAATGTTAAGTCTTTATGCAATCTTGTTAGGGGTGCTTGTTGGGCTGATTGATGCTATTTTTGGGCGCGTGCTGATAGGACTCTCGGAATTTCGTGACCACCATCTCTTTTATCTAGTTCCGGCACTTCCTTTAGCAGGTCTTTTGATAGTTTACCTTTATCAAAAGTTTGCGGGTAAGGCAGCACAGGGAATGGGCTTGATTTTCAAGGTTGGACATAATGAGGAGGATCAAGTCCCCCTAAGGTTAATTCCACTGGTGACTGTAACCACATGGCTGACCCACCTTTTCGGGGGATCTGCAGGTCGTGAGGGAGTTGCTGTACAACTGGGGGCCACAGTTTCTCATGCTTTTAGTCGCTATTTTAAGCTTCCTAATGCTTCACGTATTTTCTTGACCATGGGTATGGCAGCTGGTTTTGGAGGACTCTTCCAAACACCAATCGCCGCGACCTTCTTTGCTCTTGAGGTCTTGACCCTAGGACAGTTAAGTCTGCCAATCTTGGTACCGACTCTTATTGCATCTTTTATGGCTAGTACGACAAGCCATCTCTTAGGTCTTGAAAAATTTAGCCACTTTGTATCTGAATGTTTGACTATTGACCTTGAGACATTCGTCAAATTAGCTCTTTTAGGTCTGGCCTTTGGTCTAGCGGGAAATCTCTTTGCTTATCTCTTGTCACTAGCTAAAAAGAAAGTAGCAAGTCTGCTCCCAAATCCTTATTATCGTGTTCTCTTAGGAAGTGTCGTCTTAACCTGTCTTCTTCTGATTTTGTGGAAGGGACGCTATACTGGTCTTGGAACGAATTTGATTGCTTTAAGTGTTGATGGTGGGATCATTTATCCATTGGATTGGCTCTTGAAATTGCTCTTGACCGTCTTTACCCTATCTCTTGGTTTCCAAGGAGGAGAAGTAACTCCTTTGTTTGCTATCGGAGCCAGTCTTGGTGCTGTTCTAGCACCAGTTCTAGGACTTCCAATTCCACTTGTAGCAGGTCTTGGCTATCTGTCTGTCTTTGGTAGCAGTACCAATACCCTTTTAGCACCTATTTTCATTGGCGTTGAAGTCTTTGGTCCCGCTAATGCAGTCCCTTACGCGATTGTCATGGCTTTTGCTTATCTCATCAATCATAAGACGAGCATATATGGACAACAAAAAATGCTAGAAATGCAATAAGATACTAGACATCCTGATAATTTTTTGATAAGATACTAAGAGTGTGTAATGGACACACAAAAATAACGGCTAATCCGCTGAGACACAGAGGTTGCTCTTAAGATTAGTAAGATAGGAGTATATAAAAATGAATCCATTGATCCAAAGTTTGACAGAAGGTCAACTTCGTACTGACATCCCATCATTCCGTCCTGGTGACACTGTTCGCGTTCACGCGAAAGTTGTCGAAGGAACTCGCGAACGTATCCAGATCTTTGAAGGTGTAGTTATTTCACGCAAAGGTCAAGGGATCTCAGAAATGTACACAGTTCGTAAAATTTCAAGCGGTATCGGTGTAGAACGTACTTTCCCAATCCACACTCCACGTGTTGAAAAGATTGAAGTTGTACGCTACGGTAAAGTCCGCCGTGCTAAACTTTACTACTTGCGTGCTTTGCAAGGTAAAGCTGCACGTATCAAAGAAATCCGTAAATAATTTACAGATTTCACATAAAAAATCTGTCCTCGTGGCAGATTTTTTCATAAGTCCTCTTAGTTAAATGGATATAACAACTCCCTCCTAAGGAGTCGTTGCTGGTTCGATTCCGGCAGGGGACATTTTTAAGCCTTTAACCATGCGGTTTTAAGCCATTTTGTCCACATTCTGTCCACATTTGTTTTATCTTTTCGTCATTTCGTGATTTCTGCTCTTGTAATTGGTGGGCATAGACTTCCAGTGTGATGTTTAGATTCTCATGCCCTAAAACTTGCGACACAGAAATCAAATCGATATCGTGGGCTATTAAGTAGCTAGCGTAAGTGTGCCTTAACGAGTGGACACGTACTTCACGACCAATGATTTTCCGCAAGGTCTTGTTTACGGCATTGTTGGACAGTGAAGGTAGTAATCTACCGTCCTCGGTAGGTGGTAGCTGGTCAATAAAATTTATAAAATCATTATCAAGCGGTATCTCTCGGATACTGCTTTTTGTTTTTGTTGGTAAGAAACCAGTATTATTCTTATAGTCCCATGTTTTGTTGACGGATAACATGCCAGTATCTCGGTTGATATCATCCACTGTCAGCCCTAGACACTCAGCAAAACGGATACCAGTTTTGGCGATAATATAGAGTGCTGCATAAGACGCATATTCTGGATGCTTGCTTGTCTCGTAGATCAATCGCTCGTATTCTTCGACCTCTAGGAATTTCGTTTCAATATCACGCCCTTTATTTTTAGCGTTGATTTTGGCAAACTTACAAAAGTTACGCTTGATATATCCTTCATGCACTGCCATTTCGACGCACGATTTTACATGGACATTGAAACGCTCAACAGTATCTTGAGCGTGAGTCTTAGCGTAGCTATTCAGCACACGCTGGTATTGAGTAGCAGTGACAGATTTTAGTTTCTTGTCACTGAAAAATAGCTCTATCTTGCGCTGGGTGTTGATGTATGCCTTATAAGTTATTTTTGAAACGGTGGGTTTTTTATAAACCTCGCACCACTGCTTAAAATAGTTATATAAGGTAATATCTTCATCAACGGTGATGTTGTCTTGTAACTTCAGTTCCATCTCAGCGGCAGCCTTGATAGCTTCAGATTTCGTCCTAAAACCACCCTTTGACTTTGGTTTGCGTTTCCCAGTCGAATCGTAATAGTTTATCCGATACTCCCAGCCATTTTCTCGTTTTCTGTATGATGCCATAGTTAGTCCCTCTATAATGGTATAATAAAAGGGTGGTGGTATTTATCTCACACACTCCCTTGATAGTTTAGCCAGTCGAAAGACTGGTTTTTTTATTGGGTTAATCCATAAGCCCTTGTTGTTTAGCCCACTCAACTTGACTATCATGCCAGTTTTCGCGTGCTTGTTGGTCTGATTGTTCTCTTGCTATCTCAGGAGAATCGGAAGGCACTCCGCCATACCCCGGAGTATACCCATATTGTTCAGTCGCTTGGTCTACTTGTGGTTGCGTAGGCCCTACACCGTCAATAGGTTTTTCTTGCTGAACTTGAGAAGCCTCAGTTTGCGTCTGTTCTTGTGGTTGTTGCGGTTGCTCTGAACTTGAACTGCTAGAAACTTTTGAAGTCGAAGAAGAACTATGCTTGCTTGACTTTTTGGAGTGTTTTGTTACTTTGACAGTCTTAGACTGTTTTGTTTCCTTCGGTTCCTTCCCAGACCGTGGCACAAACATTAAGCCAAAACAGAATAAAACTATAATTGTTAAGATATACCATTTGTATTTTTTTAAAAGTTTCATATCAATTCCTCATCATTTTTAGAAATTCATTTTTTACAAAAGTCTCATCGCAAATCGTGGTGAGATTATATTTGTTCATAAAGTGTAAGTAATTAAAATCATCAAGATTTTCATTTTTTAGCAACTCATGGATCATAATCCTATTTGCTTGAACCTCATACTTTTCCCGTAGACGCTCATAGTCTTTAGAATTGTGCTCTAGGTGTCCCAATTCATGCAGAATGACCTTCAAACGTATTTCTGGGGCTAAATCTTTATTGATATAAACCACCCTGTTTATAGGGTCAAGAAAGCCATTTCTGGACCATTGACTAGAGCTGAACTCACAGATAGAGACATTGAACTGCTCAAGCAATTCACTTTCAGTCATAGCACCTCACTTTTCCTTGCTGCTCATATAGCCCGCAATGATGCCACGGATTGCCCGCTTATCATCATCAGTCAACGGTTTGCCGTCGAACATCATGGCGTTGGCTATGATTTCGTCGATGTCATGGGGGCTGGGTTGTTGTTCTTCGGAAACTCCCCAATCTGCAACAGTGTCTGGTGATATCCCCAATAAATGACATATCTTGAAAACATTCTCAGCTTTTGCGTTCATGATACCACGTTCCAAAATAGAGCGAACAGTAGTGTAAGAGATGCCGCTTTCTGTCGCAAAAGCTCTAACATTTCCATATTTAGCTATAATAAGCTCTTTAATTCTTTCTTCAGCCTGCATTTTTATAACCCTCATTTTTATTTCTACCTATATATTAACACAGAAAATCGTATAGGTAAATAAAAAAAGTAAAAAAAATCGTATTTTTCTGTTGACAATGTACGAAAATTAGTATATACTTAAATCAAGCTTAAGGAAGGAGGAAGCAAATGAAAAACATTGAAGAAATTCGTAAGAGTAAAGGCGTAACATTAGTAGACATCGCAGACTTGCTCGGAGTTGATTACCGCACGGTTCGTAGCAAAATCAACGGTGTTACAGATTTCAGTTTTGGCGAAACAGTAGCTATCAAGAAGGCGTTCTTCCCAGAATATGAATTAGAATACCTATTCAGCGAACGTGTCGAAGCCTAATTTTTTTTAACCTAGATATACGAAATTTCGTATAGATTAGAAAGGAAACAATAAACAAAATGAAGACACTAAAAAAACTCAAAGAATTCTTTGAGTGGAATTTAGACGGATACGATGTTGCACTTGCAATTATCGGAAGTCTTATAGGGGTATTTCTGGGAACGTTGATTTTTTGGATTTTATTTAAAAAATAAAAAATTGACAGCTAGTGTGATAGCAGTCGTCACGAAAGCCACGGCTAGTGGAAACCAAAATGAAGTCAACCAAAGATATCTATTGTGTTCTTTGTAAGCTTGATAAAAATAAATCCCCTCGTCAGTAACGGCGATGTCATGGGTGATGTCTTGAACCACTAACTTGTGATAAACCAATTCGCCGAGCGGTTCGCATTGTTCATCTATCAGTTTTTTATACTGTTCAGGTTTAATGCGAGGAGATTCTTGGGAATTTCGAATATCAAGCAATGATTTTAATAATTTTCTAGCTTTTCGTGAAATGATAATCATACAGCACCTCATTAGTTTTTAAAACTATTATATCAAAATGCAAAGGAGCGAGATGAACGAATTAGCATTATCTGACAATTTATCGCAGATCGAATTAGAAATAAGACACCACCAAAAATTAGCCGGTGAATCAATTTGGGAAATTGGAAGGCGATTGAAGTATGTTAAAGAAAACGACCTAACACACGGACAATTTAGAGAGTGGCACGAAAGTATTGGAATTGATAAAGATTTTGCTTATAAATCAATTAAGATTGCCGACGAGTTGCCAAAAGTCGAAACGTTACGACATTTAGGAACAACCGCCTTGCACTTAATCGCAACACTTCCAGAGGAAGAAAAGCAAGAGCAGATTGAAAAAATCGAGCAAGGTGAATCGCCAACAGTCAGAGAATTGCAAGAGGTCAGACGCAAGTCGAAACTGAAAGACCAAGCAATCAAAGCACTAGAAGACGAGCTTGAGCGTGTCAAACAAACCAAGACCACTGAAAAAGTAATCGAAAAGGAAATCATCCCACAAGATTACCAAGCGACACAAGACCTTAACAAACAACTGCTAGGCAAAAACAAAGACCTATCAGACGAGCTTGATTCAGTCAAAAGAAGTTTGCGACTTAAAGAAGCGTCTTATGAAATGCTAGAGAAAGAAACCTCGGAAGCACTAGCTTTGAAAGAGTCTATCGAACACTTACGAGCGGACAAAGAAAAACTAGAAAACAGTGTTACTAATATCTTTAACCTAAGTAAGCTCGTAACCAAGTTTGAAACTTTCTTTGACGAAGAAATGGCACCGCTTAGATTTAAAACCCTTATCCAAGGGATTGGCAAGGATGCTCAGATTGAGAAATTAAGGGACATCCTAACGCTAACTGAAAACTGGTTAGACGAAATGAACAAGATTGTCCCAGAAAACGGAAGAACAATCATAGAAGGAGAAATCATCAATGAGTAAAAAGAATAAGAAAAAAGAAACCCTACTCGCTGAAACGGTTGAAATGCAGAAAAAACAAGCTATGAATCTGGTTGCCCAAAGCAATGTCAATCAGCAACTTTTGGAAGAAGTTATCGGAATCAAGGAAGAAATGGACAGAAACGTTAAAAAGACAAACCAAAAACTCACTGACATTGAGTTGCTTGTCGAAGAAGTTAACAAGAAAGTCCATATCGATGACGGTGAAGCTACTAAAATCAAGAGCATTGTTTTTCGAAAAGCTGGCGTGTTTGCTGATTTCTACTTTGAAGAACAGAAAACACATCCAAGCGATAACTTGTTCGCATCCAAGAAAGGTCAGTTTATCCGCTTGATGTACTCACATTTGAAGAAGGCTTTCAACGTTACCAAGTACACCAACATCAAGCATGTTGACGCTAAAAATGCCGTCAATTTCTTGGAAAATCTATCTTACGACGATTTCACACCGTTTGAAATTCGTGAGACACCAAAACAAAAAGAGCTTATCGCTCTTGAAAAAGGGTAACGCCTATGGACACCCCATTCAAACCACTGTTAGACCAATTCGACAGCATGCTGACCGCTGTTATAGCAGATAAAACAAAAGCGTTCGATATAGACGAAACACTACCAATGATTTTAACTGCGAAACAGTGCCAAGCCATGCTTGGAATTGGCAACTACACAGAATTTTTACGAATAACCAACCTTGACGGTTTCCCTAAAATCGACAAAGGTCGAGGGAGTCAAATCAGATACCCACGGGACGCCGTCAGAGATTGGTTTAATAACAATTGGCAAGAGATTGCCTAGCACATAACCCTAGCCGCAACAGTGAGCTAGTGCGGTTAGGGAAAGAAAGGAAAACAAAATGGCTAAATTTGAATATAAAAAAATCCAGACAGTTTTGGGAAACAACTGGCATGTTGTGGTAGACGGCGACTGGTTGTTCTACCCATGCGGTGAAGATTTGGATGAAGTCAAAGCATTTGCAGAGGCTTACAAAGAAGAACTCATCAATAAACGCCATAGCGAAAAAAACCTTGGTTTGGCGTTCCATATTTGCGGGTACAACGGGGACGCTCAACAACGTCTAGTTGACAAATGGGCTGAGCGTGGTGTCCGTGTATTTTAATCAAGAAGGAGAAACAAAAATGAAACTATTCGGATGGATTTGGTCAAACAAAAAGCAAGAAACTGAAACTTACGTAGTCCCACGATGGGAATCTTACACAGCTAAGGCCAGACGTTACAACCTAGATCATGGGCTACCAGAAGACAGACTAGTGGGGTAACTCATGAAGCTATTAAAGAAATTGCTAACCAGAAAGAAGCCTAAAGAGCCAGAATACTTTTTCGAGGTGGTTGAGACGCCCGAAGAAAAGAGCGAACGACTCAAGCAGAAATATAGCAAATAACATCAACTTTTCAGCGTGCAGCCATGACCTCGTCGTGGAGTGCATCTTATACCCATAATTTTTCCCCAAAAAATTAACACTTTACTACCCACACAAAAATCTTTCTAAAAAAACATATTTACAAAGCGGCGAGGTTGTGGGTGCACGTTGAGAGCACTAAAAAAAGCATGGGTTAGGGCCCATGCAAGAAAAATACACCAAGGAGATTATACCATGAAATCTTTTAACACTCAAACAGTCGCAAAAACTGGATTCACTAAAAGCAAAGCATTTGGATTGTGTGGCACACTTGCCATTGCTACAGCATTGCTTATCGGTGCTGGCACAGTATCAGCAGACGAAGCAACTCAACCAGTGGTGGACGCACAACCAGCGGTGTCTAATGTCTATACGGCTGACAATGCTGGCAATATTACGGTAACACCTAGCGAAACAGTGACGGAAACACCAAAATTTTTGGCATCGGCACCAGTAGAATCTCAACCAGTAGCTGAAACACCAGCACCAGTCGAAACTACTCCAGCGGTAGAAACTCCAGCGGTTGCTACAGAAACAGCACCTACTACAGTGACTAAAACAGACACTACTATCACCGTCGAAAACCCTAACGTTGAGGTTACTTTCCCTAACGGTAATGGTAAATACTCACCGTTCGAAGTTGAGTATAAAGATATCAATATTCCGGACGACGTGCCGGTGAATGAGGGGGACAAAGTTACTTTTGACTTGCCCGAAGAAGTGAAATTCCAGACCTCTTATGAGTTTGATGTTCACAATCCAGAGAAGGCAGTCGTTGGTAAAGCTACAGCAGACGCAACTTCTAACAAGGTGACAACTGTATTTAACGACTATTTCAAATCACACCCTTTGAATAAGATCATGAACTTGAAACTAGATGCAAGTTGGACAGATAAAGTTGTAGCAGGAAAACCAGTTACAGTTAACTTTAATGGGACTTTAGTAACAGCCAATGTAGGTTCAGAGCAAGTCATTGGCAAAGATGAATTGATTGCTAAATGGGGATTCCAAGACAAAGAAGACCCTACTGTGATTAATTGGACTGCTCGTGTCAATTACGCTCACCGTATTTTGAACCATGTCTCTATCATTGATACCATGAGCGATAATCAAAAGTTGGTTGATAACTACTTTGAAATTAAGAACATTGAAAGCCTAGACCCTTGGGTTGACAAAGGGTCAGCTATGGACTTAGTTAAGTCTATCTCAAAATCTGAGCATGGATTTGAAATCAAAATGGACCGTTTAGACCACATGGTTTACTTGTACTACAAGACTAAACTTGTAAATGCTGTAAAAGATAGCACCAACCCTACTAACAAGATTGAGCTAAAAGCTGAATCAGACGGTGCTGTCTCATATACGAAGATTCAGCTTGTCGGTGGGCGTGGTGATGCGTCTGGTGAGAATAAACCAGAGCCAACTTTTGAAATCCCCCGTGAAGCTCCAAAAGTTGACATCCCAGAATTTGAGGGCGGCATCCCCGGTATTCCAGAGGTGCGAGAATTGCCAGAGTACACTGAGCCAATCGGTACTGTACCAAATGAAGCACCAGTGCACGACAAGCCAGAATGGAACGGCGGAATTCCTGGTATTCCAGAAGAACGTGAGCTCCCACCATTCGAGGGTGGAGTGGTTCCAAACGATGCCCCTATCCTCGACTTGCCAGAACTAGAAATCCCAGAGGAACCAACTAAACCTACACCAGAAAAACCTAGCACGCCAGAAAAAGCCCCTAAAACGAGCGTAGAGCGTCCTAATAATAAAGCGGCACAATCTGCCGCAGTATCTTATAAGCTCGATTCTGAGCCAAAAGAGGTGGCGAATACACCTGTTTACGGTGGTACTCTTCCGAACACTGGTGAAAAAGAAGGTATCGCTAGCACTTTGGGGCTCGTAGTAATTGCAGCAGGTATCACAACTTTGGGATTGAACTTTAAGAAATACAACGGCAAAGAAGACAAGTAATTAAATAATTAGCAGTGGTGGGAGGGTAGGCATTAAAAAAGCACCTCCGGAAACAATCCAAGAGGTGCAACGCTCATTAAAACAATTTACTTGATTATAGCATGTAACGAGTCCAACAGTCAACTAATAGTGGACGGTTCGAGACATTAAATCAAAGGGAGGTGAAAGGGTGAAAAAACACAATAAAATCAAAGAAGAAGAACTTGTTAGACAAAATTTTTTCATGACACCATACGCCTTGTATCGCAACCCAGCATACAAAGGTTTATCAAATGATGCCAAAACCTTATACGCCTTGATGTTGGATAGAGTTAATCTATCTGTTAAAAATCGAGGCGACTGGACAGACGAAAACGGCGAAGTTTACTGCTATTTTAAAGTTGAGAGTGCTATGGAGTTTCTGGAAAAAAGCAAGCAGTATATTATCAAATTGAAAAAGGAGCTTCACGACTTCGGTCTGTTGTTAGAGATCAAGCAAGGTTTAAATAAACCTAACAGAATATACCCTCTAAAGATTGACGTTTCAAGGAGGTACTCAGAAAAGACTTCCGGAAGTATAAAAAATGCTCGGAAGTACACGAGAGAGACTTCTGGGGGTCTTTCTCAGGGACTTCTAGAGGAACGTGAGAGGGACTCTAACCATACTAATATAAACCATACTAATATAAACCATACTGAGATACCGTCAGCAGCAGATAGTGGTAACACTTTATATAGTATAGGAGCTGAAAATAATTCTGCTACTGCTGATTTTAACGTCTATGAATATTATCAAGAAAGAATTGGTTTGCTAGATGGTTTTCAATTCCAACAACTCAAAGCGTATCGAGACCTAGACGGACTGGAAACAGAGTTAATTAAGATAGCTATTGACAAAGCTGCTGACAACTCTAAGCGCTCGTTTAGGTATGTTGAATCCATTTTAAAAAATTGGGTACAGAATGGAATCAGAACGGTAGCCCGACAACAAGAAGACCAAAGGGAATTCGAAAATAGCAAGAATACGGTCGATAGACACAAACCATTCTTAACTAAACCACGAAATAACGGTAAAGCCAAATTCGGACCTGCTTGTGGTAAGTATTAGAGGTAACGCCTATGAGTTTAGAGAACACTGCTAGACAGATGCGAAAGCGATATATGACGACTAGCGACAAATACTGTGACAAGCACCAAAGGCACTATGTCACGATTCAGTTTCCAAATAGCGAACCATACACAGTGTGTGAGCTTTGCCATAGGGAAGAGCAAGAGCGGTTGAACGCCACTAAGGCACAAGAACAGTATGAGCGTGAGCAAGAACAGAAACGCTTGTACTTTCTCAAGGATTTCAGCTTGCTGGATGATGATTTAAAAACTGCTAGCTTTGACAATTACAAGGCAGTAACCAGAGAGCAGAAAGAAGACTTGAAGAATGTTAGAAGTCAACTTAAAGGCTATCTGGACGGTCAAGACTACAACATTGTTTTGATTGGTGACACTGGAGTAGGCAAGAGCCATCTAGCTTATTCAGCGTTGAAAGCTCTATCTGATCATACGAAGAAGATGGGGCTATTCATCAACGTGGTTGACCTATTAGCCAAAATCAAAGAGGATTTCAGTCTTGAAGCTGAATACATCAGACGCATTTCTGAAGCCGAATGGCTTGTGCTCGACGATTTGGGCACTGAAAAAGTGACAGAGTGGTCCAATGGTATCTTGTACAGTATTTTGAACAAGCGTACCAAGACTATTATCACAACCAACTTAAGCCCACGGGATATCATGGGCACTTATGGGAAACGTGTTTATTCACGAGTTTTCAAAAAGACAGGACTTGGAACAACGAACGAACATGTTTATCAATTCAAAACGCAACAAGACAAGAGGATGATGTTTTGACAGAAACGGAAGTAAAACTAAAACTCTTTGAAGACTACGAGCGTATTCATGGACTTGTGTTTTCAGAGGAACATAAACAGAAAATGATGGATGATTTAGATCTGTATTCGTTTATCGAGAAATTAAACGAATATATGGCGTTCGGCTACCGCTCGAAGGTGGTATTTAATCAGCACGTTCGAAAACACGCCTAAAATCGTCTGTAATCAATTTAAAAGTGTAGGGGGTATAAATTATCTAGCTACCACCTAAAAACGATAAGAGACCCCTTAAATCGAGAAATAGGGGCATTCAAAACAAAAAGGAAGACGAAGCATGACAAATCAATTAGCACACAAAGATTTTTTCAACACCCCAGCAGTTAAACAAAAATTCCAAGAGGTGTTGAACGGAAACGAGCGACAATTTACGGCAAGTTTGCTATCAATCGTGAACAACAACAATCTACTAGCACGAGCAAGTAACACCTCGATTATGACAGCGGCAATGAAAGCAGCGGTATTAAATCTACCTATCGAGCCAAGTTTGGGCTTTGCTTACATCGTGCCATACAAACAAGATGCACAGTTTCAGCTTGGCTACAAAGGACTTATCCAGCTAGCTATCCGCTCTGGTCAGTTTAAGGCTATTAATTCCGGCAAGGTTTACAAGGCACAATTCAAATCATACGATCCTCTATTTGAAACATTGGACATTGACTTTACCCAACCAGAAGATGAAGTGTATGGCTATTTTGCCACCTTCGAGCTCGTAAACGGCTTTAAAAAGCTGACATTCTGGACGAAAGAACAAGCGGAATCACACGGTAAACGCTTTTCAAAGACTTACGCAAGAGGGCCATGGTCAACAGATTTTGACGCTATGGCTCAAAAAACCGTACTCAAGAGCATTTTGAGCAAGTATGCCCCACTCTCAACCGAAATGCAAGAAGGTCTTATCTCGGACAATCAAACTGAGGAAGTTAAGGCTGACCCTATCGATGTTACACCAAAAAACGAGGACACCCAGACACTTTTGGGCGACCTTATGAGTGATGAAGCTGAACCAGATAAAAGCGTAGACGCTGAAACTGGTGAAATCATCGAAGAAGTCAGCTTATTCGAAGGTGATTCAACCAAAATCAAAGAGGTAGAAAATGACTGAACTAACAATCTTGACGGATGATAATTATTATTCTGACAAAACCTATATGTCTGTAAGTCGTTTCAAGGAATGCATGAAATGCGAGGCTAGAGCTAAAGCCATTGATGACGGGACATGGGATGATGAACGAGATCAAAAGCCATTGCTATTCGGAAATTACGTTCATAGCTACTTCGAGAGCGAAGAAGCTCATGAGAAATTTAAAGAGGATAACAAAAAGGCGTTGTTCTCAAGCCGCAAACCTTATGGGCTGTTATCTGATTTCAAGTTAGCTGAGAAGGTTATCGACACACTTAAAGATGACGCACTTTTCAATAATCTTTATCACGGAAAAAAAGGTGACAAGGTCGAAAAAGAGAAGATTGTTACTGGTTTTATCGCTGGGGTGCCATTCAAGGGCAAATTGGATAGTATCAATTTTTCAAAAGGCTATGTGGTCGATTTAAAGACCATGAAATCTATCTGGGCTAAGGAATGGTCAGAGGAATTGCGTACCAAAGTACCAACTGCCGTCAATAACATTCTAGGGTTTCAATACCATGTCCAGCTAGGGACTTATTTAGAATTGCTACGCCAAATGGATTATCCAACATTCAAGCCGTTTATTGTGGCCGTATCGAAAGAAAAACAGCCAGACAAGGAAATTATCGAATTGACTGAGGAATGGCTAGGCGAGGGACTTAAATACATCACAGAGCACGCCCCTAGAGTGTATCAAGTATCGCTTGGAAACGAAGAACCTAAGAAGTGTGGACATTGCGATTATTGCAAATCACAGAAAAAACTGCATGAGGTTCTAACACTGGACGATTTCTTAAATCGTGAGTAAAGAGAAAGGAAAAACAAATGATTAATTCGGTCTGCCTTGTTGGTCGCCTAACCCGTGACCCAGAACTAAAATACACAACCAGTAACATCGCAGTGGCCACATTCAGCCTAGCCGTTAACCGCAACTTCAAGGATGCTAACGGTGAACGTGAAACGGACTTTATTAACTGTGTTATCTGGCGCCAGCAAGCTGAGAATTTGTCTAATTGGGCTAAGAAAGGCGCATTGATTGGAATCACTGGACGCATCCAGACCCGTAGCTACGAGAATCAGCAAGGCCAACGGGTATATGTGACTGAGGTAGTAGCTGAGAACTTCCAAATGCTAGAAAGCCGGGCGGCGCGTGAAGGTAGCAGCGCCAATCAAGGTAACACATCGGGAGCGTTTGCCAATGACGGAGGCTATGCAGGGCCTTACGGGCAACAAGCACCGCAACAGCAAGGGCCACAACAGCAAAACCAAGGATTTGCACAAGGTGGCAGCCCATACGGTAATTCAAACCCTATGGATATCAGTGATTCAGACCTACCCTTCTGAGGTGCAGCATGAAAATGACTTTAAATATCGAGCCTAAACCTCAAACAAGGCCACGATTCAGCAAGTTTGGAACCTATGAAGACCCAAAAATGAAGGCTTGGCGGCGTCAATGCTCGCAGCTTATCGAACAAGAATATGATGGGCAATTCTTTGACGGCCCGATTATGGTTGATGTCACATTCTACATGAAAGCCCCGCTGAACGTATCAAAAAAGCCCACGCCAAAAGCTCGAGCTAAAACGTGGGACGCGTTCAAGGAATTCATGGATGAAAGGCTTTGGCATGCGAAAAAACCCGATATTGATAATCTTGTCAAAGCACTCTTTGACAGTATCTCAAACGCCGGTTACAACAAGGTTGATAAGAAAGGTATCGTGTGGATGGATGATAGCATCGTTTGTGGCTTAATAGCTCGCAAGAAGTACAGCCCTAACCCACGCATTGAATTAGAAATTACGGAGTTGGAATGAACAGCAAGTACAAAGACAAGCTAGTCGGTGTATACGCTCCGAGCAGTCACGGACACACAAGCGTATTAGTTCAAACGCAAGAGTTCTCGAAGTGGTTCTGGGCTAATCACGAAGACATGGAATATATCAGCGCTAAGCTAGGAATCAATGCAAAGAAACTCAATCGGATTCTTACGCTGGAGCAGTTACCGGATGAAGAATTATTAAGAAAGATGATTGAACTATGCAAGCAAATGGAGGGAATTAATTGAAATATGACAAATATTAGACTGCAAAATCCATACATGGATGAAACTATCAAGGTTAAAGAAAATCTCAAACACATTCTGGACATGTTGGGATGGCTCGAAGTAGGCAATATACAATGTCTTCAGTTACAGCAGATTGATCCAGAAGAAAGAATAATAACTATCAGCCCTAAGAATTTCGCAAAGATTGATTATTACGAAGTAGAGGAGACAGAATCATGAAATACAAAGTAATCGTGTACTACGACAACATGCCAGATAGTGAGCATATTTTTAATAACAAAAACGACGCTATCAATGAATTGCACCGCTTACGAGGTGTTAAATATCGTAATTCAAGAATGTATACAGTGGAAATGCAAGAGGTGGAATAGGTGGATTTATTAGAGTTAAAAAAAGCAGAAGAAATTAGACAACAGATCGAAGAATTGGAAAAATTTATCAACTACAAACCGTCACCTCTTGACAAAGCTTTTATTATAAAACAAGAACCAAGATTCAAGATGGCAATTAAAACGAGATTCTTTTTTGATGAAAAAACTATGGCAATAACATCGGGAATTTTATCAGACGCAATCCGTGACGCATTGAAACAAACAGTCAAAAAATTAAAGGCACAATTAGTAGATTTAGGTATTGAAGTTAAGGGGGTGGATGAATGAATAAACCTAAAGTCGGGTCGTACTGGACGCACAAAAAGACAGGAAGAGATTACAGAATCATCTGTGTTGGTTTGTGGGAAGAAACGTTAGAAGAATGCGTTGTTTATGTTTCAGAAAATGACAAAAGATGTTGGATTAGACCTCTCGAAATCTTCATGGACGGAAGATTCGGAGAGCGACCTTACAATTGAGGCGGAGGTAACGGATGACTAAACAAAAATTGTATAGGGTCAGATTTAAAGATGTAGCTAATTATAATCATTATTATCTAAACTATGACACACAGGCAAAAAGATGGAATATTGACACAGACTTAGAAAATAAAGTTTTTAGAACTTCATTTACTAAGAAAGAACTGGAAGAAAATGGTTTTGGGTGGGTATTTAATAGTCCACTTACAGAGGTTTGGGAGTTACTATAAATGATGAATAACCTAATTACTAAAATTAACCATTGGGCTGACAAACGCAATTTGAAGCAAGCTGACCCTAAGATTCAGTGGATGCGTGTAACTGAGGAAGTCGGAGAAATTCGAGATGTGCTCTTGAAACCGACGAAATTCACTGAACCACAGGCGGCACTTAAGGACGCTATCGGTGACACGCTAGTAACAATCATCGTACTAGCACATCAATTAGACCTTGATGTAACTGAGTGTCTAAGTATTGCATACGAAGAAATCAAGAATAGAAAGGGAAAAATGATTAATGGGACGTTTGTTAAAGAAGACGATTTATAACGACCTCGCTATTGCTACGGTATTACTCATGGTCTCACTAGCCATTAACGTGACTACTGTTCTACGAGTGGTTAACCGACCTATCGAGACCGTGGTAATTCACAAGGCAGACAATGCAGTGGAACTACACGGCAAGGTTACCGGCAAGTCCATGGTCGGTAAGCTCTACACGATTGATTGTGGAGCTTACGGTAAATTCCTTGTTAGCAAGGAGCAGTACGACAGTGTAAACATTGGGGATGATATCCCTAGCTACTTAAGGGGGCGAGGACAATGATGCCTAGATTTAGAGCGTGGGACGAAAAGAATAAAGAAATGTTTAAAGACACTTTTGCAGTTACCGAAAGCGGGGAAGTTGTAACAGTTGAGCAGGATTTTATCACAAACGCCCCAGATTATATCTTCGTAGACCATCTAACCCTCATGCAATCAACTGGACTGACTGACAAAAATGGCAAAGAAATCTTCGAAGGGGATGTAGTCAAAATGGCTAAGAATGTCTATTCTAAGCCAACTTATTACGAAGTTGTAAGACATCGAGGCGGAGCATATCGCCTTGAATCTAAGCAATACGGATGTGAATTGTGGCTACGACATACCGACTGCGAAATTGCAGGAAATATATACGAAAATCTGGAACTGGTAGAGGTAAGCTCATGAGTGTGAGATACAAATATTCCGGACTGACCAAGGAGCTATATCAGCGGTTGGTTAGTGAACATGAAGCACTCAAACAAGCACATAAAAAAGGTTCTTATAAGCAATTTTTCCAAGATGTGAAGCAATGCGATGAGTTACAAGCTCATATCATTTACCAAGCGTTTAACAGCGCAGTGGTGGAGCGTGCGAGGATATCGCCAGCGACAGTCGACAAGTTAGAAGGCATTATCTCCGATGAACTATTCGACGACCTTCAAGACTATCTGTCTACGCATTATACAAGAGGAAAAACCACTAAACCAGTGTTGGATAAAATCAACGCAGGACTGCCAGAGGACTTGTTTAAACATTTCCGCAAGGAAGTAGAAGAACTACGCAAGGAACACCCTAACGGCTTAAATAGCTATATTAGATATGTTAAGGACTGCGACCAGAAAAACGCTAACAGAACCCAAAACGCCCTCAATCTGTGCTATGCGGAAAAAGCAGCCCTAACCCCTTTGAAAGCTATTCAAATGGAAGGTCTACTTTCAAGAGAGTTATTTAGTGAGATTATTGACTTTGTCTTCAATAACTACGAGTGGGCTGAGAGATTAGATGATGAAGTTGATCGCATCATTCTTAAATATCGAACTAAAGGCAAGGTAGGTCGTAATAAGACCACGGTCAGAAAAGCTCTTTATACAGCCTACGCACTAGGCGTGTAGCTAGAACGGTTTACGAGGGTTCGACTCCCTTGCTAGCTATTGTCTGTCAAATACACTAATTTTAGTGGCTTGAACACTTTTTCGACAACCGTCGAGCTGACAGACCTCGACACGAAAATCCAGTAAATAATAAGTTATAGAATCGAGGAATCCTTTTTATTTTTTTCAACCCTAGCCTTGCATTACTGGTGGCATGGCTAAATCTAATGTATGGGAGGTGGTACATTTCTCCGCTCTTTATTCTTGTTATCAATGCGGATATAAATAATAAAAAAAGACCCAGACTAATGCCTGAGACTGTTCAAATGCTAATAATATTATTATACCATAAAGGAATCGTATTTATGAGAACAGTGGAACGGCTGCAACAAATCAAGGCGCTTGATAGATACATTGACAGTCAGATAGAACAGATTAAACGGCTGGAATCACAAGCGCTAAAAGTAACGGCTGGTGCAATGCAAACAGACATGGTCCAAGGTGGCAAACGTAAGGGCAAGGATGATATCTATGTGGAGCTTATGACAGCCCGTGAAGAAGTAGAACGGTTTACTGCCGAAGCTATCAAACAGAAACTAGAGTTTCACCGGCAGATAGCAAACGTGGGGGACATAGACGCTAGGTCCCTATTGCAAATGGTATATATAGACCAGCTAGATATCTGGCAGATATGTGACCGCATGGGCTTTAGTAAGGCTACATACTACGTTAAGTTAAGACAAGCTGAGAAGTATTTGGATTAATCTACAGTGGTATATACCAATTCATACGGCATCATACTACCAACATGGTAACATAGTATTATCGAATCAGAAGGACACAGTAGTGTTCTTCTTTTACTTTATCTGAAAGGAGGTATGCCAATGCCGATGGTCAGACGATGCAAGGCTGAGGGGTGCCGTGCCTTAACAGAGAGACCAGCACACTACTGTCCTGCACACAAGGACATGGAAGCAGCATACGCACAAGAGAGGCAGAGATACTCACGCACTAGATACAACACACGAGTAAGGAACAGAGACGATGAGAGTAAGGAACGGTATGCGTTCTATCGCTCAAAGATTTGGTCTTCTATTCGTAAGATAGCTTTAGAACGTGACAACTATCTGTGTCAGTACTGTCTAGCGTTGGGTGTGACCACACCAGACGCACGCATAGGCGACCACGTAACACCCGTTGAAATAGCTCCAGAACTTAGGACTGAAGTTTCAAACGTGGTAGCAACATGTAGAAGCTGCGATAACACCAAACGTACCCTAGAGCAAGAAATCTATGGTACTGGTCAAAATAGAACGAAACAGAACACCGAGCTACGACTTTCCGTGGCTACGTGGGCAGATTTAATAGCCCGCAAAAAAGAGGACGTCGTTAAACCCCTCTAATAAGCCCATAGCACGATTTTATAATAAGGGTGGTATAATAACCCTCGACCCAATTTAAAATTGACCCCCGCCCCCTTCTCGTGCCAAGGAGAGCCGCCACAAGGTGTTTTCTTACACCGCACGCCAATTTTGAGGGTTTTAAGCGGTGTCATAATTGAAAAATAGAAAGGAGGGTGCGATGTGGTCAAGAATCCATACTTCAAACAAAATTCGGGGCGTTTACCCACGGACCCTCCGAACTATTTAGGCACGGTGGCTAGAGAGACATGGCGTAAAATCATTCCGTTTTTAGAAGCAACAGAAAAGGTTGAACGCATTGACACTTTTCTTGTGGAAACCTACTGTACTAACTACGAGATTTACAAAAAAGCCTATGAGGACGTGAAAGAAAACGGTATCCAAACCGAGATTAAAAAACTTATCCAAGCACAGGGTAGCGGCGAGATTTTAGGTGAACAATCAATGGGATTTAAGAAGAACCCTGCCGTTGCGACGATGAAAGACGCCACTGAAACCCTTAATAAGATAGGTATTCAGCTAGGTTTGACCCCTAAAGGAAGGGCAGAATTGGCTGAAATAGCCGGAAGTCAAGCGGATAATTCTTCGATGAAAGATAAAATGGCAGCATTCTTCAAATAAAGGAGGTGAAACATGCAAGAGATTGATTTAACCAAATCAAAAGATGTAATCGGTGCTTATAACAGCATCGATTTTTCTTACGAGCGAAAAACATATACCGACTATGGCACACAATATTGTTTTAACGTGCTAGATGGCAAGATTGTCGCTGGTTACAATATCCAATTAGCGTGTTTCCGACACCTCCGAGATTTGCAAAGACAAGGGGATAGCGATTTTCCTTATGTCTATTCGGTTGAAGCATTTAACCGTTTCTTGAAATTCTTGTCTCTAGTGCCAAACGTTGATGATCTGAGCCAAAAGTTAGAGCCTATGGATTGGCAGTATTTCATATTTGCCCAACTCTTTGCATGGTTCGATTTAGACGATGTACCGAGGTTTTCAAATATCATTATCTCGATTGCCCGTTCGCAAGGTAAAACGATGATAGCTGGTATTTGCCTTAATTTCTCTTATTTGATTGAGATTATCGGGCAAAGTAACCAAGATTTTCTTGTTAGTTCGCTAAACTTCGACCAAACGATGAAGCTGTACACTTATGTCAAATCTATGATGGCTAGAATCATAGAGAATGAGCCGTTTAAGTCGTTAGCAGAGGAAACACAAGTCCAATTATATTCACGAGAAATTAAATCGCTCGTAGATGCCAATACCATTCATACTATCTCGTTTGAATCTGGTAAATTTGACGGTAAACACTTTAAACTGGCCGTGGCTGATGAGGTTGGTGAGCTTAGAACGGATGAAGGTATTTCTAAAATCACATCCGGACAAGTTAACACCGAGGGCTCACGCTTTATTGAGATTTCAACATCTTACCAAACGCCCGATGTGCCGTTTCATCAAGAGCAAAAGAAACTGATTGAAATCATGGAACGTGATTTCGACAGGTCTGGTGATGATCAGCTATGTCTAATCTGGTCTCAAGATAACTTGGAAGAAGTCTTTAAGCCAGAAACGTGGTCGAAAAGCAATCCTTTGCTTAATCATCCAAAACTGAAAGATGGCTTGATGAAAGGGTTACTTTCTGAGCGTGATAAGAAACTGCTTATGGGGAAACTTGCTGACTTCCAAGTTAAGAACATGAATTGCTGGTTGCTGGCAGATAGCAATAGCTTTCTTGATCTAACAGATATTGAAAATGCAGTCGTTGATGATTTTGATATCAAGGGCAAGCGTGTCTATGTCGGACTGGATGCGTCTATGTTCAGTGATAACACAGCCATTGGTTTCGTCTACCCCTACGTTACTGAAGATGGCAGTCAGAAATGGCATGTTGAACAACACAGTTTTATTCCTTGGCAACAAGCTGGCTCGTTAGAAGCCAAGATGGAACAAGACGGTGTCAACTATCGAGACTTGGAAACCAAGGGCTACTGTACGATTACCAGTCACCCACAAGGGCTTATCAATCCAGAGGAGGTCTATCGCTGGTTTGTTGATTATGTTGAAGACAATCAACTTGATGTAGTCTTTTTCGGCTATGACGCTATGATGGTTTCTAAAATTATCAAAGCCTTGGAATCTAACACTAGTTTCCCACTTATGCCGATTAGGCAGCGTACAAGCGAATTGAAAGACCCGACAAAATTCCTTCAAACGCTCTTTATCGAAGGCAATATCACTCGCCTTGATGACGAAATCATGCGAAAAGCCTTGATAAATGCGGTAATTAAAGAGGATAACATCGGTATTCAAGTAGATAAAATGAAATCGACCTATAAAATCGACGTTGTGGATGCTCTTATCGATGCGTTTTATGATGGTATGTATGCGTTTGAAGACTACGCTATTACCAACAATCCAACGTGGAAGGTAGAGCACATGAGCCAAGAGGCCGTTCTAAACTGGTTAAAAAACCCAGACAGTGGGCTATTAGAGGAGTATTAAGACATGATTTTGAAGTTTTTTAAGGCAATTTGGGCTATTTTTGACATTTTGATGTTTATTTTAGCTGCAATTTCGCTTAATTTAACGACTTACAACCTCGGCTACGTGTGGTTTGGTGTCAGCATGACCATTACATTCGTACTAGCTGGGTTGATTAGTGAACTAGCCGCAAAAAAAGGCTAGAAAGGAGGTGATAATAATTGCCGATATTTAATTTAGCAACCGAAAGCCCACCGAATAACCAAGGGGGCTTTTTTGATATTACTGATCCAGAGTTTTTAGCTACTTTGAATGGTAGTGAGTGGGTATCAGCCGAAACTGCTCTTAAAAACTCGGACCTATTCTCTATTATCAGTCAGCTATCTAATGACCTTGCGACTGCTAAGTTAACAACTAGCCGAAAACAAATGCAAGGAATTGTGGATAATCCGTCTAACAATGCTAACCGTTTCAATTTCTACCAGTCAATCTTTGCTCAAATGCTATTGGGTGGTGAAGCTTTTGCGTATCGATGGCGTAATGATAACGGCCGTGATATGAAGTGGGAGTATCTAAGACCATCTCAAGTCACTTTCAATCGATTGGACAATCAGAATGGGCTTTATTACAACATCACGTTTGACGATCCACGCATTCCGCCAAAACAACATGTTCCACAAAGCGACATCTTACATTTCAGACTGCTATCTGTAGATGGTGGGCTAACAAGCGTAAGCCCGTTGATGGCTCTAGGTAGAGAACTAGATATTCAAAAAGCTAGTGATAAGTTAACGCTTAATTCACTCAAAAATGCCCTAAATGCTAATGGTATTTTGAAAATCAAGGGCGGTGGTTTGCTCGATTTCAAAACTAAGGTTTCACGTTCACGACAAGCAATGAAGCAAATGCAAGGCGGTCCGTTGGTACTGGATGATTTAGAGGATTTCACACCTCTTGAAATTAAATCCAACGTGGCCCAATTACTTAAGCAAGCGGACTGGACGACCGGACAATTTGCAAAAGTCTACGGTATCCCAGAGAACGTTGTCGGTGGACAAGGTGACCAACAATCATCACTAGAAATGAGTTCCAACGTCTACTCTAAAGCAGTCGCACGATATTTAAGACCGTTTCTTAGTGAGTTGTCTCAAAAACTTTCATGCGATGTGGATGCGGATATTTTCCCAGCGGTTGATCCGACTGGTGCTAACTATATCAGCCGTATCAATAGCATGGTTAAAAGTGGCACACTCGCACAGAATCAAGGCTTGTATATTTTGCAGCAAGCTGAAATTCTACCTAAAGAGTTGCCAGAGGGTAAGAACCCTAACCGTACCACATTGAAAGGAGGTGAGATAAATGGGCAAGATTGACATTAAAGGCGATATTGTAAGTGATGATGCTGGTGCATTCTACGAATACTTTGGCATGTCTAGTACCTATCCAAAACTGGTACAGGATGCCATTGCTAACGATGAAGACGAAGAAATCACGCTTAACATTGCGTCAAATGGTGGTGATGTGTTTGCAGCTAGCGAAATTTATACAATGCTTAAGGCTAGTGGCAAGCGTATTGTGGTTAATGTGCAGGGCCTTGCGGCTAGTGCTGCGAGTGTCATTTCTATGGCTGGTGATACCGTGCGTATCAGTCCAACGGCACATATTATGATTCACAAAGCGTCTACTGGCATCGTTGGTAACAGCGATGACCTAGAGCATCAATCAGCGGTCTTAAATAGCATTGATGAGTCTATCGCATTAGCTTATGAAATGAAGACTGGTCTTAAACAACCAGAATTACTTGATCTCATGGCTAAAGAGACATGGCTTAATGCTAAAACTGCCGTTGATAAAGGCTTTGCGGATGAAATCATGTTCTTCGGCAACGATGAAGAAGAAATCATGGTCACTAATGCCGTGCATCAACTACCAAGCAAATCAGCAATCACTAAATTTAAGAATATGATTGCGACACCTAAGACCAATACATTGCGTGAGCAGAAATTGGCTATTTTACTTGAAAAATGAAAGGAAGATGATTGATGAAAACATCAAACGAATTGCATGACCTTTGGGTTGCTCAAGGCGACAAGGTCGAAAATCTTAATGAAAAACTTAACGTAGCTATGCTTGATGATTCAGTAACCGCTGAAGAATTGCAAGCCATCAAAAACGAACGTGACACTGCTAAAATGAAACGTGACATGTTCAAAGAACAATATGCTGAAGCTCGTGCTAGCGAAGTAGCTAACATGACTGAAGAAGACAAGAAACCTTTGACTGAAAACGAAGAAGAAGTTAAAGCTGACTTTGTTAAAGACTTCAAAAACCTAGTCCGTGGTCGTTACCAAAACTTACTTGATTCTAAAACAGACGGAACTGGTGCAGACGCTGGCTTGACTATCCCTCAAGATATTCGCACAGCTATTAATACATTGGTTCGTCAATACGATTCATTGCAAGAGTATGTAAATGTTGAAAACGTAACTACTCTTACTGGCTCTCGTGTTTACGAAAAATGGGCTGAAATTACTGGCCTTTCTAAGCTCGATGATGAAGCTGGACAAATCGGTGCTAACGATGATCCAAAACTTTCTCTTATCCGCTACGCTATCAAACGCTATGCTGGTATCTCAACAGTAACTAACAGCTTGCTTGCTGATTCTGCTGAAAATATCCTCGCATGGTTGTCTGGATGGATTGCGAAGAAAGTCGTTGTTACTCGTAACAAAGCTATCTTGGAAGTTATCGCAACACTCCCAACTAAACCAACATTGGCTAAGTGGGATGACATCATTGATCTCGAAGCTAAAGTTGACCCAGCAATCAAACAAACTTCATTCTTTTTGACTAACACTTCTGGCTTTACTGCTCTTAAGAAAGTTAAGAATGCAATGGGTGACTACCTCATGGAACGTGACGTGAAATCACCAACTGGATACTCAATCGATGGTTTTGCAGTTAAAGAAGTTTCTGACCGCTGGCTTGCTAATGGCACTGGTGGAGCTATGCCATTGTACTTTGGCGATTTGAAACAAGCGGTAACACTCTTTGACCGCCAACACTTGTCACTACTTTCAACTAACATCGGTGGTGGGGCATTTGAAACTGACACTACTAAAGTACGTGTTATTGACCGCTTCGATGTTGTTAAAACTGATGAAGAAGCATTTGTGCCAGCATCGTTTAAAGCGATTGCTGACCAAAAAGCTAACCTTACTGCTGGAGCTTAATTAGGAGGTAAGTAATGAGTGTATCTAAGGAAACTATCATGCAGACCCTCAATCTGGATGAGACAGACGACACTGCACTCATTCCAGCTTACATTGAATCGGCTCAACAGTACATTATCAATGCAGTCGGTAATGACCCGAAATTCTACGACCTTGAAAGTGTAGAATCTTTGTTTGACACGGCTGTAATTGCCCTCACAAGCACTTATTTCACATACCGGGTGGCTTTAACCGACACGGTGACTTATCCGATTAACCTAACTTTAAATAGCATAATCGGGCAATTAAGAGGCTTATACGCAACGTATAGTGAAGAAAGAGGTGACTAATGCCTAAAGTTAGATATTTACCCTCAGACTTTCGCTTTAAAGCTGATTTTGGTACATACCAAAGCACCCCTAATAAATTTACGGGTGTGAGTGTTCCGAAATTCGTGAAACAGTTTACGCTGCATTATAAACCCCATACTCGCACACTCAATCAAGAGTATTTGGCCCAACAGAATGGCGAAAGCGATACAAGAGTGATTGTTATTCGCCACAATGCTAAAGTGATTGAAGGCCAAGTCGCTGTCCTAAATGGTACTCAGTATGACATTGTCCGTGTCAGTCCAAACGAAAACTTTGGACTTAATCGCTACGACTTTCTGACTTTGAGAAAGCACAAGAAAGTTGGGTGATAGCTTATGGTAGGGCTTGATGAAGCACTAGAGGGCTGGCTTGAAACAGTCGCCAGCATTGGTGATTTAACACCAGCGGAACAAGCTAAAATCACAACAGCTGGCGCAAAGGTGTTTCAAAAGGAACTGGAAGAAGTTACTAGGGAGAAACACTACTCAAACAAGAAACATTTGAAGTATGGGCACATGGCTGACGGTTTATCTGTCCAATCCACGAATGCGGATGGCAGAAAGAACGGTGTGGCAACCGTAGGCTGGAAAAACAACTACCACGCTCAAAATGCCAGACGATTAAATGACGGCACTAAGAAATACCGTGCCGATCATTTCGTTACCAATGTCCAAAACGATAGTGCCGTTCAAAGAAAGGTGCTATTAGCAGAAAAAGAGGAATATGAGAAACTCATTCGAAGAAAAGGAGGAAAGTGATTTAAGTGTTAGCGACCGTAAAACTAAAAGAGCTAATTGACGGCAAAGAATTTGGTGAAATAAGCGAAGTATATGCAAACAACTTGCCTAAAGAGCTCGAAGAAAACACCGATAAGACAATCGTGTTACTCACCGAAAACAATCCGTCCCTTGATTTGAGTGGGAATAATACCTTTTTCGGAAAAACAGACAGGGTAGAGGTACAGATTTTTTACAAGGCTGATATTGATTTTGATATCGAAGCCTTTGAAATGGGATTGCTAAAATTCTTAAAATCTGAGCACTACTCAATTACAGATATGAGAGAACATAGCATAGACCCCGATACTTTGCAGATTACGGCGGTCTTTTTTGTTGCTCTCGACAGATTAATTTAACAAAGGAGAAATTACTATATGGCAATTGTAGGTTTGAAAATGGTCCGCCTTGCTTTGGTTGACCCAAAAACCCAAAAACTACTTAAAGGCGCTGACGGCCTTTCTACCGATGGCGTAATTGAAGTTGATTCTAAGATGCTCGGTACTCGTACCGCTAACATTTCCAACTTGGAAGGTCAAGCGACTAAAGTACCAGGGAACAACTCAGTGCAAGACGTTATGATTGCACCAGGTTCACCAACAGTGGCGTTCGACTTCAACAACCTTGACTTTGAAATCAAACAAAAAATGCTTGGTTTCAAACCAGACGGCAAAGGTGGTTACGTTATGGACGGTGAAAAACCACACACAGCGGTGTTGATTGAATCTGAAACACTTGACCGCAAACACTCAGTATTCTTTGGTTTCGCTAACGGAATCATGCAAGAATCAACTCAAAACGTTGCTACAGATACCGATACTGCTCAAACTCGTCAAGACGATAACATGACATTTAACGCCTTGTCAGCGGATGCGTTCGGTGGTGAGCCTTACAAGAAATACTACACTGGTGCATCTAACTACGATAAAGCTAACATGTTCAAAGAAGTATTCGGTGGATATGTTCTCACTGGTACACCAGTAGTCGGTGGATAATCTAAATAATTCGCAAGAGGTCGGGCTCATGGCCTGACCTCTATTTTTGTTAAAAGGAGTAAAGATAAATGGAAATCAAAACTATTAAAATCCCAGAAATCAGTAAGAAGGCGTTTGAAGTAGCTACAAGCAACCGTAATGTCTTGCGTATGCACGAATACCAACTTGCCGTACTTAAAATCAGCGACACCGTTGAAGAGAGTGACACGCAAGAGCAAGCACAAGCGAGCTTCACAATCCTCAAAGAAATGCTTAGCTTTATCCGTGCTGTCCTCAAGTTGGATGATGAAGCCTATGATAAATTGCTTGATTTGGACAATGAGCGTACACAAGAGATTGCCGAAAAATTGGTGGGCTACATGTACGGATTGACAGACGAACAACTTGAAAATGCCGCTGGTGAAACTGACCCAAAAGACTGAAATCTAAAGGCGAACAGATTTTTGATTTAGAAAATCGCATTGAAGATTTGAAAATCATTGCTAAAAAATCAATCCAAGGTTTTGGGTGGACATTAGATCAGTATTATGACACTGACTATTACGAGCTAATGAAAATCTTAAATGCCAAAGAGGAAGAAGATAGAATGGTTGACCCAACATCTTTACTCTAAATATTTAAGGAAAGGAGGAAAAATAATACATGGCAAAAGTACAAGCTACCATGTCCACGGAAATCGCCTTAGACACGCTACAAGCTGCTAACTCGATTAAGAGATTAACTCAGTTAGTCAATAGTTCAACGAACGCATGGAAAGCGCAAGAAAGCCAAATGCGTAGCGCTGGTGATTATTTGGGGGCAGCACAAGCTAAGTACGACGGTTTGGGTAATGCCATCCAAAACCAACAACGTAAGATTGAGAAACTGAAACAAGAGCAGTCCCAACTTAAAGGAAGCACCGCTGAAACTGCCGAACAGTACCTTAAGTACCAACAACAGATTGACCAAGCTACTACACGCTTGGCCTCGTTGGAAAATCAACAACGACAAGCTAAGAATAGCCTAGATTATCATAGGTCTGGGCTTGCTGAATTACAGAAACAGTACAAACTGCAAAATGAATCGTCTGAAGCCTACGTTAAGCGTTTGAAAGCGGAAGGTAAAGAGGATGAAGCGAGGGAAGAACAGCTTAAGCAATACAAGAGTTCGATTACTAACTTAAATAAGCAGTATGAGAAACAAAAAGATATGCTTGAGCGTGTCGCTCGCCAATCTGGTAAAACCTCTGAAGAATACCTCGTTCAGCGTAGGCGTTTGGATGAAACGGCTACTAGTTTGGCTCATGCTCGTAATGCTGCTGATAGATTGAATGATGAGATTGAACAAAGTCAACGTTCTAGCACGTTCATTGGTCGCTTAAAGGATAGCTTCAAACGTTTAGGGAGTGAAGTCAGTGAGACTGAAACGAAAACCTCACGCTTAAAAGGTATCTTCGGAGCTACGTTTGCCGCTAACTTAATTAGTAACGGTTTCCAAAACGCATTGGGAGCTATCAAGGGCAAGTTTGACGAAATTGCCCAATCAAGTGCCGAATACGTTAAATACCAACAAACCATGAATGCCACTTGGCTAACCTTAACCGGCAATGCCGAGGAAGGTAAGAAGATGGTCGATATGACCAACCAAATGGCACAGGCAGCGGCTAACTCAACCGAAATGGTTGACGGCATGAACCAGAAATTCTATGCCGTTACTCACAACACCGAGCTAACCAAACAACAAACGCAAGCTATCTTGACATTGCAAGATGCGTTTGGTCAGACCGATGCAGCCGTTGAGAATTTCGCTACTCAGTGGGCGCAAATGATTGCCAATGGTAAGGTCCAAGGGCAAGATATGATGTCAATCATCAATGTCTTTCCGGAAATGAAAAACCAGCTTAAAGAAGTAGCTGCACAAGAATTGGGCATTGCGGACATGACCCAGGAGAAATACGCCGAACTTCAAAAAGATGGTAAGATTACCTCTGAAATGGCGCAAAAAGCCTTGTTTGAGTTGCAAGACAAATACAAGGATGCCACGGCTAACTTCTCAACCACTATCGGTGGTCTTGAAAGAACTATCCAATCTCGTATGCCAGCGGTGGTCGCTGCTTTCCGTGACCCAATCGACAAAATGAAAAACCCATTCTTACAACAGATTGGTAATTGGGTTGCCGATCCTAACACTGAAACTAAGTTTAAAGATTTAGGGGAGCACGTTTCCAAAGGTCTAGGCACTATCATGGACGCTTTCTCTAAGGTGTTTAATCTTGGTGATGGTACAGATAAACTTAATGGCTTAATGGACGGTCTCAATAAGTTTGTCGATAATCTTAGTAAGAGTATCGCTAACAATGCCCCTAAAATTGTAGCTTTCTTCAAGGAAACCAAAGACAGTCTAGGTGCAGTTTTTAGCATTGGTAAAGACTTTGCTGGCGGTGTTTGGGAAGTTGCCGTTGATATGATTAAAGGTGTCGCTGGTGCTTTCAACCTCATGACCGGCAACGGCAAGAAAGCTAAATCACCAGTAACATCACTATCAAAGGCTTTAGGCGGTATTGCAGAACATAAAACGGCTATTAAAACGGTCGGTTCTTTGTTTGCTGCTTACTTTGTAGGTTCTAAAGTAGCTTCAGGAGTGATGAAAGTTGCGAAAGCTATTAACGTGATGAAAAATTCAACGATAGCTATGACTGTCGCCCAAAAAGCTATGGTTGCCGCTCAAAAAGTTGCGACGTTAGCTCAAAAAGCGTGGAATCTAGCTATGGCTTCCAACCCTATCGGTTTGATTGTGGTTGCAGTAACCACGGCTATCACTGCCTTGGTGTTGCTTTATAAACACAACAAAAAATTCAAAGCCTTTGTTGACGGCATGTTCAGTGCTGCAAAGAAAGCCTTTGATAAAATCTTCAAAGTCACCAAAGAAATCTTTGGTAAGATCATTGATTTCTTTAAAAAGGACTGGAAACAGGTCCTTTTATTTATTGCCAATCCGATTGCTGGGGCGTTTGCTTTAATCTACAAGCACAATAAAAAGTTCAAGAAATTTGTTGATGGTATTGTAAAAAGTATCAAAGACGGCTTTTCTCATGCTGGTAAGTGGCTCGGTAAGACGTGGGACGGCATGAAGAAGACTTGGACTGGTGCGATGGACTCAATGACCAAGAGCACCAAGAAAGGTTTTGAAAAGACCAAGAATTACTTTACCGGCGGTGAGAAAGGTATTAAAGCCTTCACCAACACCGCTAAGAAATTGCTTGTAATCTCTAATCCGGTAGTTGCTGGGTTTGAGTTGATGTATAAGCACAACAAACCATTCAAGAAATTTGTTGATAGCACTGTGGACCATGTCAAAGATATGGCTAAAGGCGTTGCAAAACACATGAGTAACCTTAAGAAAGATTGGGGCGAAAAGTGGGACAACGTTAAGAAATTCGCATCTAAAACATGGGAAGGTATCAAGGGTAATGCTACGGAAGCCATGACTGCCCTTGGCAAAGATATCGACAAACACCATAAGGGCATCAATAAGAATTGGTTTGACGGTTGGGAAAACTCTAAAAAATTCCTTTCTAAAAAATGGGATGAAATCGGAGCGTTAACACAAGAAAAATTCGGTGTTAATATTACCAAACTAATCACGGATGCCTTAACCAACATTGCTAAATTCTTCAAGGATACATGGGATAACGTCAAAAAAGGTTTCAGTGAGATGTGGGATGGCATGAGGAAACTTGCCGGAGACGGTATCAATGCTGTCATTGCCTTGCCAAACGCTGGTATTGACGGTATCAACAAACTGATTTCTGATTTCGGTGGTAGTAAAGAAGCTATCTCTAAAATTCCGAAAGTTAAGTTTGCCGGTGGTACTGGTATGTTTAGCTCATACCGAAACCCAATCACCAAGCCTACGTTAGCTACTCTTAACGACGGCTACGATAGCCCAGAAACCAACAACCAAGAAATGGTTATTTTGCCTAACGGTAAGTCATTCTTGCCACAAGGTCGAAACGTTGAATACCTCTTGCCGGCTGGTTCGGAAGTTATCAATGCTAGTGAATTGGCTTTGCTCATGGGTGTTGAACGTGGAGCTTTTGCAAAGGGTACTGGATTCTGGTCTAAAATCTGGGACACTGCTACCAACGTGGCGGGCTCAGTTTGGGATACCATGAAGAATGGTGTCGATAAATTCATGAAAATGATTGAGTTTGTGACCGATGTCGTTAAAGACCCTGTTGGATCATTGGCTAAGAAATTCAGTCCTAACGCTGATAAGTTAGCCGGCATGTTTAACCCACTCGGTAATGCGTTGTATAAGAAGCCAGTCGAAGAAGCTAAGAATTGGTGGAAAGAACTTTGGTCTATGGCTAGTGCCTCAATGGATGAAGGCACGGTGGCAATGGGGGCTAAAGGTGATGACTATCGTTTCAAAGACAAGGCTAAAGATGCTGGTGCTGACCCGTGGGGTTACTTCTACCGTGAGTGTGTATCCTTCGTTGCCAGCCGTTTGGCAAACCTTGGTGTTAAACCTAGTCTATTTAGTCACCTCGGTAATGGTAATCAGTGGATATCTGCCAGCGTGCCACACCTAAGTCGACCTAAACCCGGTACGGTAGCGGTCTACACTGGTGGCCCAGTATCAAGCAACCACGTTGACTTTGTAACGGCAGTACATGGGGACACTTACGACGGTGAAGAATACAACTACGGCGGTAACGGTCAGTATCACCAATACGCTGGCCGTCACATTTCAAACGCTGCGACCTTCCTTGATTTCGGTGTTCGAGACAGCGGAAGTAGTAGCGGTGACGATAGCAAGCCTTTGAAAGACCGCAACAGTCCACTTCAAACCTTGATTAAACGTCAAGTCGGTGGCATGTTCGACTGGATTAAGAAAACCCTTGGTCCGTTGCTTAGCCCAGCGGGTGGGGGTGAAGATAATCCACAGGGTACTGGAGTGGCTAGATGGCGTGAATCAGTTGAAAAAGCACTGAAAGCCAATGGATTGCCTACCACTCAAGAATATGTCGGGGCTTGGTTGCGACAAATTCAAAGTGAGTCTGGCGGTAACCCTAATGCCGTCCAAGGTGGATATGTCGATATCAATACCTTGACTGGAGACCTTGCCAAAGGTTTGGTGCAAACAACATCTAGTACATTTAATTCATTCAAACATAAAGGCCACGGAAACATTTTCAATGGCTATGATAACCTTTTGGCTGGTATTGCTTATGCGAAATCTCGTTATGGTGGTAATATGCTTGCGGTTATCGGACATGGACATGGCTACGCTAACGGTGGTCTAGTCCACAAAAACGGCGTTTATGAATTGGCTGAAGGCGATATGCCAGAATATGTCATTCCAACAGACATCGCTAAACGTGGTAGAGCGTGGCAACTACTCACTGAAGCAGTGGCACGATTTGCCGGCGATGCCCCACAAGGCAATCACGATAGCACTTCAGACCGTGAGCGTGTCTCTATGCTTGAAAGCAAATTAGATGTCATGATTGACTTGCTTGGTCAGTTGGTAACAAACGGTTCTAACCCAATCGAAGTTAGAAATATCATCGATGGTAGAAGCGTGTCAAACGGTCTAGCACCCTTTATGACAAAAGCAACAAACGATTATGAACGCAGACAAGCGTTGCTAGGAGGTAGCATTATTTGATAGGAATGTCAGTAACTTATGACGGTAAGAACTTAACCGAATTATTTAATGAGGGGCAAGGGCGTACCGTTCCAGTGGACGTCACTAAGAATGTGGCATCCAACTTTAACAACAACTATCAAGACCAAGGGCGTAGACGCTACGGCCAGCAATTCCTATATAGCACCTTGTCCGTTAAGCAGATTCAAGTATCGTTTACCCTCGTCGGTAACTACGACTACTTTAACACTATCGCTGAAACGTTGGGCGGGTATCTCAACGTAGACAAGCCTAAACTTTTGATTTTTGGCGATGAGCCTAACAAGGTTTGGGAGGCTCTCCCGTCTGGCCAAGCGTCCTTAACAGTGGACAAGAACACCGCACCGATTACCGCAACGGTAACGGTTACGTTCGACGTGCCTAAAAGTTATGGTGAAAACAAGGCACAAGCCCTAGTAAGTAGCGATGGTGAAACCAAGTACGGTAGTATTAAGAAAATTTCTACTGGTCATTACAAGGCTACGTTAAAGAACTTTGGTACGGCTGAAACTTACCCAGATATTAAGCTGAAGTTTAACTCGGATAATGGCTGGGTTGGGATTGTGAAGTCTTCGAGCGAAAGTTATGAGATTGGCAATCCTAACGAGGTAGACACTCGGACAGTCAAGCAATCTGAAATTCTGTTCGATTATGTTTCTAATAACTGGATTACCAATGGTTTTTCTGTTGGTGCTAAAAACCAAGGGCGTTTCAACGACAACTTGCAAAGTTTGAATGGAACGCTTGCGATTGACAACGCATGGGGTAGACCACACATTGCCTTGACTAATCGAGGTAGTGGCTCAACTTCCTTGCGTGGTAGCTCGATTACGTGGGAAATTCCGGAAGATAGCAACCGAGAAAAAGGCTCACTATATGAATATATGTGGTGGAGACAAATTTTTTGGTTAGGGGCATCCAACGAGTGCGGGTATATCAAGATATCTGTCACGGACGCAAACGGCACATTCCTCTATGGCGTGGAAACCCTTAAACATGTCAACGGTCTAGGTTGCGAGTATCGTTTCCTTGCTAGCGATGGAAACGGTAGTTACCGTACGATAGACAGAAAATCATTTTGGGGTACGCATGTCATGACGCAAAACCCATTCAACGAACCGCAAGGGTGGGCAGATATGCAACGCTTTGATGATGAAGTACAGTTTTATTATCAAGGCGGTTATCCTAAATTTAAGATTCCAGAGATCAAGGGGAAAAAATCGGCAAAAATTAGTGTTGGTTTTTTTGGTATCGGTGATACACCACTTGTAACTCATATGTATCTGGACAGTTTTGTCTATCGAAAAGACTATGTGAACAAGGAAGAAGACATCCCTAACCGTTTCCGTAAGGGCTCTATCCTTGAAATCGACATGGCTAAAGGCAAGACCCTAGTCGATAACTTGCCAGCATCTAATGAGCTAACTTACTTATCCGAGCCGTTCAGTATCGGCACTGGTGAGACTGAAATCGACATCTACACATCAAGTTGGACAAGAACTGACCCAACAATTGAAGTAACATGGAAGGAGCGTTTTGTTTAATGCAAATTTGGATTCATGACAAGAACATGCGTAAGGTTTGCGCCTTGAATAACAACGTTCCGGGCATGTTGCCATACTCTAACAGTCAGTGGCATCCTTACCTTGAATACTCAACTAGCACATTCGATTTCACAATTCCTAAGATTGTCAATGGGAAACTGCATGAAGATGTTAAATATATCAAAGATGATATGTTTGTTTCGTTTTATTACG
Organism: Streptococcus sp. 3.1; assembly: GCF_016648915.1. Lineage (NCBI taxonomy): Bacteria > Bacillati > Bacillota > Bacilli > Lactobacillales > Streptococcaceae > Streptococcus > Streptococcus sp. 3.1. Next base: position 40,651 of record NZ_JACLQV010000010.1, on the reverse strand, counting down.
ATAGCTCCTACCATGTTTTCTATGTGTCGCAACTTGTCGAAAATGACACTTCATTCCAAGTCACTTGTAATAACACCAATCTCGAACTGGCACAAGAGCAGTCGGTTGCTCTTAAAAGCAACGGGGCTCAAAATATTGCATGGTACTTAGAACACCTTGAAATTCTAGGGTTTACAAATCTTGAAATTGGCGTTAACGAGGTATCTGATAAAACAAGAACGCTTGAATTTGAGCCACAAGAAACAAAATTGGCACAATTACACAGTCTCATGTCTAAATTTGATGCTGAATTTGCATTCCGTACCGAATTGAATCGAGACGGTACGATCAAGCGTTTTACTATCGATATCTACCAAATCCCAGACGAAACTCACCACGGTATCGGTAAGGCTCGTGGAGATGTGGTGCTACATTATCAAAACGAACTTAAAGGCGTACAAGTCACGAGTGATAAAACCCAGCTATTTAATGCTGGGGTGTTCACTGGTGCGGATGGTGTTAATCTCGAAAGTGTTGAGTTTGAAGAGAAGAATGAGTTAGGGCAAGTAGAGTTCTACTCACGAAAAGGTAGTAGTTATGTGTTCGCTCCACTATCTAGGGAACGCTACCCATCAACGATGAACCCCAACAATGCTGATAACTGGACACGTAAGGATTTTCAGACCGAATACAAGGACGTAAACTCACTTAAAGGCTACGCATTACGTACCATTAAGCAATACGCTTATCCGTTATTGACTTACACGGTGGATGTTCACTCTAGTTTCATGGAAAACTATAAAGACATTAATTTAGGTGACACTGTTAAGATTATTAATAATAATTTTAGAGGTGGGCTAGCCCTCGAAGCTCGTGTCACTGAAATGGTAATTAGCTTTGACATGCCGTTGAATAACTCGGTTGTGTTCTCGAATTACCGTAAAATTGTGAACAAGCCATCGTCTGACTTGCAACAACGTATTGATGAAATCGCAGCAAGAGCCTTACCATACCGTGTCGAGATCACGACTACAAATGGAACAGCGTTTAAAAACGGTGTCGGTCGCTCGACTGTTCGACCAATCTTGAAACAAGGCGATAAAACTGTTAATGCAACGTGGCGTTTCGTAATTGACGGTGTTATAAAATACGTGGGTATGACCTACGACATGGTAGCGTCACAGATTACCCAACCGACAGCGTTGACGGTTTCCGCATGGGTAGATAACAAAGAAGTAGCTTCAGAAGAAGTTACTTTTTTAAACGTCTCAGACGGTAGAAATGGTGCAAAAGGCGACCCCGGACCTAAAGGAGATAAAGGTGAGCAAGGCCCTAAAGGCGATAAAGGTAATGACGGCTTGCCTGGTAAAAACGGGGTAGGCTTAAAAACTACCACTATCACTTATGGCATGAGCGATAGCGACACTGTAATGCCTACTAGTTGGACGTCAAACCCACCGATTTTAGTTAAAGGTAAATACCTTTGGACGAAAACACAGTGGATGTATACGGATTTATCTAGTGAGACTGGATATCAAAAAACATACATCCCACAGAATGGTTCTAAGGGTGATGATGGTCTACCCGGTAAAGATGGCGTAGGGCTGGTAAATACCACACTACGCTATGCGAAATCTACGGACGGTGTCAATAAGCCGTCTGGAAATGTAGTAGCTAATTTCCCTAACGAGATTAAGCCTAATCGGTCAAGTATCGATAATAATATCACCACTGAACTAAAAGTCCGTCTGGAGCAAGGTAAAACCTACATCCTATCTGCTGAAACCAATGGAACATTTACCAATCAGCATAACCCAAACCAATCGAGTGATAATGCTACGATTTGGCTTGTCAATCCAAGTTTCAGTACATGGTTAGTGATTTCTGACGGTAATACGGCTAACGGTACGAGATACACACATAACCGTCCAACTGGAGAATACAATATTCGTGTCAATGGGTACAAAACCGACAATTCGACATGGGTTAAAAACATCGTATTTGAGGACGGTACATGGTCGCAAGATATCCCAATGGTCAACCCCGGTGAATACCTATGGACAAGAACGACATGGTTCTATTCAGACGGAACGAACGAACAAGGTTTTTCAGTCGCTAAGATGGGCGAACAAGGACCCAAGGGAGACCGTGGGAACGATGGTTTGCCCGGCAAGAACGGTATCGGTATTAGAAATACCAGTGTTCTATACGGATTATCTGTATCTGAAACCGTGCCACCTACGGCATGGTATCAAAACCCACCAGCCTTGGTTAAAGGGCAATGGTTTTGGACCAAGACGGTTTGGACTTACACTGATAACACAAACGAGACTGGCTATCAAAAAACCTACGTAGCAAGAGACGGCAACGATGGTAATAACGGTATCGCTGGCAAGGATGGTGTCGGTATTCGTAGCACAACCATTACTTATGCACAAGGAACATCCGGAACGGTAGCACCAACGACTGGTTGGACTAGTCAAGTACCTAACGTGCCAGCTGGGCAATTCTTATGGACGAAAACCGTTTGGAGTTATACGGATAACACAAATGAAACGGGATACTCGGTTTCTAAAATCGGGGAACAAGGTCCACAAGGCGTTAAGGGTGAGACTGGTGCGAAAGGTGATAGGGGCGAAAAAGGTCTGCAAGGTGAACGTGGTTTAACTGGTCCTGCCGGTCCCCAAGGCTTGCAAGGTCCAAAAGGTGACCAAGGTATCCCTGGTGTTAAGGGTACGGATGGTAAAACACAGTATACCCACATTGCTTATGCTGATACCGTTTCTGGTAGTGGTTTTAGCCAAACCGACACCAATAAGGCGTTTATCGGTATGTACCAAGATTTCAATGCCACGGATAGCCGAAACCCTCAAGATTATCGCTGGTCTAAATGGAAGGGTAGCGATGGACGGGATGGCATTCCGGGTAAAGCTGGGGCAGACGGAAGGACGCCTTACGTCCACTTTGCTTATGCCGATAGTGCCGATGGTCGAACTGGTTTCAGTTTGACCCAGAATGGTAACAAGCGATATCTAGGCGTGTGTACTAATTTCGATAAATCAGATAGCACCAACCCAGCGGATTACTCGTGGAATGATATGACTGGTAGCGTTTCAGTTGGTGGCGAAAATCTAATCGTTAACTCAGCATTTCCGAAGAACCTGGATGGCTGGGGATTCTGGGAAGCGCCCCAACCTAACTCGAATTTATCTGTGTCGAGTCATTCACTCTATTACAACGGCTCTAAGCCGTTGTTTTTGCTGTCAACAACAACAACAACAACACCTAGCGCAACGCTGAGATTCCCGGTGAAACGAAATACCAACTATTCGCTTAACGTTTCAATCTTGGCAGGCGGCAACCTAAAAGGGATGGATATCTATTTCCTTGGTCGCAAGTCAAACGAGACTAAAGACTTTAGTAAGGTAGTCAATATCAAGCATTTCGATGGGTCGCCATCCACAAGTAGTGTTTCGAAATTCCACTTCACGTTCAATACTGGCGACTGTGATGAAGGTTTTATCCGTATTGATAACACTGGTACGACAAACGGCAGTCAGTCATTGCTGTTCTTCACCGAGCTTGATTGCTATGAAGGGACTACTGATAGAGCATGGCAAGCGTCACCGAAAGACCTAGCTAGTCAGTTAGACGGCAAGGCTGATAGTGCGTTGACGCAAGACCAAATTAATAAACTGAATGAGCTTAACTCAATCGTACAAGCCGAATTGAAAGCCAAAGCTAGCTTGTCAGTGGTCAACCAGTGGGTGAAGGCTTATCAAGATTTCTTGTCAACCAATCAAGAGAATAAAAATAAGACTGAAAAAGCCTTAGTTGAAGCTAGTCAGCGTATTGTGAAACTGCAAAACGATTTAGGCGAAACATCCCAGCGTTGGAACTTCCTCGACAATTACATGCGAGCGTCTAACGAAGGCTTGACTATTGGTAAAAACGACGGTTCTAACTCGGTTATGGTTTCGGACAATCGAATTTCTATGTTCAGTTCGGGTACTGAAGTCATGTATATCGATAAAGGTGTCATTCACATACAAAACGGTATCTTCTCGAAATCTATTCAAATTGGGTATTATCGTGAAGAACAAGACTTAATTGACCCAAACCGCAACGTGATCAAATGGGTAGGAGGTAATTATTAATGGCTGGAGGGAAAGCGATTCTGCGTGCGTATGAAGCTGGCACGAACATTGATAGGAATACATCTCAAGTGCGTTTACAGCTCTATTGGGAGAACGGAGATACTAAAATTTCTGGTGTCCCCTGGGAAGCGTACATCGATTATGACGGCGGGAAACGTTTGTCAAATTCTGGCACATTAACTGTTGAGCCTAATCAAACAGCTATGTTGATTGACCAAGAGGTCACTGTCGCTCACGATGGAGATGGGGCACGCACAATTTACTACCGTGGAGAATTTAAGAATAAGAGTAATAACAAGGTGATACCTATTAATAATGCAAGTCTCCCCTTGACTACCATTTCCCGTGCCAGCTACGGTGCGGATGTGACGGCTGAAATTGCCAAACCAGTGACCATCAACATTACTAAACGTGAAGCGTGGATGAGACATTCCATTTGGGTGCGTGTTGGTGATTGGGAACAGAAAATCGCTGGGGATAATATCGATACCAGCTATACATGGACACCGCCTATTGATATCGCTAATCAATTCCCAAACTCGACGAGTGGAACGGGAACGGCAACTTACATATCATACGCTGACGGGATTGAGAGGGGGAGGGATATTCGAAAAATCACGGTCAGTGTCCCGACCAATCTTTTCAAACCCGGTTTCACTGGTTTCAATCTATCAGATACAAACCCAGTAACACAAAACCTTATTCCAAGCCCAACGCATTTCGTTAGTACGCTATCCCGTATCAAAGTAGGATTTGACGGTGCTAGAGGTGCAGCGGGGGCTTCCATCACAGGTTACTATGCGGAAATCGTTAGTGGAAACACCTCGGCTCAAACAAACGGCGGTGTCTTAACTGTACCGACAACGATGACTGACAAACAAATGACTGTTAGGGCTAAAGTCCAAGACAGTCGTGGGTTGTGGTCTGATTGGCGAGAACAACCTATAACGGTGTTAGCCTATTTCAACCCAACCCTACGCTTTGAAGCAAAACGAACGGGCGAGAAATTAGACACGATCACACTGAAACGCTTCTTAAAAGTGGCAGCGTTATCCGTCAATGGCACGCAAAAGAACACAACTAAGCTGACCTTTAAAACAAGGAAGGTCGGTACGGATACTTACACGACAGATAGCACGAATGAGTGGCAGAACATTTCTGAGTTAAATGGTTCGGATGTTAATCTTAATGGCAAGTATCCAGCCGATACCTCGTGGGAAGTATTGGGGCGTGTTGAAGATAAATTCTCATACACAGAATTTGTTATCACTGTTTCAACGGACAAGGTGGTGATGAGTTACGAACGTGATGGTGTCGGTATAGGTAAGTACCGTGAAATGGGAGCGTTGGATGTTAACGGCTTGATTTACTCAGACCGCAAACAGATACAGCACCACAAGCTAACCGAACCAAACGGCGCAGCGATCGATAACAAAGTAGCTAACCTAAATGACTATAGAACCACTGGTTTCTATTCGATTTTAGGCAATTACAAAAACCATCCTGCATCGGGCGAGGGTGCTTACTTGGAAGTCGTTGAAAGTGCTTCTGGATATCATCAAACACTAACGACTGTTTCTGGTCGCATGTTTAAACGAACGGTAACCAATAATTCTAACGGCTCGTGGATTGAGTACACGCCTAAGCCGGAGAAAGAGGAAAAACCAGAGCCACCGTTTATTAAACGAACAGTCGATTTTGGTTGGGGTGTTAGAGCGTTCTTCGTCAAAAAAGGCTCGGTAGTAACTGCTAGTCTTTTCCGTGATGCTAACGAGGTCGGTGTCTATGAATACGGAAAAATGGATAACAATACCGTTCCAGAGGGTTTTAGACCGGCTACGGAAGTGCACCTTGTCGCTAACAAGAACATTGGTACTGGTCATGCTGGTGTGGCAGTCTGGCACCTTGCCTCAGACGGTTCAATTAGGCTTACCAACCAATCTAAAGACCGTGCCATTTATTCCGGCACAGTCACATATCTAACTGAAGATAATTAAGAAAGGAAAATAATATCATGTCACTTAAAATTACAAAACAACGCACAATCAATGCAGAATTTAACGTGGAAGAAGAAGGAGCTACAATCCTTGCCAAACAGACATTCATCAGCGTAGATTCCAATGCAGTCTCTACAGTCCAAGAAAATCTTCTTAACGCTGAACTCTACGCTAAACACCGTCAAGAAATGCGTACAGACGAACGTGCTCTACGTGACTTGCGTTATAAAGTAGAGGACGAAATCTTGGCGGATACTACTACAGAGGCTTAATGCGTTAAAAATGGGGGTTAAATAAAAATGTTAAGGAGTGTTAAATGCAGAAACCAGACGGCATCTTTGGCGTCTTTGAAGTCGTCAAAGATTTCTACGAACATGGCATAGACGAACATCTTTGGGTGTTCCTACTTATGTTAGTTATCGTAGCTGACATTATTTTGGGAGTATCCAGAGCATGGGCTTTTCATGAGTTTTCAAGCCGTAGGTTTCGAAAAGGATTGGTCAGCCACACGGCTATGCTAATTATCGTAACAGTGTCTTATCCGTTTATGGTTTTTATGAATCTAGGCGGTGCTATGGATGCTTTTATTTTCGCCATGCTATCAGCATACGGGGCTAGTATTCTTGCTAGCTTATCGGCTCTAGGGGTTGAAATTCCCTTTATTGACAGATTTGTCAAGAAAAATATTGATAAGGATAAATTTAACTTAATTGAGGAGGAAGAAGACAATGATTAATTTTAAACTACGTTTGCAAAACAAAGCTACTTTGGTAGCTCTTATCTCAGCAGTATTCTTGATGTTGCAACAATTCGGGCTTGAAATCCCACACAATATCCAAGAGGGAGTTAATACTTTCGTTGTGATCTTGGTAATTCTTGGTATTGTTACAGACCCAACAACCAAGGGTGTGGGAGACAGTGAACGAGCTTTAAACTACAACGAACCTCGTGAGGACTAGCCTATGGCTAAGCTCATGACTTCCATCAACCAAATTAAAGGCGGTGATGTCCTTAAATCTGGGGACACCACTTCCATTTTTGGTTTTGAAATTCTAGGGTACGATGGGAAACGCATGGGATTGTCCGGCATTGGTAAGCTAACGCTGTCTAATGATGAAACAGTGGCATTATACCAAGATATCACTGTTGAAAATGGGACATTCTCGTTCTCAATGGGCAGTGTGGTAGCTACTGGCACTTACTACCTCGAAATTAAACTAGATGGGCATATTTTCCCGTCAAATAATTTTAAGGTTAAAGTGAAAAACTCACTAAATGCGGACAGTGCTATCCCATCGGACAAGAGCCCTAAACTAAAACTACTAGCGGATGAATTGCGAGATTCTGGGTTAATCACTGGTGGCACTGACACCACGGAAGACCTCGTAAACGTCTACAATCTCGCTAAAATTTGAAAGGAAAAATTAAATGAGTAAATTACATGATTTCGCCACAGCAGTCGGGACTGACATTAAAGAAATTAAAACAGCATTGGCTGGCAAAGCTGAGAAAAGCGAAGTGACCGCCAATGGCATCACTCAAGAACAACTTAACACTGCAATCGCACAAGCTAAAACCGACCTTATTGGCGGAGCTCCTGAAGAGCTTGACACTCTTAAAGAACTTGCTGATAAAATCAATGCAGCGGGTGGCAGTACCGATAGCGGTATTATCTCTAAGATGACCGAGTTGGGTACTCGTATCGACACTATTGAGCAAGAAGACCTTGTGAGTGTATATAATACAGCGAAAAACACCCTCTAAGGAGGTTGAATTATGAGCAATTTGAGCAAGGCTATAGAAGCCATCGGGCATGATATTGGGGAGATTCAAGGCAAACAATCTTCATTCTTGTCTATCAGCCAAGCGTATGGACTATTTCCAACGTATAATAACTTTTTTCTACAGGTTTTAGAACAAAATAGATTTGCGGCAGACCCACTTGTAACAAAATCTCAATTACCTACAAACGAAATTGACACTTTAAAACAGAAGGTCGAAGAGTTGGAGAGAACTATCTCGGAGATTAAACAATCTATTCAAAAATAATTATGAGAAAGGAGACCTATGACATCTAAAACACAGTTATTAAACACGCTTGAAAGCCTAGTCAATCAACGTGTAACCGTGCCTACCAATCCTTATGGTGGTCAGTGCGTGGCTTTGATTGACAACGTGTTGCAATATCAAGGCTTGTTTAATCTTAATTTCAGCTACTTAAACGCTATTGATGCGTTAAGCCGTGCTGAAAGTCTAGGTTTGAAAGTTACCTATTTCAACGGGGCTAACAATCCACCAGTTGGGAGCGTTTGGGTAACTAACTGCTTACCTTACCACCAATTTGGGCACATCGGTTTTGTGGTTGCTGAAAACCCAGACGGTACAGTTACCACTGTCGAACAAAATATCGACGGTAATGGTGACGCCCTCTATAATGGCGGTTGGACACGTAAGGTAACAAGAAACCTCGATAGCGCTGGTAATTTCAGTTATATTGACTGGAATGCACCGACTCAACAAATGGTGGGGTGGTTTGAATTGCCGTTTGATGATGTTGAGGTCGAAGAAGTTGACGGCATGAACAAAGGTGATTACTTCATCGATGTTTCAGCTTATCAATCAGCAGACTTAACTGGAATTTGTCAAGCGTCTGGCACTAGGAATACTATCATTAAAGTATCTGAGGGCGTTGGATGGCTAAGCCCAGTTGTGGCACAACAAACCAACACAAGTAACTGTATTGGTTACTATCATTTCGCTCGATTTGGTGGGGATGTAGGTACAGCACAAGCTGAAGCCAATTACTTTATCAGCAATCTGCCATCACACCCACGCTATTTAGTGTGTGATTATGAAGATGGCGCTAGCGGTGATAAGCAAGCTAACACTAATGCGGTACTGGCATTCATGGATGTTTGCAAGTCAAACGGTTTTGAGCCTATTTATTACAGTTACAAGCCATACACACTAGCTAATGTGTATGTAGATCAAATCACTGCACGTTATCCGAATAGCTTATGGATTGCAGCATATCCAAACTATGATGTAACACCGCATCCAGTCTGGGAGATTTACCCTAACATGAGCCACACGAAATGGTGGCAATTTACAAGTACAGGGATTGCCGGCGGGTTGGATAAAAATGTTGTAATCGTCGGTGATAGTTTTAAGAAAAAGAAAGAGGAAGAAGATATTATGAATTTTGTAGTACGTAGCGAAAGCGGTAAAGAAGGTTGGGTAGCAGTCGTTAATGGCCGTGTATTTGGTATCGGCTCAATGGGCACAGTGGACGCTCTCGAAGCCACTGGTGCTAAACGTTTGCAACTAGAAGATGCGGACTTTGAGCGTTTCCTATACAGTCAATCAAACGACGCCGAAGCGGTTTCTAAGGCAATCAATGAAGCTAGTGCTTCAGTCGTTAAGGCTATCGAAGAACGTGCACAAGCCACACAAGGGCAAACTGGTAAATAATTAGACCACGAACAAAAATAAAATAAAAAGGAGTATATCACCTCCCGACAGACCACAGTTCGGAAATCATGGTGGTAGTGGTCGAAGCCCTAGCATTTGCTGGGGCTTTTTTTGTGTTATAATAATATTGGTTTTGAGAATAGCCTTCATAGGTAGACGCCGCCCTTTTATGGGCGGTTTTTTATTTTGTGCATAGCATTAGACATTTAATCTAAATAGAGGTACACTATAGATAGTCATTTTTATTTGTTTCTAGTCGTTTGGTTTTATTCTGTTATCAAACGACTTTTTTGTCCACATTTCTGTCCACCTTTTTCAAAAACCTACGAAAATAAATAAAAATAAAAACTATAAAAACCTAGTAAAATCAAGCTTTTATAGTTTTCATTTATTTTTATATTCTATATCTTTTCGTTGGCAGGGGACATTTTTAAGCCTTTAACCATGCGGGTTTAAGCTATTCTGCCCCAAATTTAAGCCAAATGTATTTGACACCTATTGAATTATAGGTGTTTTTTTGATAAGCAAAAACCCTAGTCAGGATTAGTCCTAACTAGGGTTGAAAATAGAATACTGGTGATGATAAGTATTCTGTTATCTCATTAATTGGAATTGGCAGTTGTGTCTGTGCTTGATGAAGCTTGTGGGTACTCGTAAGGATTGTTATCAACGTCGTTAATCCACTCATTGCTCTGATCAGTTGAGCTTGAGTGATTGCTTCCTCCACCAGCACCTGCGGCGAAGGCTGCATCGTGACCTCCACCGCCTCCTCCGTTAGTGGCATAGGAGCCATCTTCTGGTCCGCCCCAACCTCGTCCGCCTTCAGTAGGCTTGGACTTTTCTTGATTTCCATCTTGATGAGGTGTTTGGTTGTTTTGTTTTTGATTTGCTCCTTGAGCAGAAGGAGATGCTTGATGCTTATTTTCGTCCTTAGCCTCCTTCTTATGATCTTCCGTCGAAGTAGCAGTTGAAGATTTAGTATTCTCTTTTTTATGAGATGAGCTACTTTTTGATGAAAGGCTGTGAGAGATGTGATGCGTTTTTGCTGTTGGCTTTACAGGTTCTTTTAAATGTTTTGATAAATAACCGAAGAGAAAGAAGAAAGCTAGCAAAGAAAAGGTGATGATATTATATTTTTTTCTTTTCAAATTTGGCTCCGTTCCTAGTCATAGATGAAGAGTTAAAAATAACAGTAAAAAACCAGGTTTCCCTGGTTCTCATTATTAGCGGCTTACACGACGGCGAGCTGCTTTTTTACGGTTTTCTTCGATGAAAGCCAATTTCTTTTCTTCTGGTTCGATAATGGTTTTCTTAACTGCGAAGACAGCACCTGCTACAGTAGCAGCAGTTCCGATAACGCCAGTAGCGACACCTTTAGCGAATGAATGTTTTTTAGCCATGAGACTATCCTCCGTATATGTTATAATATGCTTATATTATCTAAAAAAATATCTAGAATAGCAAGTGAAAACATTATGAAAACCAAACTTATTGTAGTAGCTGGTCCTACTGCTGTGGGAAAAACAGCGCTTGGAATTGAATTGGCCAAGCGTTTTAATGGCGAAATTATTTCAGGAGATAGCCAGCAGGTTTACCGACAATTGAATATAGGAACCGCCAAGGCCACTCCTGAAGAGCAGGCAGCAGCAGTACATCATCTGATTGATGTTCGCAATGTTGATGAGTCCTATTCAGCTTATGATTTTGTGACAGAGGCAGAGGTTGCCATTACAGATATAGTTAGTCGTGGCAAGTTACCTATTGTAGTAGGAGGAACAGGTCTCTATTTACAAAGTCTCCTAGAAGGGTATCACCTAGGGGGGCAGGTAGATCAGGAGCAGGTCTTAGCCTATCGCACAGAATTAGAGCAATTATCTGATCAGGAACTTTTTGAAAAAATTGATCGCTTAGGTATTGAGATTAAAGAGATTAACCGTCGTCGTGCTATCAGAGCACTTGAGCTTCATCGTTTTTCGAAGAATCTTGAAAATACTGAGACGACTTATGATCCCTTTCTTATCGGATTAGATGATGAACGCTCCTTAATCTATAATCGAATTAATACACGAGTAGACAAGATGGTTGAACTTGGGCTCTTGGAAGAAGCCAAGTGGTTGTACGATAATTATCCTAATGCCCAGTCAGCTCGTGGTATAGGCTACAAGGAGTTGTTTCCTTATTTTTCTGGGAACCAGAGCTTGGACGAAGCCTTGGAAAAACTCAAGCAAAATACGCGTCGATTTGCTAAACGGCAATTAACTTGGTTCAGAAATCGAATGACTGTTAAGTTTTATCAGATTTCTAGTCCAGAATATCCTGAAAATGTCGTTCAAGATCTTGAATTATTTTTAAATGAAAGGGAAGGAGAAAAGGTAGGTCAATCTTAGTTTTAAGAACCAATCTTTGCTATAATGGTAGTTATGACTAACGAAGAAAAAAAATCAGCCTATGAATTAATGCTAGCACAGGCTAAAGTGCTTTTTGCCAATGAAAACAATGCTCTGGCCAACTTTTCTAATGCCTCAGCTCTCTTGAATACAACCCTGCCAAATTCTGTGTTCACAGGCTTCTACCTGATGGATAATGTCAAGAATGAGTTAATCCTTGGCCCTTTCCAAGGTAATGTTTCTTGTGTTCGAATTGCCTTAGGTAAGGGTGTTTGTGGTCAGTCTGCAGCAGAAAATAGAACCCTAATTGTCGAAGATGTCACCAAACACGCTAATTACATCGCTTGTGATTCCGCTGCTCGAAGTGAAATTGTTGTACCAATGGTCAAAGATGGCAAATTAGTTGGTGTTCTCGATTTGGATTCTCACCAAGTAGGAGACTATAACCAAGTAGACCAAGATTATCTTGAAGCATTTGTCAAAATTTTACTTGAGAAAACCGAGCTTACATTTGGAATGTTTGAGGTAAACTAATGTATCAAGCCTTATATCGTAAATACCGTAGTCAGACCTTTGGCGAAATGGTTGGTCAAAAAGTGATTTCAACCACGCTCAGACAGGCGGTAGAGTCAGGGAAAATCAGTCATGCCTATCTCTTTTCTGGGCCACGTGGTACCGGTAAAACCAGTGCTGCAAAAATCTTTGCCAAGGCTATGAACTGTCCTAATCAAGTTGATGGTGAGCCTTGTAATTACTGCGATATTTGTCGCGATATTACAAACGGAAGTCTTGAAGATGTTATCGAGATTGATGCGGCATCCAATAATGGTGTTGATGAGATTCGTGAAATTCGTGACAAATCGACCTATGCCCCAAGTCGTGCGACTTACAAGGTCTATATTATTGACGAAGTTCACATGCTCTCGACAGGTGCTTTCAATGCTCTTTTGAAGACTTTGGAAGAACCAACTGAAAATGTGGTCTTTATCCTAGCGACCACTGAATTACATAAGATTCCAGCAACTATCCTTTCTCGTGTCCAACGCTTTGAGTTTAAATCGATCAAACAGGGAGCTATTAAAGAGCACTTAGCTTCAATTCTGGAAAAAGAAGGACTGACCTTTGATGATGAGGCTTTGACTATTATTGCTCGTCGTGCAGAAGGTGGTATGCGTGATGCGTTGTCAATCTTAGACCAAGCACTGAGTCTGTCTCCTGACAATCATGTCAGCCAAGCCGTAGCTGAAGAAATCACTGGTTCTATTGGTTTGACAGCCTTGGATAGTTTCGTCGCTAACGTTCGTAATCAAGATACTACGCAAGCTTTATCAAATCTCGAAACTCTCTTTGATAATGGTAAGTCTATGACCCGTTTTGCGACTGATCTCTTGGAGTATTTCCGTGATCTTTTGATTGTCAAAGCAGGTGGAGAGAACAGTCACCATAGTCCCCTTTTTGAAGAGAATCTTTCTCTGGGCCAAGACCGACTTTTCCAAATGATTGATTTGGTTACAAGTGCCTTACCAGAAATTAAAACTGGAACACATCCTAAAATCTATGCGGAGATGCTGACTATAAAATTGTCAGAAACCCATAGTCAGATGTCACAAGAAATTCCAGGAAATTTACAAGAAGAGTTAGATAGTCTTCGTCGCGAAGTAGAAGGCCTACGTAAAGCTCTTAAAGAGGGCAAAGTCCAAGGAGAAGTAGCACCAACTCGAAAAGCCAAACCTGCTTATCAGTATAAGGTGGATCGTGAAAAAATTCTCACTATTATGCGTGAAACCATGGAAAATCCGCAGAAATCACGCCAATGTCTGGATGCCCTAAAGGCAACTTGGCCTGAAATCTTGGATTCTATTAGCCCACAAAATAGGGCCCTTTTGAATGGATCTGAGCCTGTATTAGCCAATCAGGAAAATGCCATCCTGGCTTTTAATGCTGCCTTTAATGCTGAACAGGTCATGAAACGCAGTGATCTCAATGATATGTTTGGCAATATCATGAGTTCAGCTGCCGGTTTCTCACCCAATATTATGGCTGTTCCAAAAGCAGAATTTGAAAAACTCCGAACAGAATTTGCACGAAGCCTCAAATCCAAAGAAGAATTGGAAAAAGAAGATCGTGAAGAGTATATCCCGCAAGAACTTGAATTTCTCTCTGATGTTGTAGAAATAGAGGACTAAAAAGGTCCAGTGGACCTTTTTAGGTCCGAGCCTAGAAATAGAAAAGCGAGGAGATTCAGTGTAATTTGATAGATTTCTGAATCTGATATTTGGAAGGTTTATCCTTGTAAAAATGAAAAGAGCCTAGACTGCTTGTCCTAGGCTCTATCTATTGATATAATAATCTTATGATTCAACAAATTTTGTTTATTACGCTTGAAACTATTTTTGAAACGGTTTGTTTTAATTACAGTTTACAGCACGGCTATTACTTTTTTACAGCCTTTTTTGGTTATTTACTGTTTCGTCGTCTTTGGACAACCTATGTTGTTTCACGCATTGCGCGTGCAGCCGACAAGTCTACCAAGAAGTAAGACTTACTTCGCCAGCGGTCAACCATTTTTCCTGGCCATCATCAGTAAGAACGAGAAGTTGGCCCTTATCACCAATTTCCTTGGCAATACCAGTATAAGTCCTTCCAGCTTGTTCAAAGGTCACTTGTTTGTCTAAAACGAGGGACTTTTCTTTATAAACTTTGACCAAATCGCTAGTCGGAATGGTTAAAAAGAGTTTCCAAATTTCTGAAATGAGCTGGTTTCGAGTGATGCTTGGTTTTTTAGAAGTAAAAAGACTAGTAGCTTTATTAGCTAACTCTTCAGGAAAATCACTGATTGAGAAGTTAAGCCCAACCCCGATAATGACATCTGTGATGCGACCAGATTCGATAGAACTAATGGCTTCGGTAAGGATACCAGCCATTTTTTTGTTGTTGAGGTAGATGTCATTAACCCATTTGATTTCTGTATTGATGCCAGTTAGACGCTGGATAGCTTTGACAATAGCAGCTGCCGCCATCATCGTATAAGGTGGTAACTCCTCAAAATGACAGTTGGGCTTTAAGTGGATACTCATGTAGATACCACCTTGTGGACTGGCAAAGAAGTGACGTTCAAATCGTCCTTTGGCTGCTTTTTGACTTGATGCCAGGTATAGAGCAGGTGTTGGATTATTCTTTTCCATGCCATGTTTAGCATCTAGTTGGGTAGAGTTAGAATCTGGATTAAAGTAGACTGGAATGTTGAGTTGCTTAGAGATGTCTTGAGGAAGAAGAATATCTCCCTTTTCTAAATAGTAGCCTTTCTTCCGTACACTTGTAATGTCAATTCCTTGTTCTTGTAGTGTTTGGATTGCCTTCCAAATGGCTGTCCGTGAGACACCAAGGCTTTTTGCCAAACTCTCTCCCGTCACAAAGTCAGGACTCTTCGATAAGATGTCATAAACGTGTTCATAAGTTTTCATATCCTAAGTATAATACAAAAGATGGTAAAATGCTCACTATAAATTATTGATAAAGCTTGATAATAAATAACTATATGACTAGACTGAAAAAACATGATATAATGGAAGGTAGTTATTAAGTCCCGATAAGGCAACAGTCATCCTAGGGTTGGCTGTTGGTTCTTTGTAACTTTTTAACGGCGTCTAGCTCTATTAGGAGTATAGCGTTTTACCTATTAGGAGACGGTCAAATCTGTTTTATCTAATACTATTTTTCATATTAAAAGGGGGACATTTTATATGTCAGAACGTAAACTTTTCACGTCTGAATCTGTATCTGAGGGGCATCCAGATAAAATTGCAGACCAAATTTCAGATGCCATTCTTGATGCGATTTTAGCAGAGGATCCAGATGCACACGTTGCAGCAGAAACAGCTGTCTACACTGGTTCTGTCCACGTTTTCGGTGAAGTTTCTACAACAGCTTATGTGGACATTAACCGTGTGGTTCGTGATACTATCGCTGAAATTGGTTATAACAATGCAGAATACGGCTTTGCAGCAGAATCTGTTGGGGTTCACCCATCATTGATCGAACAATCTCCAGATATTGCTCAAGGTGTCAATGAATCACTTGAAGTTCGTGGAACTGGTGACCAAGACCCACTTGATCTTATCGGAGCTGGTGACCAAGGTTTGATGTTTGGTTTTGCTATTGATGAAACTCCAGAGTTTATGCCACTTCCAGTTAGCCTTTCACATAAATTGGTTAAAAAATTGGCAGATTTGCGTAAATCTGGTGAGATTTCATACCTTCGTCCGGATGCTAAATCTCAGGTTACTGTTGAGTATGATGAGAATGACCAACCAGTACGTGTTGATACAGTCGTTATCTCAACGCAACACGATCCTGAAGCAACTAACGATCAAATTCGTCAAGACGTCATTGAAAAAGTCATTAAAGCAGTTATTCCAGCCGAATACTTGGATGACGAGACAAAATTCTTTATCAACCCAACAGGTCGTTTTGTTATTGGAGGACCTCAAGGGGACTCTGGTTTGACTGGTCGTAAGATTATTGTTGATACTTATGGTGGTTACTCAAGACACGGTGGTGGTGCCTTCTCAGGTAAGGATGCTACTAAGGTTGACCGTTCAGCTTCATATGCCGCTCGCTATATTGCTAAAAACATCGTAGCTGCTGGTCTTGCTAAGAAAGCAGAAGTACAATTGGCTTATGCTATTGGTGTTGCTAATCCTGTGTCTGTCCGTGTTGATACCTTCGGAACGGCGACAGTTGCTGAAAGCAAACTTGAAGCTGCTGTCCGTGATCTCTTTGACTTGCGTCCTGCAGGTATCATTCAAATGCTTGATCTTAAACGTCCTATCTACCGTCAAACAGCAGCCTATGGTCACATGGGACGTACTGACATCGATCTTCCATGGGAAAAATTGGATAAGGTAGATGCCCTCAAAGCAGCTGTAGGAGATTAAAAATATTTAATATAACTTTCAATTTAATAATATCAAAACAACAGAATTTAATTTTTTTGAATTCTGTTTTTTATTTTGAAAATGAATAATATGAATTTTCTGACTTCAGACACATGTAAACCCAAAGGATTGAGTAATTAAAGGGTAAAAACGACTAGCTAAAAATAAATTCTTTAGGTGAAAAACTTTGAAAGGAGTTGAAAAATAAGAAAAAATTGCTATAATAAGAGTGACGATGTAAATATGAAACTAGAGTCATTTTAGATTGATAGAGTAAGAAGAAATACCTTTAAATAAGGTCTAACAGGTGTTAGATAATCTAAAGTGATCTGGTTAGTTTGTGATTTCTTGGGGAAGCTAATCAACATAACAAGATATTTAATTAGTCAATTTAATCTATTCTTTAATAATATTAATTTTACTTAATGTTTATTTAGGATAATCTTGTTCTTTCTTATGTTTTTTGAAATCTTTAAGAATCTTCAAAAGAGATTCTGATGAGAGTTAGGTTATCACTCATTGGGGAGGAAGACATAGCTTTCAAAGGGCTTTCTTAAGAAAGGCATTACATTGTGGTCTTGAGAGTATTGGGAAATACTTGAGACTAATGATTAGAATGGGTAGAGAGTGTAGTTAAGGGGACACTCTTAAAAGTGGGGAGAAGTTTATGAATATTTTGATACTTGGTAATACTGCTGGATTAACAAACGATTTCATTTTGAAAACGTTTCCTAATCAAGCAGTTTTTATTTTTGGTCATACAGGTGTAAAGAACTCTCGTAAGAATAAAATCACCGTTTATACCAAGCATTATGAGAACAACCAATTAGAAGACGTTTTTGATTTTCATGATTATGATCAAATCATCTATTTTTCGGAATATCTCAATTACGGACATGAAAGTTCAGGGGAGATTGAAAATCTCATCAGATTGTTAGAGTGTCTTAAAGATAGAAAAAACAAACGATTACTTTATATCACAGGTCCTATCCTTGAGGATGGGAAAAGAAGTTTACAGACGACAACAAAGGATACCTTATTATCCTGGAGTCGAGAATTTGGGGTCAACCTTAAAGTTCTACATAGTCCCTTTCTTTATTCAGTTATTAATAAAGAAGATTATCTTTATAAACTGTTTGTGCGTTTAGATGACCATGAACAGGTAGAGTTAAAGGAGTCATCACAAAGTCAGGCGACTTTTATCAGTCTATCTGACTTGGGAGATTTGCTTCACAAATTATGTGAGCGATGGAATGACACCTATGAAAGCATTATTATTCCGGATCCTTTCCAACTGACTTTTGGGGAGCTCTTGCAAGCTTTGGATAAATATTTCCCTAATAAGCAGGTTCATTTCCTAGAGGAAAGAAGAATTAGTAAATATGATAATGATCCTGAAAAGCATCATGATTTGCGTGATAGGTTTGCTTGGTTTATGCGTTATGCTTTGGTGCGTGACTTGCCAGATATTTACGAAGACTATCAAAAACAGCGAATAGGGTCTCTACGTGTTTCTAAGTTCCGCAATATCATAGATAATATCGTTAAGCAAAAGAGAAATAAGAAACTTGCTGCTGTTGTCGTGACCTTCTTAGTCTTTGAAGCTTTTCGATATATGACTCAAGGTCAGTTACAGTTCCAATTGATCGACCTACGTTTGCTCTTTGTTGTCTTGATTAGTACAGTTTTGGGCATGGGGTATGGCTTGTTCTCGGCAGTTCTTGCAATTATTGGTTTGACCATCAGTCAAATCATGTCTGGAACTAGCTGGCAACTGCTTCTATATAACACTGACCGTTGGGTTGCCTTTATTGCCTATATCTTTATCGCTGTGGTTTGTGGTTTTGTGGAAATGAAGAAGAAAGATGACAAGCTACAACTAGATAAACAGTTGGAAACAGTTAAGGAAGACTATCTTATCCTTAATCAATCCTACGATACATTACTCCATGAAAACAAAGACCTGAAAAATGCCTTGTTGGCAAGTCAAGATGGTCTTGGAAAAGCATATTCTTACTTTGTGACTTTAGATCATACTAGTGTTGAGAAGGTTCTTAGACAGACGCTTGATTTGGTTTCAGAAATTTTGAATGCTCCTGTTTCACTTTATGGAGGTGGTCCTTTCCAATACGAGCTTCTTTTGGGAGATAACGATAAGAAGCAAGTATCTTTGACAGATTTTAAAGAAATTGGAGGTGCCTTTGGTCATGGACGTGTCTGGGCTAATAAATCATTGCTTGAGAATCGTCCAGCGTATGCCATGGAAGTTAAGACCAAGGCAGAGGGTACTTTTATCATTTGGGTAGAGGCTGTTCCTTTTGAAGCTATGTCTACTAAAGTGTTAAACGAGCTTGAGGTTCTTTCAAAAATGAGTCGTTCTTTCATTGAAAAGGCAGAACTTCTTGAACAAGCTAGTTATCAAGGGAGGGTTGCACAATGATTCCAGTCCTAATTACTAGTATTTTAACGGTTTGTTACTTCCTATCTATAGCACTTGTCTATAAAGCCATTGTTAGTGGCAAATCAGATTTAACCATTTTTTACTTGATTTTCCCAATTGCTTTACCTTTCTTTGGTGCCGGTCTGATTCATATGATTTCTAAGCCAAATCCTGGTAGACACCGTCGTGGTCAAGAAGCAGCAGTTGGTGGCAAAATTAAAGATTTGACCATTGATTTTGGAAATATCGATGATTTTCAACGTCCTAAGGAATTGGTTGAAGAAGACATCGTTCCTCTTGAAGAATCTCTCTATTTGAATAAGGCTAAGGAAGCTCGTCAGCAATTGATGGAATTGGCTAATAATGATCCATCTCATTTTATGGATTTGCTCTACTTGGCTCGCTTAAATGAGGACAGTGAAATTGTTCACTATGCGACAACCTTTATTTCTGAAATTTCAAGTCAATACGATGAGAAGTTGAGTGCCTTTGAGAAACGTTTTGAAAAGGGTGAAGCAGACTTTGACCTCTTAACCGAGTATTGTGATTTTATGGAAGATTACCTCTCTAAAGAACTTCTAAGTAAACAAATGGAAGGTTTGCTTCGTAAGGAGTACGAGGAACGTCTCTTGCAAAAACTTAGTCACGGAACGACTGCTAAAGACTTAGTGAGAGTTATCCATAATGAACTAGCTCTTGGTTTGTATGATTTGGCTCAAAAGCATTTGACGCAGCTTTCAATTAAATCAAATGCGGATGATGTGTATTATTTGTATTTGGAATATTACTATCAAACTGGTCAGTTTAATGAATTTAAGAACATGATTCGTGAGATGCAAGGCAAACAGGTTGTTCTTTCTAAGGACAAACAAGATCTCTTGAACTTCTGGCAAGGAAAAGAGGTGATGGCATGAAATTAGGTAAAAAGAATGTTATCCGCAAAGAAACCTTGCTAGGTGTTGGCCTTATTTTGTGTTTGGCCATCGGACTCTTTGTTCAAAAGAAAGGGGAATGGTACCCAACTCAAGGTAAGGAAGCCTATCTTACCGGAAAAGTACCTTCTACGGCCTCAGTTGTCAAGGATTTAGATAAAGATACACTGGTTCTTTATGATAGTGAAAACGAGACGAGTCAAAGGGCTTGGAAACAGTTTGAGCAAATTCTAAAAGATATGCGTATGGGAGCTAAGTTAGTCGATGTGGCTAAACACGAGTCCTATTCACTTTCAGATTATAAAAAAGTAGTCCTTCTTGTCACTGACCTTTCTCGAATGGAGGACCAGGTGCAGCCACTCATGGATTGGACTGAAAAAGGTGGTCAAACACTTTTTGCAGTAACCATGGGGAAAGAAAGTAATCTGGATGCCATTGATCATAATCTCGGCGTGAGTTATTCCAATTTTGAGATGGATGAGGTCAAGGAAATCTACGTGGATCCTGATTTCATGATTGGTGGGGGACGCAATTATAAAATTGAAGAACCTTTTGAGTCAGCCAGAAAAGTCTCTCTTGAAAGTGATGTTAAGGTGCATGCTAAAACAACAGATGATTCTCATACACCGTTGATTTGGGAAAAATCATACGGCAAAGGGAAGTTTGTCGTTGATAACCTTGGAATCTATGAGCGTAATATCCGTGGTATTTATGCCGCTTCTTATAGCCTTTTGACTGAAGCGACAGTTTATCCGGTAATCAATGGCTCTACCTATTATATAGATGATTTCCCATCACCTGTTCCAGCTGGAGATGGTCGTTTCGTTAAACGTGATTACGACATGTCTGTGTCTGAATTTTATACCAATGTTTGGTGGCCAGACCTTCTTAAATTGCACGAAAAGTATGGTATCGTTCATACAGGTGTGGTCATTGAAAACTATGAGGCCCAGACAGATGGTAAAATTGTTCAACAAAATGATTTAGATCGTTTCAAATATTTTGGAAATTCGCTTTTGGCTAATGGTGGCGAGCTTGGTTATCATGGTTATAATCACCAACCTTTGAGTCCTTCATCTGTTAATTATGGTGAAAAGTATGCCAGCTACAAGACTTGGAAGGATAAGGCTGCTATGAAGGCTGGTCTGTCTGAGTTGATTCGTTTTGTCAACCAACTCTTTCCTAAAGCGCAAAAATCAGTCTACGTTCCACCATCAAATATTCTTTCGAAAGAAGGACGAGAGGTAATCGTTAATGATTTCCCAGAAATCAAGGCTATCTCAAGTAACTATTTCCCAGGGGATTTCACTTATTCGCAAGAGTTTGAAGTGTCGCCTGATGGAATGATTGAAGAGCCACGTACTGTTTCTGGTGCGGTTTGGGATGATTTCTCACAGATGACGGTCTTTTCTGAAATGAATATGCACTATGTTAATAACCACTTCCTTCACCCTGATGATGTTCTTGATGTCGATCGTGGTGCAGAATTAGGTTGGGCAAAGATGTATAAGGCTTTGGACAAGGAAGTTAGTTGGGTCCACAATATGTCACCTTCACTTAGAAATCTAACAGGTTCAGAATTAGCAGGTGCTGTTCAGCGTTACGGTATTTTGAAAGTTTCTCAAAAATATACCAAAGACGCCCTAAAAATTGATCTTGAGAATTTTCATGATCATGCTTACCTTATGGTTCGTTTAAATCAAAACGAGGTTAAGAAGGTAAAAAATGGTAAGGTTACGCATTTAACGGGTGACCTTTACCTATTGGAGGCTACGAATAAGTCAGTCACCATTACATTAAAATAAGGCAAAATAGGGGAAAATGCCGATGAAGATATGTTTAATTCTTGAAGGGTCCTATCCGTATGTTCACGGTGGTGTCTCTACTTGGATGCATCAATATATTACAGAAATGAAAGAGCATGAATTTGTTCTTTGGGTTGTGGGGGCAACGCATGAACAAAAGGGGGAGTTTGTTTATGAACTTCCTGAAAATGTCGTAGAAGTACACGAAGTCTTTTTGGACTATGTTGTGCCAGATAAAGAAGAAGACATAGAGCCATATCAGTTTACAGATGAGGAAAAACAAGCGCTTAAGGATATGGTTTTTTGCCAACAACCTGATTGGAAAGTCTTGTTTAAACTGTTACAAGATGGTAAGGTCGTTCCTAACGATCTCTTGAGTAGTGAGGCCTTTTTTCAGGTCTTAAAGGATCTTTGTAGTGAGCGCTACACACAGCTATCTTTTTCAGATGTTTTTCACACTATCCGTTCTATGCTGTTTCCACTTTTAAATATTTTATCCTGTCCACCTCCTGAAGCAGATGTTTACCACTCAATCTCTACAGGTTATGGTGGTATTCTTGCAACTTTGGGAAGTTTGACCTATGACAAACCTCTCTTCTTAACTGAACACGGGATTTATACGCGTGAACGTGAAGAAGAGTTGCTTCGTGCGAAGTGGGTTTTACCTACAATGCGCCATCAGTGGGTAAGATTCTTCTATATGTTGTCTGATGCGATTTATCAAAATGCTGAAAAAATTACCAGCCTCTTTACGAAGGCCAAGGAAATTCAGATTGAGATGGGTTGTGATCCAGAGAAATGTCAGGTTATCTCAAACGGGATTGACTATGATGCTTTTTCTCAAATTCCTTTGAAAGAACCGGATGGTTGGATTGATATCGGAGCTGTAGTTCGTTTGGCTCCAATCAAGGATATTAAAACCATGTTATATTCTTTCTACGAATTGGCCCAGCAGGTGACAAACGTTCGTTTGCATATCATGGGTGGTATAGATGACCAAGAATATGCGGATGAGTGTTTTAGCTTGGCCGATAAGATGGATTTGGGAGATCGTCTTCTATTCACTGGTCGTGTTAATATTCGAGAATATATGAAGAAAATTGATTTTACGCTTTTGACCAGTCTTTCTGAGGGCTTGCCACTTTCTGTTTTGGAATCAATGGCGGCTAGCCGTCCTTGTGTGACGACAGATGTCGGATGTTGTCAAGAATTGCTAGAAGGTCGTGAGGATGACAATCTAGGGATTGCAGGATTTTGTGCACCACCTACTTGTACAGGGCCTCTTGCAGAAGCTATGAAGAAGATGACGATTAATGATGAAAGACGGCTTGAAATGGGTGAAATTGCGCGTAAGCGTGTTGAAGCGATATATCAATATCCGCAAATGATCGGTCAGTACCGACGCTTATATGAGGAGGTGGCTGTTTAATGGCCGGTATTGGATTTGAATTACGTAAAATTTACAACGAAGATAGCCTTTTTTCAAAACAAAAGGCCTACGCTTATGCTGGAATTGTGTATACCGGTCCTATGCTTTTGGGGATTTTACTTACAGCTGGCGTCGTTGTTCTGACAATGGTAGCGGGAATCAGTGAAAATGAGCGTGACTATATTCTTTCGAACTTGACTTACGCTATCATCTTTTCACTTGTGATTACCAGTCTTTTCTCGTTGGTGGTAACCCGCTTTGTTGCGGATATGCTCTACGAGAAGAAATTTGAGACTATTATTCCTTCATTTTATGCGTCGAGTGCCTTGATGCTTATGATTGGGACACCACTGTATGCGCTCTATCTAGCCTTGGCTAGCCGAAGCTTAGCAGAAGTAGCTATGGGTGTTTTGCTCTTTGGTGAGCTTTGTCTCGTTTGGAATGTAATTACCTATTTGACAGCGATTAAATCCTATAAAGAAATTATCAAAGGTTTCTTTTTAGCGATTGGTGTGATGATTGTCTCTGGGTTACTTAGTATTTTCCTACATCAAAAGTATGGTATATTCCTAAGTGTTTGTTTGGGATACGGTGGAATGATGTTTTGGATGGTTCGTCTGATCCATGATTATTTCCCATCTAATCTTAAAATGTCCTTTGAGTTTTTGAAATGGTTTGATCAATTTTCTGATCTTGCCAAGACTGGACTTTACATGTTGGTGGCCCTCTTTGCTCATATTGTTATTAACTGGTTTGGACCAATTAGTAAGAGTTTTGATGGCTTCTTCCGTACAGCTCCAGTCTACGATGTGCCAGCCATGTTAGCCTACTTAACGACTTTAGTATCAACACTTAATTTCGTTATGTCTGTCGAGGTTTCCTTCTATCCGCATTTCCGACGTTATTTTAAGCTCTACAATGAAGAGGGAAGTCTTTCGGATATTCAGGAAGCTGAAACTCAAATGTTGGATGTCATGAGTAATGAGCTCAAATATGTTTTTTGGAAACAATTGCTAGCGACAATTTTCATCATGTTCTTCGGAAGCGTGGTTTTGACTTACTTACCAATTGGTTTTAACAATCAAATGCATGGTTACTTCTTAACGCTATGTCTAGCTTATGGTCTCTATGCTGTAGGTAATGTGAATATCTTGCTCTTGATGTATTTTGCAGATTATAAGGGTGCCAAGAAGCTTGCCAAACACTTTGCCATTCTGACAGTAGTTTTGAGTTTTGGTTCTCAGTTCTTGGACCCAGCCTTCCTAGGCTATGCCTTCCTGATTTCTTCTTTAGTTCTTTTCATCGAAAGTGGTCAGGAAATCGATAAATACACAAGTGATCTTCAGTATCATTTCTTAGGAAGCCAAACCATGGTATCTAAGAAAGACGTGGGCTATTTTGAAAAATGGACTGAGCGTTTAGAAAACATACAAAAGAGGTGGGGGAAATGAATAGGAAAAAGAGTTTAGCAGCGGTTTTGTTGCTCTGTACGGTATTTGGTTTTACAGCATGTGGAACCAAGGAACAGACAAAAAACGGTGTGACAACTAAAAAAGTAGATAAACAAGCGGCCACTGATATCTCTAATGTACACTTAAGAGACAAAAAGAGTCTCTATGATAAAGATCATACCAAGGTAACGACCATGTACCTGACTGTACGTCGAGGAGACGCTACAGAAAATCAAAATCACTCATGGTCTGAGGTCAACCAATATTCTGTTGAAGATTATCAGAAGATGGGTGTTAAACGATACCAAGTAGCAGGTCTTCTTCAAGTTGGTAATGAGGACGGTCCTGTGTCTGGTGAGTTGGGTTATGACCAGGACGTGCCAAACGCCAGTGTTCAGATTCGTGGGGAAAGTTCAAGTAAGAACGCCCAAAAGAACTATAAAATTAAGATTAAAAAGAACAAGGGCGAGTGGAACGGCCAACGTACCATTAACCTTAATAAACACCAGACTGAAGCCCTTCGCTTTAGAAATAAGTTGTCCTATGATTTAATGGAAGAAATTCCTCAACTCATGGGTGCTAGAACGAGTTTTGTTCACCTCTACGTTAAGGATGAAACCTCTGACAATCCATCAGGTAAATTTGAGGATTATGGTCTCTACACGCAAGTCGAGCAGATTAACAAAAACTATCTGAAAGATCACGGTCTGGATGAAAATGCCAACCTTTATAAACCAAACTTCTTCGAATTCTTCCGCTATGAAGATACGATTGTTAAAGAAGATGATCCTAAATTCGATAAGGATAAATTCGAGAAACTTTTGGAAATTAAAGGTAGCCATGATCATACCAAACTTATTGATTTTCTAACCAAGCTCAACGATCCATCGGTGAAGATTGAAACCATCATGGACAAGTATGTAGATCCTGAGAATATCCAATATTGGATGGCCTTCCAGATGTTGCTTGGTAATGATGATACACAGAGTCGTAACATGTATCTCTATAGCCCACAAAACTCAACCAAATGGTACATCATTCCTTGGGATAACGATAGTATCTTGATGAAGAATGAACGTCGTTTGGTAAGTAAGGACAGTGACCAAGCTAATAGCTGGGAAGTCGGTGTCAGCAACTATTGGGGTAACCAACTTTTCCAACGTTTGCTCAAGTCAAAAGAGTTCCGCAAGGGTCTAGATGAGAAGATGGATGAGCTACGTAAGACGATTACTGGTGACAAGATTACTTCTATGAGTAATGAATACGCAGCAGTTATTAAACCTTACCTAGCTAAGATGCCTGACCAAATGCATGCTAAGACAACACCTGATAATTACGACAAGATTTTGGCAGATTTGCCAAATGAGTTGGAGAACAACTACAAGATTTACAAAACAAGTCTTGAAAAACCGCAACCATTCTTTATCAATAAGCCGGAAGTGGCCAATAACAAATTGAAATTAAGTTGGGGTGCCTCTTACGATTTCAATAACAGCAAGTTGACTTACACTGTAGAATTAGCTAAAGACTATGAATTTAAAGACAAGGTCTTTGAAAAATCTGGTCTTAAAACTCTCAGTGCCGAAACAGATACCTTGCCTAAGGGACAATATTTCGTACGTGTGACTGCAACTAATGAGGCTGGACAATCACAACGTGCTTTTGACTACTATATCAATAGTGATAACTCTAAACAATTTGGTATCATGAGCTTCTTTGTCCTCGAAGATGGAAAAATTGGGGTAGATGGTTATGAAGACTAAAGAGAAGCCCTTTCGCCATGAGTTGAAATACGTCATTGGTGAACCAGAAAAGGCCCTGTTGACTGAACGTTTTAAACATTTGATTCAGTTGGATAAGCATGCGACAAATGGTGGTTATACCATTAGAAGTCTTTACTTTGACGACTATTGGAATAGTGCCTATGCTGAAAAAGATGCAGGTATTCTGGTTCGTAAAAAATATAGGATTCGTATCTACAATTTCGGGACCAATAGTATCAAGCTAGAGCGTAAGAAAAAGGTTGATACCTACATTCTGAAAGAGGATGCACCACTAACTGTCGAAGAATTTTATAAAATCATTGATGGGGATTATGACTTTCTCTTGAAAAGTCCCTATCCTCTCTGTCAGGAATTTTACTATGAATGTGTTAGTAACATGATGCGTCCCCGGACCATCGTTGATTATGAACGAGAGCCGTGGGTTTATGACTTTGGAACAGTTCGCTTAACCTTTGACCAAAATGTCAGAGTAGCGGTTGGAAGTTTTGATATTTTTGATCCGGACTTACCAACAATTCCAGTCATTGATCCGGAAAAGATGGTTTTCGAAGTTAAATATACAGAGTATCTGCCAAAGATTGTCCAAAGTGTCTTGCCAG
Source organism: Streptococcus sp. 3.1 (assembly GCF_016648915.1). Classification (NCBI taxonomy): domain Bacteria; kingdom Bacillati; phylum Bacillota; class Bacilli; order Lactobacillales; family Streptococcaceae; genus Streptococcus; species Streptococcus sp. 3.1. The sequence continues at coordinate 13,283 of NZ_JACLQV010000010.1, read as the reverse complement.
GGAAAGCAGATATGATGGCTGTCTCTAAGTACGTATTGGCTTATGAAAAATCTCAGTATCTAAATGGTTTTGAATACTGGGAAGATGGGAATATATAAATAGGAAAAGTGCTAAGTTCGGAAGAACTTAGTATAAGAAGGGGAATTTATGAGTGTTCAAGACTTTATAAAAAAATCTATTTTGCAGTCTGATAACTATGCGACGCAGTCACCGTTTCGTATTGTTATCGTCTTGCTACTTGCCTTGTTGATTGGAGCCTTTATCTATAAGGTTTACCAGCATTTCTTTACAGGCGTTATTTATTCACGCAGTTTTGCCATGACTTTGGTCGGTATGACCTTGCTTACGTCAATGGTAACACTGGCAATCAGTTCAAACATCGTTATCTCACTTGGTATGGTCGGTGCCCTCTCTATCGTCCGTTACCGTACTGCAGTTAAAGATCCTATGGACTTGCTCTATCTTTTCTGGGCAATTACCTCAGGGATTACGGTAGGGGCAGGTATGTATGTCCTGGCCGTTGTAACGTCTATCGTTATCCTACTGATGCTTATTGTCTTTAGCCGCTTGCAAGAGACTGGTAAGGTGTATATCGCTGTGGTTCACTTTGATGGTGAGCATACAGGTGACAAAGTTATTCAAGAACTTGGTCGCATCAAGCACTTTATCAAGTCTGAAACTATGCGAAAAGACAGTGTCGAGATGGCAATTGAAGTCTTTGTGAAAAATAACGACCTTACCTTCGTTGAAAATATCAAATCTATCGATGGTGTCAAAGACCTTACGCTAATCCAATACAACGGCGAATACCATGGCTAGAAGACGTGAGAAGAAAAGTTGGAGTAGTCGAAAGAAGAAACTTTGGCTCGTCATCTGTCTAATCATCATTACGAGTGGTCTTTATGCCATTTTTGTGTATTTGAATACCAGAAACACAGGTACCAAGTTTGAATATACGCTTTCAGACAAGAGTTTTGGGAATCCGCTCATGGGTTATGTCCCTTCAGCTGAAGAAAAAACAGTTTCTGAAGACGTTCACCTTGTCTATGTTGATATTACATGGAAAGAATTGGAACCTAAAAAGGGCCACTATAACTGGGAAACAATTGAAGAAAGTAACCAGTTTAAACGATGGAAGAAAGAAGGCAAGCAGGTCGTCTTACGTTTCTTGCTAGATTACCCTGGCAAATCAAGTCATAAGGATATCCCTAACTGGTTGGGAAATGAAATTTCTGACCTTGGAGATGCTTATAGCACATCCTACGGTAAGGGATTTTCACCAAATTACCAAAATAAACTGCTTAGAAAATACTATAAAGATGCTGTTACTGCTATGGGACAGCGTTGGGGCAATGATGATTTTATCGCCTACATCGAGCTTGGTGGCCTAGGCCACTGGGGTGAGTGGCATGTTCACTCAGATGCGGGCATTCGCCAATTGCCACGAAAAGAAGTTCGTAAGGACTACATTGCTCCGTTTCAACCAGCCTTTCCTAAAGCAAAGATTCTTATGAGAAGACCTTTTGATACAGGTTTGGAAGGTGATTTTGGAATCTACAATGATGTCTTTGGAGACAAATCAGCTACTAAAACCTGGTTAAATTGGATCCAAAATGGTGGCGCATACGATCAAACCCAAGAGCAAGCTGCCTTGAAAGCCATGCCTAAGGCCTGGGAGAAAGCACCAATCGGTGGTGAATTAACAAGTTCGCAGTCTATGTCTACTTTGCTTGGTAATAACTTAGATGAGCTTACAGATGAAGCCAAAGCAGCTCATTTGACCTTCTTGGGTCCAAAGGTTGCTGAAGATATTGGTGACGGGAAAGCTGCTTATAATGAGCTCTTGAAGAACATGGGCTACCGTCTCTGGGTATCAGGTTTGACAATTTCCAAAGGAGAGAGCAAGGTTGAAATTACCCTTAATTTGGAAAATTCTGGGGTTGCCCCTTTATATGGGGATTGGCCTGTGGTATTATACTTGTGTAATGCTAATGGCAAGGTTCTTCAAGCCCAACAACTTGATTGTCGTTTGTCAGAATTGCTTCCAGATCAAACAACTGAACTAATGGCAAGTTTCGCTTATTCCAAAGATCAGAATTATCAGGTGAAGCTAGGAATTCTATCTCCAATGACACAAGAGCCTTCGGTTCATTTTGCCATGAAAGGTTTTGAAGGAGAAGTCATGCCTAAATTAGCAACGATTCAAAAGGATCAAAAAGGCACTGACAAGTAAGAAAGGAAAAATAAATGTCTATTTTAATTACAGGAGGAGCTGGCTATATCGGTAGCCACACAACCGTTGAACTCCTTAATGCAGGTTTCGATGTAGTCTTAGTTGACGACTTTTCAAATAGTTCGCCAGCAGTTCTTGAACGTTTGGAAAAGATTACTGGTAAAAAATTTCCATTTTATCAAGGTTCCATTTTAGATACTGATTTTTTGGATAAGGTTTTTACAAATGAAGATATTGAGTTAGTTATTCACTTCGCGGCCTTCAAGGCAGTGGGAGAATCTGTCCAAAAACCTTTGAAATATTATAAAAACAATATCAGTGGTACCATTACCCTCCTTGAAAAAATGAAGGAATACGATGTGAAAAACATTGTCTTCAGTTCAAGTGCAACAGTTTACGGTACCAATAATCCTTCTCCAATGACCGAAGATATGCCAACATCAGCTATCAACCCATACGGTTATACTAAGTTGATGATGGAACAAATTCTTACAGACGTAGCTGCATCAGATCCGTCATGGTCTGTCACAAATCTTCGTTATTTCAATCCTATTGGTGCTCATGAAAGTGGTTTGATTGGGGAATTGCCAAACGGTATTCCAAACAACTTGATGCCATATATTACACAAGTAGCTATCGGTAAACTGCCTGAGCTTAACGTCTTTGGGGATGACTATCCAACTCCAGATGGTACAGGTGTGCGTGACTACATTCACGTTCTTGACCTGGCCTCAGGTCACTTGGCTGCTGTCAAATATAATTTGAGTCATAAAGGTGCTGAGATTTTCAACTTGGGTACTGGACATGGTTATAGCGTTTTGGATCTCGTTAAGACTTTCGAAGCTGAAAACAAGGTTGCTATCCCATACCGTATTCAAGGACGTCGTGCTGGCGATATTGCTACTTGCTATGCCTCTCCTGAAAAGGCCAAAGAAGTCCTTGGCTGGGAAGCTAAGAAGACCTTGAAAGAAATGGTTAGAGATTCATGGCGTTGGCAAACGACTAACCCAAACGGTTATGAAGACTAAGTAGCATAACTCAAATTATCAGTTCCTAGGGAGTGTAAGATAAGCACTAGATTATTTTAAACTATGCCTAATCTAGTAGCTTCAAAAATAAAGAGAAGAGGAGTGGGAGCGGTCACTAAATGATTACAGATTTAGAACTGTCTCACCCTCTTTTTATGTTTAAGCTTAGCTTTCTATGGTATAATGAAACTATGACTATAATTAATCAATTCGTCACTTTGGCGAGTCACCTTGTATTTATAGGATTGAGCTACCAAATGCTGATTAGCCTTTTTGATTGGGCGAAGATCATCAAAAATCCGATTGAAAATACTGGTAAATTGAAACTCTTTTTGCTCTTTATCAGTATTGCCTTAGGCTACCTTATCAGCTCCTTTGTTCTGGCGGTTTTAGCTTTTGGACAGAATATGGCTAGCTCGATTTCTTAAATTAGTGATTTTAAAAGACTTTTGATATAATACAAAAAGATGAAAATGACCCTTGAAAGGAATCCTTATGGATAAAATTATTGTGCAGGGTGGCAACACTCGATTAAGTGGTGAGGTTGTCATTGAAGGTGCTAAAAACGCTGTCCTCCCTTTGTTGGCAGCGACTATCTTGGCCTCAGAAGGTCAAACAACCTTAACTAATGTTCCAATCTTGTCAGATGTTTACACGATGAATAATGTTGTTCGTGGTTTAGATATTGCTGTAGACTTTGACGAGGAAAATAATACCGTTGTCGTTGATGCTAGTGGAGAAATTCTCGATCAAGCACCATACGAGTATGTTAGCAAGATGCGTGCGTCAATCGTAGTTCTTGGACCTATTCTTGCCCGTAATGGTCACGCTAAGGTTTCAATGCCTGGCGGTTGTACGATTGGTAGTCGTCCAATCGACCTCCACCTCAAAGGTTTAGAAGCAATGGGTGCTAAAATTACCCAAGTTGGTGGTGACATTACTGCGACAGCAGAAAACCTTAAAGGTGCAACTATTTATATGGACTTCCCATCTGTTGGTGCCACTCAAAACCTTATGATGGCAGCAACTTTGGCTGATGGTGTTACAACCATTGAAAATGCTGCGCGTGAACCAGAAATTGTTGACTTGGCCCTCCTTCTTAACGAGATGGGAGCAGACGTCAAAGGTGCTGGAACTGAAACGCTCGTGATTAAAGGTGTTAAAGCTCTCCATGGTACTAAACATGCGGTTGTTCAGGACCGTATTGAAGCCGGTACTTTTATGGTAGCGGCAGCTATGACTTCTGGAGATGTTCTCATCAAAGATGCTATCTGGGAACATAACCGTCCTTTGATTTCAAAATTATTGGAAATGGGTGTCGATGTTAAGGAAGAAGAAGGTGGCATTCGTGTTAAATCTGATATTTCTCAATTGAAACCAGTAACCGTTAAAACTCTACCTCACCCAGGTTTCCCAACTGACATGCAGGCTCAATTTACAGCACTTATGGCAGTGGTAAACGGGGAATCAACCATGATTGAAACTGTCTTTGAGAATCGCTTCCAACACTTGGAAGAAATGCGTCGTATGGGACTTCATTCAGAAATCCTTCGTGACACGGCTATGATTCACGGTGGTTTGCCACTTCAAGGTGCTCAGGTTATGTCTACTGACCTTCGAGCTTCAGCAGCACTTATTCTTACAGGAATGGTAGCTGAAGGAACAACGACTGTTGGTAAATTAACACACTTGGATCGTGGTTACTATCAATTCCATGAGAAACTAGCTAAACTAGGAGCAAATATTTCACGTGTAAGTGAGGCTTAGTATGGAAACTGGTAAAGGCTATGTTTTTCGTCAATTATTACTTGTTTTGAGTGTGTGTGTGATTGGCCTTGCTTTTCTAGCTATCGGTTTGATGGTTGGCTATGCTGTTTTAGGAGAGGGCAAGGATCCAATAAGCATCTTAAAACCAGAAACTTGGCAGGCAATTGTTGCTAAATTTACAGGAAAATAAAGGGAGTGGGAAGTAATCCCGCTCCTTTAGTCATGACATTCATATAAAAGAAAGAGAACAATGGCAAAAAGAAAGACATCTTTAACAAATAAACAGAAACGTCAGCTAGTCTCGTTACTGATAGCGGTTTTGATTGCAGTTTTAGGTTACGTTGGAACGAGTAATAAGCTCTCACCTAACAATCCAATCAAGCAGGTAGCTAGTCTAGTCTCGGGAAAATCCAATAACTACGTCAAATCAAACGGCTCAACAAGTGGGCAGTCTACGCCACAAGAGCAACTCGCAGAGACGGTGATGACCAGCTCTGTCAAGAGTCAACTAGGAAACGCCATAGAATGGAATGGGGCTGGTGCCTATATTGTTAACGGTAATAAAACCAATCTTAATGCTAAGGTATCTAGCCAACCCTACGCTAATAACCAAGTTAAAACGGTTCAAGGACAAACGGTTCCTACAGTTGCGAATGCCTTGTTAAGTAAAGCGACCAGACAGTACAAAAATCGTCAAGAAACAGGGAATGGCTCAACATCTTGGACACCAGCTGGATGGCATCAAGTTCACAATCTTTTAGGAGAGTATAGCCATGCCGTAGACCGAGGCCATTTGTTGGGCTATGCACTTGTAGGTGGTCTCAAAGGATTTGATGCCTCGACTTCAAATCCAGAAAATATTGCCGTTCAAACTGCTTGGGCTAACCAGGCTAATAGCGAAACTTCCACAGGCCAAAACTATTATGAAAGCCTGGTGCGAAAAGCTCAGGATAAAAACAAACGTGTCCGTTATCGCGTGACCCTCATTTATGAAGGAGATAACCTGATTCCATCAGGATCACATCTTGAAGCCAAGTCAGCTGATGGCTCGCTTGAGTTCAATGTCTTCGTTCCAAATGTCCAACAGGGAATTACCCTAGATTATTATTCAGGCAAAGTAACGGTGAATTAACGAAACAAACGACTCCGATTGGAGTCGTTTTTAGTATCCAGAAAAACAAAAACCCACCCGTAGGTGAGTTTTTTGTTTTATTCACTAGCTTGCTCCCATTGTTTAGAGAGGTAGCGAGAGTAGCTAGAGATGGCAAAGTTAACCACGAAATAAGCTAAAGCCACAATACCGTATAAGGTGAAGATTTGACTAGGTTCGTAGTAACCACCCATCAAAATCTGACTCTTACCAAACAATTCTTGTAAGGCGATAACAGAGTAAAGGAAAGAAGTATCCTTGATAACTGTTACGAATTGAGAGATGATAGATGGCAACATCTTACGAATAGCTTGTGGGAAGATGATGTAAATAAAGATTTGTTTGTTGTTAAATCCTTGAGACAAGCCGGCTTCCGTTTGGCCATGGTCAATAGAGTTCAGTCCCCCACGAATGATTTCCGCCAAGGCAGCTGAAGTAAAGACCGTGAAAGAGGTAATCCCTGCAGCGGTTGACTTGAGTTGGAAGACCAGGAAGATAATGAAAATCCAAAGCAAGTTAGGAACATTACGGACGAACTCAACGTAGATAGAAGCAATCCAACGCAGAATAGGATTCTTTCCGTTACGCATCACCGCCAGAATAGTTCCGAACAGGGTAGATAGCACGATGATGAAGAAAGACAAGTAAAGAGTCGTCCACATCCCTTGTGCCAAGAATTTAAGGTTAGTAGCTGATAAAACTTCTGACATAGTGGACCTCCTTAGTAAGCTTTCTTATTCTCTTCTTCTTTACGACGTGCCCAAGTAGCTAGAGGGAAACACATGATAAAGTAGAGGAAGGCAGCCCCAGCAAAGGCCGGCACATAGTTAGTGGTATCATAAGCCCAAGCCTTAGCAGTGAACATGATATCTGCCCCAGAGATAATGGCAACTGTAGAAGTATTCTTAATCAAGTTAACCACTTGGTTGGTCAATGGTGGCAAGATAGTACGGACTGCTTGAGGCAAGATGATGATACGCATGGTATCAGCGTAGGTGAATCCTTGAGACAAAGCGGCTTCGGTTTGACCTTTAGGAACTGCCTCGATACCTGTACGAATAATTTCAGAGATATAGGCTCCTGTGTAGACACCCACACAAAGGATAGCTGTCAATGAAATTGGAATCATGACATGGCCATCAGTCAAGATTGAAATCCCATAGAAGACAACCACGAATTGCACGAGCAAGGGTGTGTTCTGGAAGATTTCAACATACACACGTGAAATGCCACGAAGGACCTTGTTATGAGTCGAACTCATAGCCCCAAAGATGAGCCCAAGAAGAAGAGCTACAATCAAGGCACCAATCGAAATACCAAGAGTGTAAAAGAATCCTTTGGCAAATTGCCCAAAGTTAGCGAAGAAAGCAGCCCAACGTTCAAGAGCGAAAGGACTAGCCGTTTCTGTTAAAAGATACATAAATTCAGGACTCCTTTCTATTTATCTTCAGCCTTAGCTGGTTTCAAGTGATACTTATCGTAGAGTTTTTGAAGGCTACCATCTTTTTGCCATTTAGCAATCAAATCGTTGGTATAATCAATCAACTCTTGATTAGACTTACTTGAAGCAATACCGTACTCTTGTGTTTTGAAACCTTCTTTTAAGGTTTTAGTTTTCTTACTTTCATATCCAGAGAGGATAGATTTATCAACTGAGAAAGCATCTACACGGTGAGCGTAAAGAGAAACAGCCAATTCTGGGAAAGATCCGAGTTGAACATAGTTGAACTTAAGGTTATTAGCTGAAGCGTACTCTTGCAACGCAGCCTTAGTTGACGCCCCTTGAGACACTCCAATAGTCTTACCATTCAAGTCTGAGATTTTGTTAATCCCTGAATCCTTAAGAACCAAGAAACCGATTTGGTCATAGTAGTAAGGAGTTGAGATAGCGTAAGAAGCCTTACGTTCATCATTAATGGTATAGGTAGCGATAAGCAAGTCGATAGTACCGTTATCCATAAGTGGTTCACGAGTTTGCGTCGTTACTGGGATATAATTCACTTTAACTTTTAACTCATCAGCAATCTTCTTAGCAAGATCAACTTCCATACCTTCGTAGGTATTAGTCTTAGCAGAATAGTAACCAAAGTTAGGAACGTCTTGCTTCACACCGACATTGAGTGTCCCTCGCTTAACAATCTTTTGGACTGCTTTACTATCAAGAAGCTTACTAGTGTCTTCCGCCTTAGTCTTGTGACTCGTGATAAGAAAAATAGTGAGAATTGCCAAGCTTGCAACAGTTAGGTAACGTAAGATTTTTTTGAAAGTCATAGGCAACCTCCTTAAGCATCGACTTGAACACGATCAGAGTTATGGTCGATAATCTTAGAAAGGAATTGTACTGCACGCGGTTCAGTAGGATTGTCAAAGAAACCATCCACATCAGTTGTGTCGACAAGAATCTGACCTTCAGCCATGAAAATGATACGGTCAGCCACACTACGAGCAAAGCCCATTTCGTGGGTAACGACCACCATATTCATGCCACCTTTGGCAAGGTTTTGCATAACGGCAAGCACGTCACCGATAGTCTCTGGGTCAAGGGCTGACGTTGGTTCGTCAAAGAGCAAGAGCTCAGGGTTCATGGCAAGACCACGGGCAATGGCGATACGTTGTTTTTGCCCACCAGAAAGCATACCTGGATAAGAGTCTTTCTTGTCCCACATGTTAACGTAACGAAGGAATTTCTCGGCAGTCTTTTCAGCTTCTGCCTTACTAATCCCAAGAACCTTGATAGGTGCCAAGGTTACATTTTCAAGAACAGTTTTGTGAGGGTAGAGGTTGAAGTGCTGGAAGACCATCCCTGCTTCCTTACGAAGTTCAACCAAATCTTTGGCAGAAGCTTCCGTCACATTATGTCCGTTAACGATAAGAGTACCGTTATCGATTGATTCCAAGGCGTTGATTGTACGGATGAGGGTGGATTTCCCAGACCCAGAAGGTCCCAAGAGAACCACAACTTGTCCTTTTTCAATTTCTAGATTGATATCACGAAGTGCATGATAATCTCCGTAATATTTATTAACATTTTTAAATTCAATAAGTGCCATAAGAGCCTCCTATAATGGATTTACTTGTTAGCTTTTCTAACATATATTGAATTTTAGCATAAGTAAAGTCGAAAGTCAAAAAATTCCGAATATTCTTTCAAAACGTTCGGTTTTTACTAAATAATTAATCATTTTTTGATATAAATATGAGAAAAACAAAAACCCACCCGTAGGTGAGTTTTTTGTTTTATTCACTAGCTTGCTCCCATTGTTTAGAGAGGTAGCGAGAGTAGCTAGAGATGGCAAAGTTAACCACGAAATAAGCTAAAGCCACAATACCGTATAAGGTGAAGATTTGACTAGGTTCGTAGTAACCACCCATCAAAATCTGACTCTTACCAAACAATTCTTGTAAGGCGATAACAGAGTAAAGGAAAGAAGTATCCTTGATAACTGTTACGAATTGAGAGATGATAGATGGCAACATCTTACGAATAGCTTGTGGGAAGATGATGTAAATAAAGATTTGTTTGTTGTTAAATCCTTGAGACAAGCCGGCTTCCGTTTGGCCATGGTCAATAGAGTTCAGTCCCCCACGAATGATTTCCGCCAAGGCAGCTGAAGTAAAGACCGTGAAAGAGGTAATCCCTGCAGCGGTTGACTTGAGTTGGAAGACCAGGAAGATAATGAAAATCCAAAGCAAGTTAGGAACATTACGGACGAACTCAACGTAGATAGAAGCAATCCAACGCAGAATAGGATTCTTTCCGTTACGCATCACCGCCAGAATAGTTCCGAACAGGGTAGATAGCACGATGATGAAGAAAGACAAGTAAAGAGTCGTCCACATCCCTTGTGCCAAGAATTTAAGGTTAGTAGCTGATAAAACTTCTGACATAGTGGACCTCCTTAGTAAGCTTTCTTATTCTCTTCTTCTTTACGACGTGCCCAAGTAGCTAGAGGGAAACACATGATAAAGTAGAGGAAGGCAGCCCCAGCAAAGGCCGGCACATAGTTAGTGGTATCATAAGCCCAAGCCTTAGCAGTGAACATGATATCTGCCCCAGAGATAATGGCAACTGTAGAAGTATTCTTAATCAAGTTAACCACTTGGTTGGTCAATGGTGGCAAGATAGTACGGACTGCTTGAGGCAAGATGATGATACGCATGGTATCAGCGTAGGTGAATCCTTGAGACAAAGCGGCTTCGGTTTGACCTTTAGGAACTGCCTCGATACCTGTACGAATAATTTCAGAGATATAGGCTCCTGTGTAGACACCCACACAAAGGATAGCTGTCAATGAAATTGGAATCATGACATGGCCATCAGTCAAGATTGAAATCCCATAGAAGACAACCACGAATTGCACGAGCAAGGGTGTGTTCTGGAAGATTTCAACATACACACGTGAAATGCCACGAAGGACCTTGTTATGAGTCGAACTCATAGCCCCAAAGATGAGCCCAAGAAGAAGAGCTACAATCAAGGCACCAATCGAAATACCAAGAGTGTAAAAGAATCCTTTGGCAAATTGCCCAAAGTTAGCGAAGAAAGCAGCCCAACGTTCAAGAGCGAAAGGACTAGCCGTTTCTGTTAAAAGATACATAAATTCAGGACTCCTTTCTATTTATCTTCAGCCTTAGCTGGTTTCAAGTGATACTTATCGTAGAGTTTTTGAAGGGTACCATCTTTTTGCCATTTAGCAATCAAATCGTTGGTATAATCAATCAACTCTTGGTTAGACTTGCTTGAGGCGATACCGTATTCTTGTGTTTTGAAACCTTCATCAAGGATCTTGGTTTTATCACTTTCGTAACCTGACAAGATTGATTTATCACCAGCAAAAGCGTCAATACGGTAAGCATAGAGTGATACGGCTAACTCAGGATAAGATCCGAGTTGAACGTAGTCAAACTTAAGGTTATTAGCTGAAGCGTACTCTTCAACAGCAGCTTTGGCAGATGACCCTTGAGACACTCCAATAGTTTTACCGTTTAGGTCAGAAAGTTTCTTATAGCCAGATTTGGTTTGAACGAGGAAACCGATCTGGTCATAGTAGTAAGGAGTTGACATGGCATATGAAGCCTTACGCTCATCTGTTATGGTATAAGTAGCGATAAGCATATCAATAGTCCCATTATCCATAAGGGCTTCACGAGTTTGTGGGGTAACCGCTGTAAAATTCACCTTAACCTTAAGTTCTTTGGCGATTTTCTTAGCGAGGTCAATTTCCATCCCTTGATAGGTATTAGTTTTGGCTGAGTAGTATCCAAAGTTTGGGACATCCTGTTTGACACCAACGTTTAGAGTCCCTTTTTTGACAATTTTTTGAATTGCAGCACTATTGAGTAGTTTACTGCTTTCATCTGCCTGACTGCTTTTGGTGTTCCAGAGGAGAACTGCTAGAAAAGTTATAACAGAGATAGCTAAAATGCGACTAAGTTTCTTGATTAACATAAGTCCTCCTTAGGCGTCCACTTGGACACGATCAGAGTTGTGGTCGATAATCTTAGAAAGGAATTGAACTGCACGAGGTTCAGTTGGATTGTCGAAGAAACCATCCACATCCGTAGTGTCTACAAGAACTTGACCTTCAGCCATGAAAATGATACGGTCAGCCACACTACGGGCAAAGCCCATTTCGTGGGTTACGACAACCATGTTCATGCCACCTTTGGCAAGGTTTTGCATAACCGCAAGCACGTCACCAATAGTCTCTGGGTCAAGGGCTGACGTTGGTTCGTCAAAGAGCAAGAGCTCAGGATTCATGGCAAGACCACGGGCAATAGCGATACTTTGTTTTTGCCCACCAGAAAGCATACCAGGGTATGAATCCTTCTTGTCCCACATGTTAACGTAGCGAAGGAATTTTTCAGCAGTCTTTTCGGCGTCTGCCTTACTGATTCCAAGAACCTTGATAGGTGCCAAAGTTACATTTTCAAGAACAGTTTTGTGCGGGTAGAGGTTAAAGTGTTGGAATACCATACCCGCTTCCTTACGAAGCTCAACCAAGTCTTTGGCAGAAGCTTCCGTCACATTATGTCCGTTAACGATAAGCGTACCGTTATCGATGGATTCCAAGGCGTTAATTGTACGGATAAGGGTAGATTTCCCAGACCCAGAAGGTCCCAAGAGAACCACAACTTGAACTGCACCCCAAAAGTTAGACAGAAAAAATCTAACTTTTGGGGTGTTTTTATTATGAAATTGACTTATGAAGATAAAGTTCAAATATATGAACTGAGAAAGCAAGGAGAAAGCTTTAAACGACTTTCAAATCAATTTGAGGTGAACGTTTCTGGTCTAAAGTACATGGTGAAATTAATTGACCGTTATGGAATAAACATCGTCAAAAAGGGAAAGAAGCGTTACTATTCTCCTAAATTAAAACGAGAAATGATTAATAAGGTTCTGCTTGAAGGTTGTTCCCAACAAAGTGTTTCTCTGGACTATGGCCTCTCCAATCAAGGTTTGCTTAACAATTGGATAGCACAATACAAGAAAAATGGGTATACTATTGTTGAGAAAGCAAGAGGGAGACCGCCTAAAATGGGACGTAAGCCAAAGAAGAAACCTGAAGAGATGACAGAACTAGAGCGACTTCAAGCAGAAAATGAGTACTTGAGAGCGGAGAACGCTGTTCTAAAAAAGTTAAGAGAACTCCGATTGAAGGACGAGAAAGAGCAAGAAGAAAAACGGAAATTGTTCTAGAATTGGTAACAGAGTTTGCTTTAGAGATTCTTCTAAAGATTATTAGGCTTGCTCGTTCGACCTATTATTACCACTTAAAACAGCTGGATCAAACGGATAAGAATCAAACTATCAAAGCTGAAATTCAAGCTATTTTTACTGAACACAAAGGAAATTATGGCTATCGTCGCATCACTCTTGCATTGAGAAATCGTGGCTTCGTGGTAAATCATAAGAAAGTGCAACGTCTGATGAAGGCTCTTGGTTTAAGTGCTCGAATTCGCCGAAAACGGAAGTACTCTTCATATCAAGGAGAGATTGGTAAGAAAGCAGAAAATCTCATTCGACGCCAGTTTGAAGCATCAAAACCAATGGAAAAGTGCTACACAGATGTGACAGAGTTTGCCATTCCAGCAAGCAGCC
>NZ_JACLQV010000001.1:0-234085 GCF_016648915.1 Streptococcus sp. 3.1 | reverse complement strand
TTTTCAAAGGTCTTTGTCTCTCTTAAGACAACTCCTATATTCTAGCAAATCTAGAATAGCTTGTCAACACTTTTTTTAAGTTTTTTTACTTCTCGTGTTCGCCGCCCCTTCCGAAGCAGCTTATTTATAATATCATCTCTGACTTATCTTGTCAATAATTTGCAATGATTTTAATTTTCTTTTTTTATAATGTTTTTTAATGGTATTTTTTCTCTCGATTTTACTTAAAAAAAAGAAGAGTAGAACTCCTTACTCTTCTTCATCTTTATTTTTATTTTCAATTCTTTCTTTGACTTCGTCGTAAGATAAGGCATGATTATCTTCTTCTGAGTCTCCAAGAGAATCCTCCGGCATCTTACCAGTCTCATAAATTGACTTGATTTGTGCAGCATCGAGTGTTTCATACTTAAGTAAAGCTTCTGCAATGAGAGCATGTGTTTCTCGGTTTGCATTGATAATTTCAGCTGCTTTGTCATGTGCCTCAACTAAAAGTGATCGAATTTCTTCGTCAATAAGTTGAGCTGTATGAGCTGAGTAAGACTTATCTGTAGTGAATTGTCCTGGATTCATCGCATGATTACCTTCATATTGGACTGGTCCAAGTTTTTCGCTCATACCATATTCAGTAACCATTGCACGTGCCAACTGTGTCGCTTGCTCAAAGTCATTTGAAGCACCTGATGTTTGAACGTTGAAAATAATTTCTTCTGCAACACGTCCACCCATAAGACCTGCCAATTGTTCTTTTAGCTCATCTTTAGATGACAACATCTGATCCTCTTTTGGTAGAGAAATCATATAACCACCTGCGCGACCTCGTGGAACAATAGTAACCTTGTGAACATCACGAGCGCTAGAAAGTGTTAAACCAACAATTGTATGACCCGCTTCATGGTAAGCCACAACTTTACGTTCGTGTTCTGAAACTTGGCGGTCTTTCTTAGATGGTCCAGCAATAACACGATCCTCTGCTTCGTCGATATCACTAGCATCAATTCTAGTCTTACTACGTCGTGCAGCAACTAGAGCTGCTTCATTCAAGACATTCTCCAAGTCTGCTCCAACAAAACCTGGAGTTTGTTGAGCAACAACTTTAAGGTCAACATCTTCAGCCAATGGTTTATTCTTGGCATGGACTTTCAAGATAGCCTCTCGGCCTTTTACATCTGGGCGACCAACAAGAACTTTACGGTCAAAACGGCCTGGACGTAGGAGGGCTGGATCAAGAACATCACTACGGTTGGTTGCAGCAATGACAATGATATTCTCATTTCCATCAAAACCATCCATTTCTATCAACAGTTGGTTAAGGGTTTGTTCACGTTCGTCGTTACCGCCGCCCATTCCAGTACCACGACGACGGCCAACCGCATCGATTTCATCAATAAAGATAATAGCACGTTCGGCCTTTTTTGCGTCTTCAAAAAGACTACGAACACGACTTGCTCCGACACCGACAAACATCTCTACGAAATCAGAACCTGAGATACTAAAGAAAGGAACATCTGCTTCACCAGCAACAGCTTTAGCAAGCAGAGTTTTACCTGTCCCTGGAGGGCCTTCAAGGAGAACACCCTTAGGGATACGTGCACCAAGTGCTTTATATTTACGTGGATTTTTGAGGAAATCTACGACTTCTACAAGTTCTTCTTTTTCTTCTTCAGCACCAGCCACATCTGTGAAACGAACTTTAATATTCTCTTTTGATTGAGTCTTAGCACGGTTGCGGCCAAAATTCATTGCACCGCGGTTACCGCCTTGATTCATCATGAAAAGGAAGAAAATAGCAATCCCAATCAAAGGTAGGTAACTAAAAAGATATGAAATCCAAGCACCACTTGAACTTTCACGTATCATTTTAACATTAACATCAGCTGCTTCTGATGCTGATTGCAATTTCTGCATGGTTGTTTCATTCTGCAGCACAGTCGATGTAAAGCTACGTGTCTCTGATGATGCACTACCTAAAAATGGTAGACTAAGGTCAGTATCAACCTTTTCAGCCTTTTTGTAGCTACCTTTAACTTCAATGATACTACCGTCTGGCTGATAAGTGATAGATTTTACCTTACCATCTTCAATTTTCTTAACCAACTGTGTGTAAGACAATTGTTGACTTGGGCTTTGGCTTCCTCCTGCAAAGTATTGTACTCCGGTTACAACCGCAATAATAACTATGATGTAGAGAAAAGCATTCCGTAAGAAGCCATTATTATTTTTATTATTCATAAATTAATTAGACCTTTACTTATTTTGTATAAATTTCTTCTTTTAGGACACCGACATAAGGGAGGTTACGGTATTTTTCATCATAGTCTAGTCCGAAACCAACGATAAATTCATTAGGGACATCATAACATACGTAATCTGCCTCAATATCAACAACACGACCCTCTGGTTTATCAAAAAGAGTTGCGATTTTGACTGAATTGGCTTTACGGTACTTGAACATATCTCGAAGATAAAGGAGCGTACGACCTGTATCAATGATATCTTCAATAAAGATGATGTCTCGTCCTTCAACATTAGTGTCAACATCTTTAAGAATCTTTACTTCACCACTGCTGACAGTTCCGCCACCATAACTTGAAACGACCATAAAGTCCATCTCAATATGGGTATCAATATGTTTGATAAGTTCTGCCATAAATGGAACAGCACCTTTCAAAACACAGACTAGAAGAGGATTTTTCCCCGCATAATCCTCTGTCAGTTGTTGTCCTAGTTCTTTAGTTTTAGCTACGATATCCTCTTGGGAAAAGAGGACTTTTTTTATGTCTTTTTCTAACATTTGGGTTCCCTTTCTCGAAGTCAATATTCTGTTATTATACCACTTTTACTTCAATCATCGTTATTTGAACATGGTATTTGATTAGAAATTCTTATAAATGACTACAGTGCCATAAAGTATAGCATTTTCAGGTTTTTTTTTCAAATAGAGACGCCCAGCAACATAAAGAAAAATAATATGACCATCTTGTTCTCCTACAATGGCTTTTTGACGATCCTTCTCTAAAATCTTATTGTCTATAAACAGTCGTCTTAATTTTTTATGGTGACTACCAAGGTCAATCTTATCGCCTTCTTTTCTATGACGAATCACTATTGGGGCATCTGACCAAATACTAATAGCATCTGTGTTAGAAACATCATTGAATTCTGAAAAAGTCAAGGTATAATCCTCAAACTCAACAGATTTTCCAAATTCTAAGAGACAAGGAGGCGATAAAGAAATAGACGCTTCTTTCCTTATCAAGAAATATGTCTGTGTTTTTACTAGTTCATAACCATTTTTTAGGGGCATCTTTCCTGAAGCGTTTTTCCTTAGATAACTTATCAATTGATTAAATTGGCCTTTAGAAAGCTGTAAATCAGGAAAGGAGTCTAAATAATTCTGAAGAAGAAAAAGCTGGACAGCATCTGACTGTTGCTGAAAAACAGATAAATCAGTGGTACTAATATCCTTTGTTAACTCTCCTAGAGCTTGCTCCATAAGACCAATCTCCTCGGCTAAAAGACAAAGGTGCTCCTTAATTTTAGGATTTTCCTGAGATAAAGTAGGAAGATAGGACAGTCTGATGCGATTCCGAAGGTAGGCTAGTGAAGTATTACTCCTATCTTCAAAATGGAAAGTTACGGGAAGCTGAGCTTTCGTAAGATGCAAAAAGGGACGAATAATCTGACCAGTGCCAAATGGTCTGATAGCTGAAATTCCTGTCAGGTGTCTTAAACGACTTCCTCTCAACAGTCTCATAAAAATTGTCTCTGCCTGATCATCTGCATGATGGGCTGTTACAAGAGCAGAGTAATCATAATCTTTCATGACCTGCTTAAAAAACTCATAGCGAAAGGTACGGGCAGCATTTTCTGAAAACTTTCCTGAGAATGCACTATAGTGAAAAGGGACCTTGTGTTCCTCTGCCCAATGATGTAAATACGCTTCTTCATGCTCCGACTCTTGTCGTTGTTTATGATTAACGTGAGCAATCCCCAACTGAATATCCAAATCTTTTTGATGGTTATACAAAAAGTGCAGCAAACTCATAGAGTCTGCTCCACCTGATACTGCTACTAAAATTTTCTTGTGCCGGTTAAAATAACCCTTGGCTTGCATCATTTGCAACAATTTTTGTGTCATTATTTCAAAATTCCATAAACATCATCTGCAATTGAGGTGATTTTGTCATAGCCTTCTTTATCCGTAAAAATCGATAAAATAAAGGGAGAATCTGCATAAACAATAGCGACATCATGTTTAAAGTCGTAGGCATCCCCTATTTTATGTGCAACAGGGACATCAATGTTTTTGGAAATACGTTCGCCATCATAGTCCGTGCTTGAAAGATAATTGATAATATCTCCATTTTGTCTATAAACAGCCTCCATCAAAGTACCTGCGGCTCTAGCAGTCAACTCCTTTTTATCCATATTCCACGAGGTCGCTGCGGCTTTATCTACTGATTTTTGGAAGGCTTTATCATACTGATTGGCTACATAATAACCTAATATATTTGTCGCTACATTATCTGAGTTTTGGGCTACAGCCTTTAACAGATTTTCCAAGCTATAATTCTTATCATCAGGCATCTTACTAATCTTTCCAGAACCATCTGGATCATAAGCACCTGGAAAACCATTCACAGCAGAGGTATATTGATACTCATCTAATAATGCTAATTTCTCTTGAGACAGACGTTCCTGTGCATAGTAGAGTACACCAAGCTTCGCTACGCTAGCTGCATACATGCTTTTTTCGTCATTGATAGCAGCTACTCGGTTCGTATCAAGCTGTTTAACATAAACTGAAATGCGCTCTTGATTGTTATACTTCTCATTAAGGACTTTTTGAACAGACTCGATGCGATTATCAGTCGTTGACAAATCAGAAGCGTTAATCCACCCCTCTCCGTCTACCAAATAGTAGGTCCCTGCATGCGTCTGAGCTGCTTGGCTAACCTTAATAGGTTTGAAACTAGCGAGTTTAGAGTCAGCTTTTTCGGTTCCTAACACGTAAGGTTCTTTGTATACCGTTAAACCATCTTTAGTCCAGAAGGTCATATCTACTGGTTTTTGATTATAGATACTATCATCCACAATTGATTTCTGACTAGCGGCTACATAATCACCATCTTGAAGTTGGAAAACAGGTTCACCTTTTGCATTCCAAAAAATAGTAGAAATCGATAGTTTGGTATCCGCTTGGATACTGGTTTTAAATTCGGTTAATTCCTTGTTCTTATAAGTTAGGATATTTGTTATCGTTCTTGGATTTTTAGGAATCTGTTTAAATTGACTCAAGCTAGCTGTAGTATTTTGAGTCAATTTTTGAACCTGTTTTGGGGTCAGAGCTAGCTCCTTCTCCATAGGAAGTAGGACTAGAGGGCTAGAAGATACAAGCACAACAGTTGCAGCTATTAAGAGCTTTTTCATGCTTGTTTCTTCACCTCCTCTTTCCTCGGTAATTCCGTTTTAAGTTGCTGATTTTTTTCTGATAGTTCCTCTAACTTGGCTTCTGAATAGGTTAAAAAAGTTTCTACAGTTTTAAGTAAATCTTTCATTAGGGTAATAAGCTTGGTACAGGATAGATAGACTCTCCTTCACGTGAATAATAGTACTTAGCACGCGCATATTTCTCGGCGAAAGCATCATCCTTAAGTTTCTTAGCCAAATCCTTTCGTTCCTTTGTCTGATCTGACAATTTATCATAGTCTTTCTGAAGCGACAAGACTTCCTTCTCTTGCTGTTTGATGTTCATATAGGTCTCAACCAGATTGTAGGTTGGCAAGATAAAGAGTAAAACAACCACAAAGAGAATCCACCCCATAAAGCGATTCCTTTGTTCGTGTTCGGCACGCTCTAATCGTTGCTCTTGATTGGCACTATCAATGTAATCATTCGTAAGCTGTACAATATTAGGCTTCTTGCTCATCTGCTTCAATCCTTGTTTCACTTATAATCTCGTACATTTTTGCCGCATCTTCTTTTTTCGTACTATCTTTCATTTCTAGAACACGGACAGTCAAGAGTTTATTTCCAAAACGAACTTCCACTTGGTCACCAATTTTTAAATCTGTAGATGACTTAGCGAGTACACCATTTACTTTTATACGCCCTTTATCAGCCACTTCTTTAGCAACTGGACGGCGTTTGATAATTCGTGATACTTTTAAATATTTGTCTAATCTCAATGTTACTGTTTCCTTTTCGTTAGGATATCTCTTCTATGATAGCATTTTTTTTAGAAAATAGGGGACTAAAGCCTTTTCAATACAAAAATAAGAGGATCGACACTAGTCGACCCTCTCAGGAGATTTATGAAAAAGAAAAGTTTTAGGATGTTTTATAGTATAGAGAGACTTACTTAAACTTTCCTTAAGCTTCTTTTTTTTCTTTACGTTCTTTGATTTCCATAAATGTATGTCCAAAAATCTTTAATTCTTCAAGAATTTCATAGTCTTTCTTGTTACGAACATCAAAAGTAATCTCAACTTTCCCCTGGTTATCACTGATTTTTGCTTTTAAATGCGTTTTAGAGATGGCTTCGAAATAATCTTGAGTCAAGAAGAATTTGAGAGAGGCTTTTTCGAAACGAACAGTGATAGTATCGTTCTTACGCTCAACTAATTCTGCAAAGGCAGCATCCAAATAGGCCTTAACCAGACCAATCTCAATGAGATAGGCAACTTGGTCTGGATATTCTCCAAAGCGGTCAATAAGCTCATCTTGAAGGTCTTGATAATCTTTCTGATTCTCAATTTCTCGAATACGCTTATAAATTTCAATTTTTTGGCGCTCGTCAGAAATATAGTCAGAAGGGAGGTAAGCATCAATCTGAAGATTGAACTCTGCATTTCCTTTACGTCGAACTTGAGTTTTACCTTGACGTTTATTGATAGCCTCTTCCAAGAGTTGCGAGTACATCTCGAACCCGACTGAGTCGATGAAACCACTTTGAGAAGCACCAAGAATGTTCCCCGCACCACGAATTGATAAATCACGCATGGCTATTTTGAAACCTGATCCCAGTTCTGTAAAGCCCTTAATAGCATCCAATCGCTTCTCAGAGACTTCCGTCAACACTTTGTCAGGACGATACATGAGATAGGCGTAAGCAATTCGATTACTACGTCCCACACGACCTCTCAACTGATAAAGGGTAGATAAGCCCATATGATCTGCATTCTCAATGAAGAGAGTATTAACGTTGGAGATATCAATCCCTGTCTCGATAATGGTCGTTGCTACCAATACATCGTAATCACCATTCAAGAAATCCAAGAGGGTATTCTCCAACATAACCTCACTCATCTGACCATGAACAAATCCGATACGTGCTTCAGGGACTAGCTCATGTAATTCAGAAACTTTTTGATCAATGGTTTCAACACGATTATAAACATAAAAAATCTGACCACCTCGGTCCATCTCTCTTAATATCGCTTCTCGAATAAGACCAGGATTAGTTTCCATAACATAAGTTTGAACTGGATAACGGTTGGTAGGGGCTGTCTCAATAATCGACAAATCACGAATACCTAGCATAGACATATGAAGCGTACGAGGAATAGGTGTCGCAGTTAGAGTAAGGACATCAACCTTAGCTTTCAACTCCTTAAGTTTCTCTTTATGCTTCACGCCAAAACGTTGTTCTTCATCAATTACTAGCAAGCCTAAGTCAGAAAACTTAACATCTTTAGACAGTAGGCGGTGAGTACCAATAATAATATCAATACGCCCTTTAGCTAGATTTTCAATAGTCTCATTCTGCTCTTTTTTACTTCTAAAACGACTGAGTTCATCTACTTCAACGGCATGATTTTCAAAACGCTCTTTAAAATTCAAATAGTGCTGATGGGCAAGAACCGTTGTAGGAACTAGGATAGCAACTTGCTTTCCATCATTGACTGCCTTGAAGGCGGCACGCATAGCTACCTCTGTCTTACCAAAACCAACATCACCAACCAAGAGACGATCCATGGGTTTGTCTGACTCCATATCTGCCTTAATTTCCTTGCTAGAACGCAATTGATCCTCTGTCTCAGCATAGGCGAAATCATCTTCGAAATCCCTTTGATTATCATCATCTGGTGAAAATGCAAAACCTTTAAGTTGACTGCGTTCGGCATAGAGTTTTAGGAGGTCATCAGCAATATCCTCTACTTGCTTACTTACTTTTTGTTTAGTCTTTTGGAAACGCCCATCATTGAGTTTATTAATTTTAGGCTCTTTCCCGTCCGCTGACACATACTTAGAGAGACTCTCAATCTGCTCAACAG
This sequence comes from Streptococcus sp. 3.1, assembly GCF_016648915.1. Classification (NCBI taxonomy): domain Bacteria; kingdom Bacillati; phylum Bacillota; class Bacilli; order Lactobacillales; family Streptococcaceae; genus Streptococcus; species Streptococcus sp. 3.1. Next base: position 225,809 of record NZ_JACLQV010000001.1, on the reverse strand, counting down.
GTAGAGAAATTGTTGCAGCATCCTGATATTGGATGGTCAAGTAGTCACGATGCACCCCTTTAATCTCAATAGTCTCAATACCTTTAAATTGTCCGATACCATGAGTCTGGTGTACAACATAATCACCTTTTTCAAGCTCATTGTAATCTTTTAGACGCTCAGCATTGGAAACGTGACTGGCACGCGCACGACGTTTTACTTTTTTATGGAAAATCTCACGTTCAGTGACCAGAACAAGCTTTTCATCAGCAAAGTAAAAACCATTGGATAAGTTTCCTATAACTAATTGAGGCTTATAAGGAATCAAATCTCCAAAACTACTAAGTGGTAAATCTAAATCATATTCTTCCAAGGTTTCCTTCAAAGATTTGAGTTGCTTTTCAGACCCCACTTGTAAAATAACTGTAGCCTTATTCTTGGTATAGCGATGTATTTCATCAACTAGAAGTGGAAACTGGTTAAAGAACTCCTGCATTGGGTATTGCGTAAATTGATACAACTTATCAAATTTAAGATTTCCCAAGCCCTTATGAAAATTCGAAAAGAAACTAGCTGGCTGATAGTTACGTAAAGTCTTAAATGAATCCACTAAGTAATTTAGATGACTCAGAGACTTGCCTTGGTGAAGATCCTCAGTTAAAAGATTAGCCACCTCCAATTCAAGACGTCCATGGCGGTCCACTATCTTTTGAAAATCATCAATGAATACAGGAGTTCCTTTGGGAAGGTAGTCAAATAAGGTATAAGCCTTATCATAAAAGAGAGACAAAAACTTACGTAAATCTTTATGACGGTATCCATCAATCGTAACCGACAGAACTTCCTCAAGGTAAGCCTTATGAGGACCTTCTGCCTTTGAGACCGCACTTTCTAGGGCCTTCTCAGCACGTTGGTAATCCTCTCTTGTTAAGATAATATCATCTGCTGGTGATACGATAACATGCTCTAAATTGTCTAAAGATTTCTGACTATCGCTATCAAACTGACGAATGCCATCAATCTCGTCTCCAAAAAATTCTAAACGGTAGGGGAGCTCTGAAGTCATTTCATAAATATCTAAAATATCGCCCCTCCGACTAAACTCACCAGGTGAGAGAACTTGCTCCACTCTTTGGTATCCAATATGAGTCAGATGCTTACTGAGAGCCTCTAAATCATGTTCCTCCCCTAGTGTTAAGTCAATGCGAGAGTCTTTATAAACCTTAGGGTTAGGCAAATGTAACTTAGTACCAACTAAACTCATGACCAAAACCCCACTGGCCTCTTTATCCATTAAAAAATTAAGACTTTCAAGACGAGAATGGGTCTTTTCTGGTGAAGAGAAGATAAACTCTGCAGCTACTACATCATCTGCAAAAAAAGAATAAACCTTATCCTCTCCTAAGATAGCTGACAAATCTCCTATCAGTTGCTCAGCTTCATTTTGTGTTGAAGTAACTATTAAAATCTTAGGAACCTGCTCAGAAAGAGCGTATGCCATGACAACTGCCTTGCTGGAACCAGAAAATCCCATGACCAACTGCCTACTCAATAGGGTTACTTTATCACGCCACTCAAGCAATTGATGATTCTTCTCAAAAAGATCTAATAGAGTATTAGCCATTATAACGCCTCATAGTATCTTCGAAATCATTGGTTTTCAGATAATGATTGAGGGCTGTCTCTACCTTGTCTAAAGTCAGTAAAATTGTGGCATAGTCATCTTCACTAAATTTTCCAAGGACATGATTAACGACCGTCATTCCTTTCTGTGGGCGGCCAATACCAATTTTTATACGGTCAAATTCTTGAGTGCCAGTTTCAGCAATGATAGATTTAATACCATTATGACCACCCGCTGAACCTTTTTGACGAAAGCGCAATTTCCCAACTTCCATATCTAAGTCATCGTAAATGACGATAAAATCCTCCATGGGAATATTGTAATAAGCTAGTAATGCTCTAACAGCTAGACCTGATAGATTCATAAAGGTTGTTGGTTTCACAAAATAAACCTTCTCACCGTTTAAAAAGGTCGAAGCCACTTCAGCCTTAAAGGTCCTTTCTTCAGAAAAAGTTAATCCCAGTTCCTTAGCCATTAGGTCAATAGCCATAAAACCAACATTGTGACGTGTCTCATGGTATTTTGAACCAGGATTTCCCAAGCCAACTACTAATTTTGTCATTATTTCTCCTCTTTGATAAACAGCAAAAGGACTGAAAAATACTTTTCAGCCTTGTGCACTATTTTTATTTTCTAAACGTTGAAACGGAATTCCATGATGTCGCCATCTTGGACAACGTATTCTTTTCCTTCTTCACGAAGGCGACCAGCTTCCTTAACAGCTTTCTCAGAACCATATTTAATGAGATCATCGTAAGACATGGTTACGGCACGGATAAAGCCTTTCTCGAAGTCAGAGTGGATAATTCCGGCTGCCTGTGGTGCCTTGATACCGCGTTTAAAGGTCCAAGCACGTACTTCTTTCTCACCAGCAGTAAAGTAAGTTCCAAGACCAAGCAAGTGATAGGCTGCGCGTGTCAGTTTATCAACTCCTGATTCTGTCAAACCAAGGTCTTCCAAGAACATTTCTTTGTCTTCATCATCCAATTCAGAAATTTCTTCCTCAACACGTGCCGAGATAACAACTACTTCTGCATTTTCAGTCGCTGCAAACTCACGAATTTGCTTCACATAATCAATATCATCAGGATTTGCGACCTGATCTTCATCAACGTTAGCCACGTAAAGCACTGGTTTTGTTGTCAAGAGGAAGAGTCCCTTAACAATTTTTTGCTCTTCCTCAGTAAAATCAATCGTACGTGCAGACTTACCATCTTCTAGAACGGGTTTAATCTTTTGAAGAATATTAAACTCTGCTACAGAATCTTTATCTTTTTGTGTACGCGCAATTTTTTCGACACGCGCATAACGTTTGTTAATTGATTCAAGGTCAGCCAAAATCAATTCTAGATTGATTGTATCAATATCAGCCACCGGATCTACAAAGGCATCCTCACGCCCTTGTTCACGCATAACGTTTTCATCATCGAAAGCACGAACCACATGGACAATCGCATCTACTTCACGAATGTTCGCCAAGAACTTATTTCCAAGACCTTCACCCTTTGATGCTCCTTTTACGATACCCGCAATATCTGTGAACTCAAATGTAGTTGGAACTGTCTTTTTAGGGGTAATAAGTTCAGTCAGTTTGGTCAAACGCTCATCTGGTACCTCAACCATACCGACGTTTGGATCAATTGTCGCGAAAGGATAGTTAGCAGCTTCCGCACCCGCTTTTGTAATTGCATTGAAAAGAGTTGATTTACCAACGTTTGGCAAACCGACGATACCTGCTGTTAAAGCCATTAATTTATTTCTCCATAAAAAAGTAATTCAGTTAATTATAACACAAAAATTGTTAAAAATAGGCAACTTCCCTTTGAGAATCATAAAAAGGAAAGCAAGGCAAAGAATGCTATAAAGAAGATGATTAGGGACTTTAGAAAGTCTTTATATTGCTAGTGAACTAATTTTCTTAACATAAAACTCTCGTTATATAGTCTCTCCAACATCTGTTATAAAACCTTCTTAAGTTTCTTCTCGAAATCATGACGACTCATCATGACCACATGATTACAATTCGTACAACGAATCTTAATGTCAGCTCCAAGACGGATTACTTCCCATTCATTAGCTTTTTTTCCTGTTGCTTTGATAGTACAAGCATGTGGTTTTTTCATTTCAACTAAACTTCCAATTTGGTACATAAACTCCCTTTCTAGTAAAAAAGTTATCCACAGTGGATAACTTTTTCGATTTTAGTTTGTTCTTACAGGTGTAATCAATTGAATAAAATTCTCACTGTCATCTGCTGGCGTCAATGTAAATGGACGTACTGGTGAAATGAAACGTACACGGACAGTCTCACTCTTAAGAGCTTTCAAAGCATCTATTAGGTAGGTTGGATTGAAACTAATGACCAAATCACTACCTGAAACATCTTGCACGTCAATATCCTCATTCACCTTTCCGACTTCTGGCGAATTAACATGGGCACTGACACTACCATTAATGATTTCGAGTTTAACGGTACCACTTTGACTAGCATTAGAAATCAAATATGAACGTTCCATAGCAGAACGAAGGCTAGCTGTCTCAAAAACAACTTCTGTTTCAAATGAATCGGACAAGAGACGATTAGTGTCTGGATAATTTCCTTCAAGTAAACGTGTATAGAAAGAAATTGTTTCACTACGGAATAGAATTTGATTTGCTGAGAAGAAGACCTCTAAGTTTTCAATATCATCGCTAAAAACTGCCGACAATTCTTTAAGTGAGCGACTTGGGATTACGACATCAAAGTTATCTGCAGAATGCTCCAAAACAAGTTGACGTTGGCTCATTCGGTGAGAGTCAGTTGCTACAGCTTTGAGATCTTTATGATTTGAAAGAACAAAGTGAACTCCGGTTAAAATTGGACGACTTTCTTGTGTGCTTGCTGCGAATGAAGTTTCAGCAATGATAGATTTTAACACTTTTGTGTCCATGAGTAATGGTGTCAAGCTATCAACTTCCTGAATACGGGGATATTGTTCAACATCTTTCCCTTTTAAAGTAATCTCTGATTTACCACTCTTTAGTAAAACTTGGTATTGTTCGATTTCTTCAAAAGTAAGGGTAACATCAGGCAAGCTTGAGACAACATTAATGAAAAAGTTTGCTTCCAAAAGAATACTACCTGGCTGTGTAATTAATAGACCTGCATTTTCTTCCGAAACTGAAATACTATTTTCAATTGAGATTTGCCCGTTTGATCCTGTTAAATAGATACCATCACTGTTAACTTCGATTTTAATCGTCGATAGAATTGGGATAGCATTTTTAGAAGAAATAGCACGGCGAGTCGTATGAAGTGCTTGTAAGAAATAAGCTTTATTAATCGCAAATTGAATCATGATGCTCCTTTATTTTTATTAGTATTATTTTAGTAGTAGTAGTAGGTCTTGTGGACACTGTGCATAAGTCTACAAAACATAGTTTTATCAAGGCTTTGAACTTGTGCACAGCCTGTGGAAAAGTTTGAATGATTTTTAATAGTTTTCCACAAGTGTCATTTTATCTTGTTTTTGATGGTATCAATTTCAATGCGTAAACTGTCATCTTGGGCAATCATATTTTTGATTTTATTGTATGCATGTAAGACAGTTGAGTGGTCTCTTCCGCCAAATTCTTTTCCAATTTTTGGAAGGGAGTTATCAGTCATTTCACGCGCAAGATACATGGCTACCTGACGTGCCAAGACAATATTTTGTGTTCGTTTAGTTGCCTTAATTTCTTTTACAGTGACATTATAAAATTTCCCTACCTCAGTTTGGATATCCTCAATTGGAATAAGAGTTAACTTAGGACCATCCATTTTACGTGCGCGAATAGCTTCAGCAGCTACCTCAACTGTGATAGTATCTAACTGGCGAACATTGGCAACTAAGCTAATATCTTTTAATGCCCCCTCCAAGTCACGGACATTTGAATCAAATTGGCCAGCTAAATACTCAATTGTTTCAGGAGGAAAATGATAATCATAGTCCATAATCTTATTAGTAAGAATGGCCACTCGCGTTTCAAAGTCAGGTGGTGTGATATTGACGGTTAACCCCCATTTAAAGCGCGTGACAAGACGCTCTTCCATCTCGTTCAATTGATCTGGATTACGGTCGCTGGTCAGGACAATTTGTTTGTTATTATTGTGAAGGACATTGAAAGTATTGAAGAATTCCTCTTGAGTGGCTTGCGTTGATTTTTTAGCCAATGATTGAATATCGTCAATTAAGAGAACGTCCAGATGACGATATTTAAGTTTTAGTTCGTCCATTTTATCTAAACGGATATGTACAACAAATTCATTAATAAAATTCTCTGCAGTGATGTATTTAATGCGTGCTTGAGGATTATCATGTAAGACCTTGTTTCCAATGGCATTGAGCAAGTGAGTTTTCCCGAGACCAGGTCCTCCGTAAATAAATAGAGGGTTATAAGTAGCTCCTGGTGAGTCAGCTACAGCTAAAGATGCAGCAACTGACCAACGATTTTCATCCCCTTGGATAAAATTATCAAAGGTATACTTACTATTTAAGTCTGAGTCCAATGTAGGAAGAGCAGGGGTCTGCTGTTCCTTTTTATTACCAAAGTCATTATTTGCTACAGTTGAATTTGCCTCGTTTATGAGCGCTTCGTCAAAGACGTACTCAACTTTTATTTCACTATTATAGGCTTCAAAACCAGCCATCAAAATGAAAGATTGCATATTCTTTTCCCAGAATAGCTTTTTGACTTCTTCAAGCAGAATTGTAGCAACGTTATTTTGAACTTTGATGAGCTTGGTGTCTAGGACATAATAATCAAAAGTGGCTTGTGTTAGTTCCTCTTTGGCTAGCTCTAAGAGCTTATTCCAAAAAAAATGCTCTTTTTCGGTCATTCCATCAATTCTCCTTCTTTATTCTTGTTCTCTGATTCTATCATAAAACAAAAAAGTTTTCCACAGGTCAGAAGATAAAAGTTTCTCGAGTTATCCACAGCTAAAAAAAGACAATTCACATTGTGCACAAGAGTTATCCACAAGTTGTGAATAAAAAAAGAAACCCTCTAAAATAAAGGGAGGGCAACATTTTTATGATGTGGATAAGTTTGTTTCTCTTTTCTCATCAATTCACAGGTCAAATTAGCTTGTTGATAATTCTGTTAAAATCTTCTTCCGTCGAAAAGTGGATCTGAATAGTTCCAGAGTGATTTTTGTGATAACGAAGAGTAACGGGGAGACCAAGTGATTTTTCTAGTTCTTTTTCTTTATCTTTTATGTGAATATCTTTTTTTGATTTTTGTTTTTTAGGAAGTTCTTGAAGTCTTTTTTCCAGAGTACGAACGGACCATTTTTCAGTAAGCACCTGATGATAGATAGTTAATTGCTTTTGGGTATCCTCAACAGATAAAAGCGCTCTAGCATGTCCTTGACTCAGTTTGCCATTTTCGATACTTGTCTGTATCTCTTTGGGAAGTTGGAGGAGTCTGAGAGCGTTACTGATATAGGGCCTGGATTTCCCCATAGCTTTTGCCAGTTCCTCGTGACTGTAAGCTAACTCATTAATTAAACTACGATAGGCCTTTGCTTCTTCAATAGGATTGAGATTCGAGCGTTGTAAATTTTCAATAATAGCTTGTTTACGACTCTCTTGATCTGAGACTTCCTTTACGACTGCAGGGATTTCTGTCATTCCCAGACGTTTACATGCACGTAAACGTCTTTCCCCAGCAATTAGTTCATAACCAATAATGTCCGATTTTCGGACAATGATTGGCTGTATCAGTCCATTTTCAGCGATTGATTGGCTCAGTTCTGCTAATTCTTCATCAGAGAATTCTATACGAGGTTGAAAAGGATTTGGGTAGATTTCACTAATAGGTAAAGCTTTGAGTTGTTCTTGCATGTTATTCCTTTCCAAAAAAGACCTTTACATTATTGTAAAGGTCTTTTGACAGATTTGTCAATGACTTAGTCAGATAAGTCTTCTGTAGATTTTGTTAATTTAAGTTCTTCAGTTTTCTTCTCTTTACCACGATAGAAGGTTACCTTGATTGTATCTCCGATACTATGGCTGTAAAGATTGGTTTGAATATCAGTTTTTGAGCTGATTTCCTTACCGTCAATTTCAGTAATAACATCATTTTCTTGAAGTTTACCGTCAGCTGGCATACCTTTTTGAACGCTACCGACAACAACTCCAGATTTAACTTCATCTGGTAAATCTAATTTAGAAGTTGCACTGCTAGAAAGGCTATTAAGATCGGCCATTGAGATTCCTAGGGCTGGGCGTGTAACTTTACCGTCTTTTTCCAATTGATTAATGATTTCGACAACATCGTTTGATGGAATGGCGAATCCCATACCTTCAACGGCACTACCAGCGACTGCTGACGTTGATGAAATCTTACTTGAGTTAATACCAATAACTTGTCCTTCAATATTGACTAAGGCACCACCAGAGTTACCAGGGTTAATGGCAGCATCTGTTTGGATAGCATTTGTTGAGACAGTTTCACCATTGTCGTTTTGCATAGTTACGGTACGGCTAAGGCTAGATACGATTCCCTCTGTTACTGAGTTGGCGTATTCGGTACCAAGTGGGCTACCGATAGCAATTGCCTTTTCACCAACTGTGAGGGAGTTTGAATCTGCAAATTCTGCGACGGTTTTTATTTTATCTGAAGAAACTTTGACAACTGCTAGGTCAGAGTAAGTATCTTTACCAACGAGTTCACCAGTAATTTTTGATCCATCTGAAAGCATGATTTCAAGTTTTTTAGCACCATCAACAACGTGGTTGTTGGTTACGATGTAGGCCTCTTTCCCATCTTTTTTATAGATAACACCGGAACCTTCACCAGCGACTTGCAATCCATCAGAATCTTTTGATTTGTCTTGGCTAGAATCAGAACTATCATCTCCACCAAAAATACGACCATAAAGTTCATTTAGGGAATCTGAAGATGAGCCTTCTTGGTAATTGATGACAGAAACAACGGCATTTTGTACTTTCTTAACGGCCTTAGTTGTATCTGTTGTATTGTTGTATACGGTCTTAGCTGTTTTAACACCTGTATCTGTTGTATTGGTAAAAGATACCCCTGCTGCTGTTAATAGGATAAAGGCACCTAGTAGACCACCTAGTAAGCCAATAACAAGCATTGCAATTGGCGCTACTATTTTTTTCCAGTTAAATTTTTTCACGTTTAGTCCTCCTTTTTGATAAACATATCAAAGTAAGCTTAATTATATCATAAAGTGATTTTAAAAAACAGTTATCAACAGTCTGTGGATAAGTTTCAAAAAGTGTAGATAAAAAGCGATTTTATAAGGATAACTATAGATGCTTGACACGAAAAAGGTGTGGATAAGGTGTTAAAAGATTGTGGATATGTGCTATAATAAGCCTATGAAAGTTAAATTGATTACCGTTGGAAAACTGAAAGAAAAATATTTGAAAGATGGCATTGCGGAGTTTGTCAAACGACTAGGACGCTTCACAAAATTTGAATCTATAGAATTAACGGATGAAAAGACGCCAGATAATGCAAGTGAAGCTGAAAATAAAGCTATCCTAGACAAAGAAGGACAGCGTATCTTGGCTAAAGTAGGTGATCGTGATTATGTCATTGCCTTAGCTATTGAAGGAAAACAATTTCCCTCGGAACAATTTGCTAAAGAGTTAGAGCAAGTGACCCTTAGAGGCTATTCAGATATTACTTTTATTATAGGGGGCAGTTTGGGACTCTCTCCAACAGTAAAAAAGAGAGCTAATCGATTGATGAGTTTTGGTCTCTTAACATTCCCTCATCAGCTTATGCGCCTTGTATTAGTAGAACAAATTTATCGTGCATTCATGATTCAGCAGGGAAGTCCTTATCATAAGTAGAAAAAAGGAAACAGACATGTTCAGAATGAAAAAACGCTCCTATCGTGTTTTTGAAGGATTACGAGTAGCAACTCTAGTTAGTTATATAGGAGGCTTCATTGATGCCTATACTTACAATACTCAAGACGGTCGATTTGCAAGTATCCAGACAGGCAATCTCCTCTATTTGGTCATTCACCTTGTTGAGGGGCATATTGCAAGAGCTTTTAGCTATGTAATACCTATCTTTTTCTTTGTTTTAGGTCAGTTTTTTGTTTTTTTTGTTAAGAAGTGGCTCATTAACCATAAGTGGGGATGGCATTTGCAAGCGATTAGACTTGCCCTTCTCTTGATGACTATTCTTGCAATTATTACACCATACGTTGATTCTACTATTACGATTGCAGGCTTGGCATTCTTCGCCTCTCTTCAAGTAGGTATTTTTAAGCGAGTCAGAGGTGTAAATTATGCTTCCTTTATGATGACTGGTAATATTACTAATACTTCTTTAACCATTGCTAGGGCTATTGACGAGGGTGATGCCAAAGCGCTTAAACAAGCTTCTTATACAACTATTATCATCTTTACATTCATGGTAGGAGTCGCAGCCTCAACTTGGTTTGCTCAATATTTACATGAATACAGCCTATATACGACTTTGCTTCCCTTGTTTGTTTTAAATTATTTCTTATTTATCGAGGCAAAAGAAAAACGCAACTAGAAATTCTAGATTGCGTTTTTTATCTGATCCCAGCAGGATTCGAACCTGCGACCGTTCGCTTAGAAGGCGAATGCTCTATCCAGCTGAGCTATGGGACCAATAACTCTATTAGTTTACAAAATATATAGCAACATGTCAATACTTTGTAAAAGCAAGATAAAAACTAAGGTAAAATTCGAATAAATTTAGCAAAATTTAATATTTTTTTTGAAAAAAAGTATAGACAAAATCGAATACTCTGATATAATAATAAGAGTATTAACGAGATAAAAATCTCAGAACTTGGTCCGTTGGTCAAGGGGTTAAGACACCGCCTTTTCACGGCGGTAACACGGGTTCGAATCCCGTACGGACTATTTTTGCTACTTAGCAGTTTTATCCGCCATAGCTCAGTTGGTAGTAGCGCATGACTGTTAATCATGATGTCGTAGGTTCGAGTCCTACTGGCGGAGTGATAAGACACCTCAAGTTGTATAGCTTGAGTTTTTTTGTACCCAAAGTTAAATAGGTCTGGAACACTTGTTCCAGACCTATTTAATTTAAGATAATCAGCTTTTTTGAATAATAGTTGTTTTTCTGATGAAGTAAGCGTAGCAACAAAATATGATACTTGCCAATAGACTAATCAATGAACCTGTCTTAAGTCCATAGGGAATAAAGGTTAGAACAACTTTTCCTTTTCCACTAGGGACATCGACTTTCATGAACCCCTTTTGAGCTCGTTGAATCTTAACTTTTTTATGATTTATGGTCGCTGTCCATCCCTTATCATATGGAATGGTAAAGAATAGTGACGCATTCGTTTTACTGCTATAATCAACGAACACTTTATTTTTTGACGTAGTAACCTTGCTATCACGTTCATTAATAGTATTCATAGCTATCTGATAGTTTTGAGTATCAAGGGCATAAAAACTAGGATTATCAAAGGATATTGCTTTATTGCCAGGGAAACTAAGTTTGATGGTAACCATTGATTCTGTTTCAAAGTAGCCAAGGTCAAAGAAATCAAAGGTATTGTCAGTAACTTGATTCTTTGTCACACCGTTTACAGTAATTGACAGAGTGTGGTTATTGTCATCAGACCAAGAAATATTAGGAATACTAACATAGAGTTGACTATGTGGTGGAGCAATAACTTGATAGGTGATTGTTACAAAATCTTTATTCGAGTTGCTAACGTTTTTAGCCACGCGCTGATTCAAAGATCTAGCATCCTTATCAAACAGTTGAGATGGAGCTCGTTTAAAATAGGTTAAGTTAAGTCCAGAGAGAGTATTCAGCAAGCTAGTTTGATTGTCAAGCGTATTGACAGTGAAGTCAATATTATTGTAAATGCTATCAGTTAAGATAGCAAGCTGGCTTGCATTATTATTTTGATAAAGTCCCATTGTTTTCTCAGAAGTTACGTGATTAAAACCATACTTATTAAGGTCAAAGTTCGATAAATTATATTTTATTCCGAAGAGACTATCAGCGATAATGGTGTTATTTTGGTAACGTAGGTTTAAATTAGTCCCTTCAGATTTGAAGCCTAACCTATCGAGTGTTGAGCTTGAAGCAGTATTTCGAATGGATGAAAACTGAGAAATACCATTATAGTTAAATTTCATACTGTCGTTACCAGTTTGAGCCTCTAACCTTTCAGTACGGTAAAAAGTCTTATTCGCTTGCTTAGTATCTGAAACTAGTTTTGTAATGGCAGACATATTTCGTAGGTAGCCTTCACGAGTTGGGAATACCCACTCATTTCCCAGAGCTCCAACAACATAGTAAGTACTTAATGCAAGCTCAAAAATGCAGAATAAGAAGGTGAAACAGCGAAAAACACTCCCAGGAATTTGCTGTCTAAAATAGCTAATAAATAGAATGGCATAGGCTAGAAGAAATGCTAGGCTTAATAGCCAGGAGACTGATTCAATGAAGCTATAGTGAGATTGGAAAATCCAAGTTAGTAAGTAAGCGGTACTCAATCCTAAGAAAGATAGGAGGAGTCTTTTAAAAGAAAAGTTTTTAATTCGGTTGAGTGTTTCTCCTGCCAAAAGAACAATTAGGAGAGATAGGAGCCAAGAATAGCGATGGAGAAACATGTTGGGTGCATGCATTCCTTGCCAAAACAAATCAAGAGGCTGTAAGTAGAAGCTAGCGATAAAGAAAGCTACTAATAGGAGATAACCTATACGTAATGATAGCTTGACTTCCCTACTAATAAATAAAAGTAGAAAAAGAATCAAAGGTAAGATTCCCACATAGATCATAGGTATTGATCCAAATTTAGTAGTATCGTAAACTCCAACGAGATTTTTCGCAAAGAAGTCAAAATAATAGGTGGAATCTGTCAACAAACTTGACGCCCCTGTAAACTTTTCACCATGTGTGGTCAAGTCAAGTAGTGTAGGCAGTAACATGACAGCACTACTTAAACCAGCAAGTATAGAAACAATTCCAAAGTCTATGAAATGAAGAATCTTACTCTTCCACCCCTTGATAGTTATCAATTGTACTATGGTGTAAAGGGTTAGGAAAATCGCCATCATATATCCAAAATAGTAGTTTTGGATAAAAAGGCAGGTTAGACTAAAAAAGTATAAGCCCCGTCTATTGAATCTTAGTAAGAGGTGTAAACCTAATATGATTAGAGGTGCTAGAATAAAGGCATCTAGCCAGGTGTTAATTTCTAACTGACTGGTAGCAAAGCTCATCAAAGCAAATCCTGTAGAAAGACATAGGATGAAACTTCTTGACACTTTTGTAAAGAGACGCTTAAAGCTAAAAGCTCCTGAGAGCCCAATAAGACCAAACTTAAGCAGTGTTATATAATAAAAAGCATCGGCCATTTGGTTGACAGTAAAGAAATAGTAAAGTGGAGACAAGAAGGAACCTAAGTAATAGCTTGTTAGAGCATAGAAATTAAGACCTAGCCCACTTGTAAAGGTGTAAAAGAGGCTTCCATCTCCATGAAGTATATTCCTAAGTCCAGTTGCAAAAATCACATACTGATGAAAACCATCACTTGTTAAAATAGTCCGCTCACTACCAGGATAGATTTTTTGGCTATACAGCACACCTATCATGATTAGTACTGGCAAGAAAAAGGCAGCCAGATAAAATAATAAAGTCGTATGGTATTTTTTATTTGTCATAATGATACTAAGACAGGTTGGGATATCCCAACCTGCATCTTTTTATAGTTTAATCAGCCCATAGTGCTTTGACTTTAGCTTGCACTTCTTCATTTTCAAGGAATTCATCATAAGTTTCATCAATACGGTCAATAACCCCATTTTTAGAAACGACTACGATGTGGTTCGCTATTGTTTGGATAAATTCATGGTCATGACTGGCAAAGATAACAGACTCTTTGAAGTCACGGACACCATCATTCAGACTTGAGATTGATTCCAAATCCAAGTGATTAGTAGGATCATCTAGAAGAAGGACGTTAGATTTCAAAAGCATGAGCTTAGAAAGCATGACACGTACCTTTTCTCCCCCTGAGAGAACACTAACAGATTTATTAACCTCATCTCCTGAGAAGAGCATACGTCCAAGGAATCCACGCAAGAAGGTATCATCATCTTCACCTTTTTCGGCAAATTGACGGAGCCATTCGAGAATTGATTCACCGGATGCAAAGTCTTTAGAATTATCTTTTGGAAGGTAAGAGCGGCTAGTAGTAACACCCCATTTGATTGTACCTTCGTAGTCAATATCATCGGCAAGAGCACGAATCAATGCAGTTGTTTGAATATCGTTTTGACCGATGATGGCAGTCTTATCTCCTGGTCGCAAGATGAAACTAATGTTATCAAGAATAGTCTCACCATCCATCTTAACAGTGAGATTTTCAACTGTTAGAAGGTCATTACCGATTTCACGCTCTGCTTTAAAATTGATGAATGGGTATTTACGACTTGATGGGACGATTTCTTCTAGTTCAATTTTATCAAGCATTTTCTTACGAGAAGTCGCTTGTTTAGATTTTGAAGCGTTGGCAGAGAAACGTGCAACGAATTCTTGAAGTTCTTTGATTTTTTCTTCTGCTTTTGCATTACGGTCAGCCTGCAAGCGTGCAGCCAATTCTGAAGATTGTTTCCAGAAGTCATAGTTACCGACATAGAGTTTGATTTTACCAAAGTCAAGGTCGGCCATATGCGTACATACCTTATTCAAGAAATGACGGTCATGGGATACGACAATGACCGTATTTTCAAAATCAATCAAGAAATCTTCAAGCCAAGAGATTGACTGGATATCAAGACCGTTGGTAGGTTCGTCAAGAAGAAGTACATCAGGTTTACCAAAAAGCGCTTTTGCAAGGAGCACCTTCACCTTGTCACCATTAGCCAATTCACTCATGTTTTGATAGTGAAGGTCTTCTGAGATATTTAGGTTCTGAAGTAATTGTGAGGCTTCACTTTCAGCTTCCCAACCACCTAATTCAGCAAATAGACCTTCTAATTCAGCAGCACGGACACCATCTTCATCTGAAAAATCTTCCTTCATGTAGATGGCATCTTTTTCTTTCATAATATCGTAGAGGCGTTCATTCCCCATGATAACAACATCAATGACGCGTTCATCTTCATAGTCAAAGTGGTTCTGACGAAGAACAGAAAGACGCTCATCAGGACCAAGAGAGATATGTCCTGTTGTTGGTTCGATATCACCAGCTAAAATTTTCAAAAAAGTAGATTTACCAGCACCATTGGCACCGATAAGACCGTAAGTATTACCTGGCGTGAAGGCAATATTAACATCATCAAAAAGTTTACGATCGCTAAAACGAAGCGATACATCCGATACAGTAAGCATATAATATCCTTTATTTTTATTCTTAACTACTATTTTACGAGAAATTAGACTTTATTTCAATCGATTTTATAAGGGATTAATAAAGTCATTTGGAACTTTTTGGTAATCTTTTTGGAGGCTAAATCCACGTCCCATAACTGTAGAAGCAGGAACAATGACGATAAAGGCGGTTTCATCTATTTTTTGGATTTCTTCTTGAACTTTCGGAACCTCATGAGTTGACAAGGTAGTCATAATCATATTTTGTGCATGTCCAGTATGTCCACCAAGAACTGGAATTTTTGTTGCTCCTCGATCAGCCACTCTAGTGATGTAGTTTAGGATTTGTTCACTATTTTGCGAAATGATTAGAAGATTTCGTGATGAATTGAGTCCGACCATCATTTTATCAATTGTAAGAGAAACAACTCCAAGTGAGAGAATGGAGTACATAACAGTATCAGGTGGAAAGGCAATAGCACTGATTGCGACAATGATTCCATCAACAATAAGTAGTACCATTCCTAGTGGGAGTGGCGTATACTTGTGGAGAATTTGTGTGATAATTCCAGTTCCCCCAGTTGAGGAATTTCCGTAAAAGACTATTCCTAGTCCTAACCCTAATACAATCCCACCAAAAATAGCAGCCAACAAAGGTTGTTTGGTGAGTGTAGGTAAGCCCTCGGTTAATTTAATAAAAGTTGGGAAGATAAGAGATCCATAGAAGGTTTTTAGGAGAACTTCGCGACCAAGAAAGCACCAACATAAAATTAACAAAGGGATGGTGGTTGCTAAGACGAAGTTAGCATTGTTCCAACCAAAAAGGGCGTTTAAACTAATGGCTAGCCCTCCGACACCACCCGAGGCAATATTATTCTTAACTAAAAGTGAGTTATAGCCAACCGAAGCTATAAAAGAACCGATTGTAACTAAAAGTATATCTATTATTCGACGTTTCATATATTATCTCCTAGAAATGATATTCTTATTATCAAGTCTTTTTAAGTTTCCGTCAAGTATTGACTATTTTGGTTGTATCTAAGGTTGTGTTTCACGTGAAACTAGAAACATAATCTTGACAAGAATAGATAAAACAATGTAGAATAATAGTCATCAGAAGAGTAATTCTTTCCTTTTTTATAGAGAGCTGGTGGTTGCTGAAAACCAGTATGAAGGTGGAATGAATGGGCTGAAGAGAATTGACGGTTAACGTGAACACATAAACGTTAGGTTTGGCACCCCTTATCGTGCAACTTCTTTGTTGAGAAGGTTTGAGATGATAGCTTCAGAAAGAGTTATCAACTGAGGTGGTACCGCGTATCAAAAGTGATTAACGCCCTCACGCATGTTTTTGCGTGGGGATTTTTTTTGTATTAGAGAGGTAATTATATGACGAAACCTATTATTTTGACGGGAGACCGTCCAACAGGGAAACTTCATCTAGGACACTATGTTGGTAGTTTAAAAAATCGTGTCCTTTTACAAAACGAAGATAAATATAACATGTTTGTCTTTTTAGCTGATCAGCAAGCCCTTACGGATCACGCCAAAGAGTCAGAGATTATCAAAGAATCAATTGGGAATGTTGCTTTAGATTATCTCTCTGTAGGTTTGGATCCAACGAAGTCGACTATTTTTATTCAAAGTCAGATTCCTGAGTTGGCTGAGTTGACTATGTATTACATGAACCTAGTTTCATTGGCACGTTTAGAGCGTAACCCAACGGTTAAGACGGAAATTGCTCAAAAAGGCTTCGGAGAATCTATTCCAACAGGCTTTTTAGTTTATCCAATTTCTCAGGCAGCTGATATCACGGCCTTTAAAGCAAATTATGTTCCTGTAGGTAATGACCAAAAGCCAATGATTGAGCAGACACGTGAAATTGCACGTAGCTTCAATCATACTTATCATTGTGATATTTTGGTTGAGCCAGAGGGAATCTACCCTAAAAATGAAGCTGCAGGACGCCTTCCAGGTCTAGACGGAAATGCTAAGATGTCAAAATCCTTAGGTAATGGTATCTTCCTTTCAGATGATGAGGACGCTGTTCGTAAAAAAGTCATGAGCATGTATACGGATCCAAATCATATTCGTGTGGAAGATCCAGGCCAAATTGAAGGTAATATGGTTTTCCATTATCTTGATATCTTTGGTCGCGAAGAGGATGCTACTACAATTGCTGAAATGAAAGAACATTATCAACGAGGTGGTTTAGGAGATGTGAAGACAAAACGTTATCTTCTAGAAATCTTAGAACGTGAGTTAGCTCCAATTCGTGAACGTCGTTTAGAATATGCCAAGGATATGGGAGAAGTTTTCCGTATGCTTGAAAAAGGTAGTCAAGCAGCGCGTGAAGTTGCTGGACAAACATTGGCAGAAGTAAAAGAAGCGATGGGAATTAAGTATTTCTAAGAAATAAAAAGTAGGGACTCAAGATAATCTGGAGCCCTATTTTTATTTGGAAAAAGGTTTTCTTAGAATCTTATGCGAAATCTGTTGACAAATCATTTTAGCATGATATGATATTAACAATTAAAAAATAGGCTGGGGTTTTTGTACCTCAAAACTTTGAGAAAAGAGGACGATTATAATGTCAAATTGGGACACTAAATTCTTGAAAAAAGGTTACACTTTTGATGACGTATTGCTTATTCCTGCGGAAAGTCATGTTCTACCAAACAACGTCAACTTGAAGACGAAATTGGCTAAAAATTTGACATTAAATATCCCAATTATCACTGCAGCCATGGATACGGTCACAGATAGTAAGATGGCTATCTCAATTGCTCGTGCAGGTGGTTTGGGTGTCATTCACAAAAACATGTCTATTGCGGAACAAGCTGAAGAAGTTCGAAAAGTAAAGCGCTCTGAAAATGGTGTCATCATTGATCCATTCTTCCTAACGCCTGAAAATAAAGTTGCTGAAGCTGAAGAGTTGATGCAACGTTACCGTATCTCAGGGGTTCCGATTGTTGAGACACTTGAAAATCGTAAATTGGTTGGTATTATCACAAACCGTGATATGCGTTTTATCTCTAATTACGATACTCCAATTTCAGAACACATGACTTCTGAGAAATTGGTCACTGCTCCAGTTGAAACAGATCTTGAAACGGCTGAAAGTATTCTTCATGAGCATCGTATTGAAAAGCTACCTCTAGTTGATGAAGAAGGTCGTTTGTCAGGACTTATTACTATTAAGGATATCGAAAAAGTTATCGAGTTTCCTAATGCAGCTAAGGATGAGTTCGGTCGTCTTTTGGTAGCAGGTGCTGTAGGTGTTACTTCTGATACCTTTGAACGTGCAGAAGCTCTTTTTGAAGCAGGCGCAGATGCTATTGTCATTGATACTGCACATGGTCATTCAGCAGGTGTTCTTCGTAAAATTGCTGAAATTCGTGCCCACTTCCCAGACCGTACTTTGATTGCAGGAAATATCGCAACAGCTGAAGGTGCGCGTGCACTTTATGAAGCAGGTGTCGATGTTGTTAAAGTAGGTATCGGACCAGGTTCTATTTGTACAACACGTGTGGTTGCGGGTGTAGGTGTTCCTCAAGTCACTGCTATTTACGATGCAGCTAGTGTTGCGCGTGAATACGGAAAAACAATCATTGCTGATGGCGGTATCAAATACTCAGGTGATATTGTAAAAGCTCTTGCAGCAGGTGGTAATGCTGTAATGCTTGGTTCTATGTTTGCTGGTACTGATGAAGCACCAGGTGAAACTGAGATTTTCCAAGGTCGTAAATACAAATCTTACCGTGGTATGGGATCAATTGCAGCGATGAAGAAGGGATCAAGCGATCGTTACTTCCAAGGTGCAGTTAATGAAGCGAATAAACTTGTTCCAGAAGGAATTGAAGGCCGTGTAGCTTATAAAGGTTCTGCTGCTGATATCGTATTCCAATTGATTGGCGGTATCCGTGCAGGTATGGGTTATACAGGTGCAGAAGATATCCAGGCTTTACATGACAAAGCTCAGTTTGTTGAAATGTCAGGTGCAGGACTTATTGAAAGTCACCCTCACGATGTTCAAATTACAAACGAGGCGCCTAACTACTCAGCTCATTAAAAAAACATAAAAGTACTTACTTCAGGTAAGTACTTTTTCTTTACATTAATTTTTACAGTAGGTTTACAATATATTTACACAAACAAAATTGTTAACAAAGGGTTTGGGTGAGTTTTCATTTACACTCTTTTTAACATCACTTGTCATATATGTAAAGCACAAAAAACAGAAAAACAAGTCGCTTAATCGACTTGTTTTTCACAAATAATACCATTCTTGACTAAGAAGGTCTTTAAATCGGGTGGTAGCTTACTCAGATGATCAAGTGAAGTTGTCGTCATGAAGGTTTGAACCTCTTCGTCAATACTTTCTAACAGTTTGAGTTGACGGTGATTGTCAAGCTCACTCATGACATCATCGAGGAGAAGAATTGGAAATTCACCTGTTACTTTTTTTATCAGAGCAATCTCAGCCATTTTTAAAGAAAGAATGAGACTACGTTGTTGCCCCTGACTGCCGAAAGATGCGTTCATGTCATTAATGTAAAATGTCAAATCATCCCTATGTGGACCAACACCAGTGTTCTTTTTGAAGATATCCCTTTTGTGATTTTGCTTTAACGTGGTTAAAAATGATTCACGAATAACTTTGTTATTCCCGAATGGTATATTAGATTCGTAGGAGATTTTAAGGCGCTCTATCTGATTTGAGAGATTACTATGATGTCTATCTGCCTCTTCCTCTAATTGCTTGATAAATTCTAGTCTATGTTCGATAACGCGTGCTCCAAAATCGGAAAGCTGTTCATCTAACACTGAGAGAAAATTAATGTCTACATTGTCAGTAGATTTGAGATAAGCATTACGTTGCTTGAGTACATGATTATAACTTGATAGGTCTGAAAGGTAAACAGGCTTAATCTGTCCTAAATCAATATCTATAAATTTACGTCTTAGGCTTGGAGATCCCTTTACAAGTTGTAAATCCTCAGGAGCAAAGAGTACCACTGTCATGTGACCGATATAATCGGATAATTTAGCTTGTTTGAGGTGGTTGACCTTTGTTATGCGGCCTTTATTAGATAAACTGATTTCCAGAGGTAGCTTTCCACTATGACGATGCACGATGCCGTTCAGTTTGAGAGTATATTGCTGAAATTGAATCAGTTCCTTATCTGAACGGGTCCGATGACTACGTGTCAATGCTAGAAAATAGATGGCCTCAAGAATATTTGTTTTCCCTTGAGCATTGCGACCAAGAAAAATATTGAGATGAGGTGAGAAGCTCACAGAGGCTTCAGTATAATTTCTAAAGTGTTGAATATCAATATTTTCGAGCCACATAGTTAGGTTCCTGGGAAACGAACGGGTTTTCGTTTAGTTTTATTGCCTTCTTTTGACGGATGTGCCTTTTGTTTCTTTTTATTATCCTGATTCATTTTTTTAACAATGGCAGCAACACGTGCTTTTTCAGCGACTTCTTTTTGATGCTCTTCAATTTCATTTGTTGTAGGAGCTACAATCGTTATTTCAAGTTTCTCAGACGGAATGGTAATAACATCTCCATAACGAAGTTTTTTTCCACGACGTTTTTCATCTTCACCATTGAATAAAACGGTATTGTTAGCTAAAAAACCTTTAATAGCTCCGCCACTATGAATGATACTTAATTCTTTTAAAAGTGCCTGCAGTGTGATGTATTCATCAAATAATTTATATTCCATAGTACCTCAACTTTCTCTTGAGATAAGATAGCATAAAAATGGTATAATTGGAAGCATAAACTTTTTAGAGGTTATCAATGAAAATTGCTGATGGTGTCTATGTACACTTCATTCCAACACAAAAATATAAAACTAATCGTATTGTTTTTAGAATGACAGGTTCTTTGAATAAACAGACAATTGCTAAACGAGCTCTGGTTTCACAAATGTTGGCTACAGCCAATCAGACGTATCCAACAGTACAGTCTTTTAAAGAGAGATTAGCTTCTCTTTATGGAACACAGTTGTCAACTAGAGTGTTAACTAAAGGCTTGACACATAGTGTTGACATAGAGTTGACATACCTGAAAGATGCCTTTATCCCTAAGAATAATGGATTATTTTGGGAAGTTCTAGGATTTTTGAAAGAGTGTCTTTACAAGCCACTGTCAAGAGTAGCTCAATACCAAAATAAAGTATTTGATATAGAGAAACAAAATTTAAAGACCTACCTTGATGTTGACACAGAGAATAATTACTATTACAGTGAAGTTAAGGGAAGAGAGCTTTATTTTGTAAATGAGGGCTTGAAAGTTCCCAAATATGGTCAAGCAGAACTTGTTGAAGCCGAGACTTCGTTTACAGCTTATCAAGAATTTCAAAGTATGTTGACAAGAGATCGTATTGATATCTTTATGGTTGGAGAATTTGATGATTATCAAGTACTCCAAGGTTTACATCGTTTTCCTTTGGAGGGACGTCAAGTTGATTTACAGTTTAGCTATAGTCAACCTTATGTCAATGTGGTGAAAGAAAAGATAGAACCTAGACAGAGTAGTCAATCTATTTTACAATTAGGGTACCAATTTTCATGTCAATATGGAGATAAAGATTACTTTGCTTTAATTGTATTCAATGCCATGTTTGGTGAATTTGCCCACTCTGCTTTATTTACAACGCTTCGAGAAAAGGAAGGATTGGCTTATTCAATTAGTAGTCAATTTGATGTCTTTACAGGTTTACTAGAAGTTTACGCTGGAATTGAAAAATCTAATAGAAATCAGGCTATGCGAGGAATTAGTAGAGAATTGAATTACATTAAATTAGGACGTTTTTCAAGTTCTCTCCTGA
Source organism: Streptococcus sp. 3.1 (assembly GCF_016648915.1). Lineage (NCBI taxonomy): Bacteria > Bacillati > Bacillota > Bacilli > Lactobacillales > Streptococcaceae > Streptococcus > Streptococcus sp. 3.1. The sequence goes on along the minus strand of NZ_JACLQV010000001.1, from coordinate 204,017 downwards.
ATCAAACCAAAAAAATCATACGAATGAATGCCCTACTCTCTGAAGATCATGCCTTAACATTGGTGGAACAACGTTTTAATAAGGTGATTTTTGGCGATAAAAGTCTTTCATTAGAGAATTGGTTAGATGAGATTGAGAAGGTTACTAAAAAAGATGTTTGCCGTGTAGCGCGTCAAGTTAAGCTACAGAGTTTGTTCTTTTTAGAAGGAGTGTCTTAGAATGGCTGCTTTGAAGAAACGTTATTATCAAAAAATTGATGAAGAAGTTTATTCAGCAATTTTAGATAATGGTATGTCTTTATCAATTATTAAGAAAAAAGGATTTTTAGAAAAAGCCGCCTTTCTGTCAACGAATTTTGGGGCGCTAGATAATCACTTTTATATTGATGGTGAGTTACAATCTTACCCTGCAGGTATTGCTCATTTTCTAGAACACAAGCTATTTGAGGATGAACAGGGAAGGGATGTGACATTGGATTTTGTCAAGCTTGGAGCTGATGTCAATGCTTTTACAACCTTGGATAAGACAACATATTATTTCTCTACCCTTGACCACTTTGAGGAGTCTTTAGAACTTTTATTAAAGTTTACATCAAAGTTTACAAGTTCTGAAGATGCTGTCAATCATGAAAAAAGAATTATTGAACAAGAAATAAATATGTATCAGGATGATCCTGATTATAGAGTATATCTGGGTTGTTTGCAAAGTTTGTATCCTAATACTATATTAGGACAAGACATTGCTGGAAGTGTTGATAGTATTGAAAAAATTACTGTAAATGACTTGAAAGATAATTTTGACTGCTTTTACAGGCCAGCAAACTGTCATCTCGTCTTGGTAGGTGATTTTGATGTTGAAGATGTTTACACTTTTGTCAATGAAAAACAAAGCGGGTTTACACTACCTGAGAGAATAGTTGAAAAAGAAAAGAACCCCATTGAGTCAGATATCCAAAAATTAGATAGTCTTCAAATGGAGATTTTCATCTCAAAGCTAGCCATTGGTTTTAAGAGTGTTCCTTTTACTGATAATCGTATGAGAGAAAACATACTGGTACAGTTGTTGTTTAATTTACTGTTTGGCTGGACGTCTCCTTATTATCAAAATTGGTATGCTGAAGGAAAAATAGACGAGTCTGTATCAATTGAATATGAGGTATCTAATCGATATTCATTTGTCATTATGACTATGGACACTGCAGAACCTATCCGTATGTCAAGCTTAATTCGTCAAGTGATGACGTCGGCAGATAAAAAAAGACTGTTGACGGATGAGGCATTGGATTTGCAAAAGAAAGCTTTCTATGGTGAATTTTTACGTAGTCTAGACAATATCCAGAATTTAGGAAGTCAGTATTTAGCTTATTTTGAGAATGATAAAACATACTTTGATTTTGGTCAGGAACTGATGAGCATTACTTCCAAGGATTTGAAGGATTTTTTGAATCATTATCTCTCAAATATAGAGATTACCGATTTTGTTGTCTTCCCTAAATAAGTGATTATTTGCTATAATAGAGACACGAAAACAAAGAAGAATATTAGAAAGGGGAAAAATGAAGTTACACTCTCTAGGTGAGCAATTACGTGCAGCACGTATAAAGAAAGAATTAAGTTTATATGATGTAGAAAAAATTTCTGGAGTAGAAGCTCAGTTTCTTCTGGCTATGGAAATGGATCAACTTAAAGCTTTGCCAGAGGACATTCAGCAAGAAGCGCTTGAAAAGTATGCCACTTCGGTTGGTTTAGATGGAAAGCGTCTGTTTGAGGAGCAGAGACAGAGCGAGCAAAAACTAAAAAAAGAAAAGAAACCAGTTGAACGTAAGGAAGAAAGCATAGCTACCAAAGCACCTATGTCACGCTTTTTAAAGCATAAACGTGAAGAAAAAAGAAAGTCTAACTATCTACCTTTACTAATTCTTAGTGCGGTTTCGTTACTTATCATTTGTTCAGTAGGTTATATTATTATTAGACATCTTTCTAATCAACCTCAGGTGATAAAACCGAATACTATCTCTACAGTTAATCATCTATCAACGGCTAGTAAGGCTAAATCGTCACGAAGCATTTCTGAGGTTACCGTTTCGGGGGCAAATGTAACAACGACAACTCAAGGAAATCAGCTAATGGTTGATTTCTCCAATGTAAATTCTTCAGTAGTTTTAGATGTAGAGTTATCAGAAAATAATGATGACACCTGGTTTTCAGTAGATAATTCAGAGACTTCAGAGAGTTACCTCCTTTCAAAAACGAAAAATTCAAAATACTCTTTAGATTTTTCTGATAAAACGAAACCAACTCAAATTATTATTGCTCAATCTTCAAAAGTAACTCTAAAGGTAAATGGGGAGTCACTTGATTTATCTCAATTAGATAAAAATACACCTAGCTACCTCACATTAAGAATCCAATAGAATCGAGAAGAAATGTTTAAAAAAGAAAATTTACCTAATTTATTGACACTTGCTAGAATTGTTTTGATTCCTATCTTTTTACTGATGACATCACTTGCGTCAAGTAATGTTATGCATATTGCTGCGGCGGTTGTCTTTGCTATTGCCAGTATTACAGATTATTTAGATGGCTATTTGGCACGAAAATGGCATGTTGTTACTAATTTCGGGAAATTTGCAGATCCATTGGCAGATAAGATGCTAGTGATGTCAGCATTTATTATGTTAGTCGGTATTGATCAAGCGCCAGCCTGGGTGGTTTCAGTTATTATCTGTCGTGAGCTTGCAGTCACAGGTCTTCGTCTTTTATTAGTGGAAAACGGTGGTACAGTTCTCGCTGCAGCTATGCCTGGTAAGATTAAGACAGTGACTCAGATGTTATCTATCATTCTATTATTGTGTCATTTGCATTTTATTGGAACAATTATGCTTTATATCGCTTTGTTCTTTACAATTTACTCAGGCTATGATTATTTCAAAGGTGCAGGTTTCTTATTTAAGGATACTTTCAAGTAGTACGATAAACAAATGATTGAAATAAAAAATTTAAAATTTAAATATCATCAAGATCAACCATCCTATATTCTTGATGATGTATCGTTTCACGTGAAACGTGGGGAGTGGCTATCCATTGTAGGGCATAATGGTTCTGGAAAATCCACGACAGCACGTCTTATTGACGGACTATTAGTGGCAGAGTCTGGGCAGATTATCGTTGATGGTCAAGAATTAACAGAAGAGAATGTCTGGGATATTCGTGATAAGATTGGCATGGTCTTTCAAAATCCAGATAATCAATTTGTTGGGGCGACTGTTGAAGACGATGTTGCTTTTGGTCTTGAAAATAAAGGTGTTCCCTATGAAGAAATGGCTTCAAGAGTTCAAGAGGCTCTGGAATTTGTAGGAATGTCAGAATTTAAGGATAGAGAGCCAGCTAGATTATCTGGAGGTCAAAAACAACGTGTGGCTATCGCAGGTATTGTAGCTATGAGACCATCAATTTTGATTTTGGATGAGGCAACTAGCATGCTGGACCCAGAAGGTCGCCAGGAATTGATTCAATCTATTAAAGCTATTCGTAAAGAATACGGAATGACTGTTTTATCAATTACTCATGATCTAGATGAGGTCGCTTTGAGTGACCGTGTTTTGGTTTTGAAAAAAGGTAAAGTGGAGTCTGTTTCAAGTCCTCGTGAACTATTTAGTAGAGGCACAGAGTTAATTGACTTAGGTTTGGATATCCCTTTTAGTGCATTATTAACTCAAAAGCTAAGAAATAAAGGTCTGATAGAGTGTGAAGACTATCTGACAGAAAAGGAATTGGTAGAACAATTATGGGAATCTCTCTCGAAAATGTAAGTTATATCTATCAAGCGGGTACTCCTTTTGAGGGGCGTGCCCTTTTTGAATTGACAACGACGATAAAAGATGGTTCATATACAGCCTTTATTGGACATACAGGAAGTGGTAAATCTACTATTATGCAGCTCTTGAATGGCCTCTATTTACCAACTAGTGGTCAGGTTCAAGTTGATGATACTATCATAACCAGTCAATCAAAGAACAAGGACATAAAACCAATTCGTAAGAATGTAGGTTTAGTTTTTCAATTTCCAGAAAGTCAGTTATTTGCAGAGACTGTTTTAGAAGATGTTGCCTTTGGACCTCAAAATTTCGGAGTTTCTAAGGAAGAAGCAGAACAACGTGCTATTGAAAGTCTAAAATTAGTTGGACTCCCGGAAGAATTTCATAGACAGAATCCTTTTGATTTATCAGGAGGGCAAATGCGACGTGTTGCCATTGCAGGGATTCTAGCTATGCAACCAGATATTCTAGTGCTGGATGAACCGACTGCCGGTCTAGACCCACAGGGACGGAAGGAATTGATGTCTCTCTTTAAGGAGTTACATCTTTCTGGAATGACGATTGTTTTAGTCACTCACTTGATGGATGATGTTGCCGATTATGCGACAGCTGTGAATGTTATGGAAAAAGGGCAACTGGTATTTTCGGGAGCTCCTAAAGATGTTTTTCAAAAGGTTACTTTTCTTAAAGAAAAACAATTAGGTGTTCCTAAAATTACAGAGTTTGCACTACAGCTACAAGAAAAAGGTTATCGATTTGAAACTCTCCCTATTACAATCGAGGAATTCGTAGAGGTGGTGTCGCATGGATAAGTTAATTATTGGACGTTATATTGTTGGGGACTCTTTTATACACCGATTAGATCCTAGAAGTAAATTATTAGCCATGCTGATTTATATTGTTATTATCTTTTGGGCTAATAATCCCTTAACTTATGCTGTAATAACTTTATTTACACTTTTCTTGGTTTTCTTGTCTAAAATAAAACTTGGTTTCTTTTTAGGTGGAATTAAACCAATGATTTGGATTATTTTATTTTCTACCCTATTTCAAGTTTTCTTCAATACAAAAGGGAGTGTGCTTTGGTCTATCGGCTTTTTAAAGATTACGGAAGTCGGTTTAAATCAAGGTTGGATGATATTTCTTAGATTTATCCTCATTATTAGTTTTTCTACCCTACTTACTCTAACGACAACACCTTTAAGTTTATCTGATGCAGTTGAATCACTTTTAAAACCACTTACTGTTTTCAAAGTGCCAGCACATGAAATTGGTTTAATGCTATCTTTGAGTCTACGTTTTGTACCAACTTTGATGGATGATACGACTCGTATTATGAATGCTCAAAAGGCGCGTGGTGTTGACTTTGGTGAAGGAAATATTATTCAGAAAGTACGGTCAATAATACCTATTTTAATTCCTTTGTTTGCATCAAGCTTTAAACGAGCAGATGCTCTGGCGATTGCTATGGAAGCACGAGGCTATCAAGGTGGTGAAGGACGAACAAAATATCGTCGACTTTCATGGAATAGTCGAGATACCTTATCAATTATTGCTATTTTAGCTTTAGGATTAATGCTTTTTTATCTTAAGAGTTAATTCGTTGAGATAAATAAAAACTAGGTCTTAAGACCTAGAAATTTTAGATGGACGCCCACGTAGGCGTTCTTTTTTCGTCTAATCCCAACCTACTTGTAATATTTTTAATATCCCTAACAAGGGGATGTTATATTTCCAAGGTATCATAGATACATGGTTATAGTTCTTCAGCTTAATCTGGATTGAAAAATCCCTATATAGAATAAGCCAGTTGATTTACCCATTAGTCATAAACAATAAAATAACTTAATATCTTTGACTAATATGGATTGGACTATAAATAGATAAAGGAGCATCATCATGCAAAAAAAGAATACATCTAACACTAAAAAATTAGGTCTTTTTGGACTTGTTACAGTAGCAACACTTGGAGCAACAGCCTTAGCTAATGCAGAAACTTACACAGTTCAAAAAGGCGATACCCTTTCAGCTATTGCTAAGAAGAATGGTACGACTGTAGATGAAATCGTTTCAAAAAACAGTATTCAAGATGCCAATAAGATTTCTATTGGTCAAAACTTAACAATTAATGAAACTACTGAAGAAACTACAGAACCTTCAGTTACAACAGAAGCAACAGAAGCAACTGCTGAATCAACACAATCAACAGAGTCTACACAAAGTGAAGATACTCAAGCAACCAATACAAATCTTTCTTCTTCAGAGGCAGCTGCCAAAGAAGAAATTGCACAACGTGAGTCAAGCGGTAGCTATACAGCTCAAAATGGGCAATATTATGGACGTTACCAATTAGCATCATCATATTTGAATGGAGACTTGTCTCCTGAAAATCAAGAGAAAGTAGCAGATAATTATGTAGCAAGCCGTTATGGTTCATGGACTGCAGCTCTTGCTTTCTGGAATGCTAATGGTTGGTACTAAATCATTATTACTGACTTATGAGGAAAACTAGTAAAACCTCATACAAATAAGGGAAAAATGCCAGATTTTTGGCATTTTTTTATTAAATTGATAAATAATTGTAACATTAGACATAATACAAATAATCGGCAGTAATATTACTAGGTTATGATGAATGTAACTAGAATTAACTAGGAGGGATTTATGTTTAAAAAAAGTTATAAGGGACGCCGTATTAAATTTGCAGCGAAGAAATCATTGGCGGTACCAGTAGCAATTGTAACAAGTTTTATTGTCATTTTGGCAGTATCACTGTCTACACTAATTAATAAAGGGTTGGTTAATGCATTTTCAGATTCTGTTACTCCAGCGCCTTCAACAGCATCAACAACGTCAGAATCGACAGCAGATTTAGTAAAATCAACAGAAATTAGCTCAAGTAAAGATAATAAGGCTAATAAAGAAAAGGTTGAAGAAAGTAAGCCTCAGTCAGAAACAACAGGAGAAGCGGTAGAAGCAGCTGAAAAGTCTCAGTCAGATACTGCTACTACAAGCACTGCTACAACGAGTACTGATACTACGTCGACTCAAAATACTGGGACAGCTCCTTCGGCTGCTGCAAGTGGTAGTGGGTCAGTTGTTCTCTCAAATGGTAACACTGCAGGAGAAGTTGGTTCTTATGCAGCGGCACAGATGGCAGCTGCTACTGGTGTTCCTCAGTCAACTTGGGAGTCAATTATTGCGCGTGAGTCAAATGGTGACCATACTGCAGCAAATGGTTCAGGTGCATCAGGTCTTTTTCAGACAATGCCTGGATGGGGCTCTACTGCAACGGTTGAGGATCAAATTCAATCAGCCTTGAATGCCTATAACGCACAAGGTTTGTCAGCTTGGAATTACTAATATTAATAGAAGTTGGGAGCATACTCTCAGCTTTTTAATTTGGATGTGGTTAATATGTTTTATAGAGCTTTTTGTTATAATAGGAATGAAAGGTATAGCAATGAAACAAATTTTTAAATCAAGAGAAAAGTTGTGGGTTTCTCTTATTATTATAGCTTTTGCTGTGTTATTGGTTACACCACAACTATTTACAAGAAAAGTCATTTTAGGTTCAGATTCCATCTTTCACTATAACAGATTCTATGAAGCTGCTATGCAACTAAAAAATGGTAACCTTTCTTACTTTTTATCTTTATATGGATTCCAACAGTCAGGCCGCATTGTCAATGCTCTTTACGGTCCTTTTTTTGCCTATTTACAAGGAGGGCTTGTTTTAATAAGTGGCACTTGGTTTCGTTATCAGATTGTGTCAAGGGTATTACTACATATACTGTCTGAGTCCTCAATGTATGCTTTGCTCAAGCAGTGTAAAGTTAAGACAACAATTGCCTTGTCACTAGGTTTACTTTATGCGACAACATTCTCTATTCAATACTGGACGATGCGTCAGGGGTTCTCTAGTTGGGGAGCAGCTTTACTACCTTTTTGTTTTATTCCAGCAATTCACTATGTCTTTTATCAAAAAGTAGAACCAATTAGACTTGCCTTATCTATGGCATTGATTTTTCAGGTTCACGTACTTAGTGCTTTGATGCTAGTGATGATGTATCTTCCTTTTTATCTTTACACTTTTGTAAAGTCTCCTATCGCAAAGAAAAAGGAAACCTTCGTGCAAGTCGTTATAGCAGTCATTCTGTTCCTCTTACTGACTGTCAATATCTGGTTAGTACTCCTATATTTGAGAGGGACTAATCACCTTTTAGATCCATTTATAAATAGAGAAATAGGTAAGAATGGGATAGATGGAACGGCAAGATACTGGCTATATACCCCAATTTCCTTAATGGTGTTACTCATTTTACAGTTTATTTACGCTGTTTTGAATTGGAAGAAATTTGCTAAATGGAAAAAAATACTGCATTTTATTTATTTTATCTTTTTCTTCTTATCGACAGGTCTTTTTCCATGGCAGTATCTAGTAGAAAATGGAAATACATTTGCTGAATTGATTCAATTTCCATTTAGATTTTTTGTTCCTGCGACTATTTTACTTTTAGCAATTACAGGGTTAACGGTCACGCGATTTGTAAACTGGCGAAAAAGTATTGCTGTTTTACTCTTTGCCTTTGCGGGCGTTGGTCTTATTCAGAATATGATGGATACTACCGATCGTGTAAAAACTGCGGCACAAGATGGTGAACTTATTTCCATTGTTAAACATACTTACGTTGAAGGAGATTACCAGACGATAAGTCTTACCATGAATGACAGTGACTTGTCACAGTTTTTAAATTTAGTTGTCAAACCCACACCAGATTACGTACCGATTTATGGGAAAATAGGTGAGCAGAATACTTACGATCTTTATTATAAAAATATCGTTACGAATCAGAAGGCAGAAAAGCTAGTAGAAGATGGTTATCTTGTATTAACTTGGCCAGCTGCTGAAGGGGAGGAACTGAATCTACCAATAGTTGTTTATAAAGATTCTATCTTGACACTAAATGGTAAAGAACTAGACAAGGATGACTATAGTTTGTCAACGATTGGTACACCGACCGTTTCATCACAAAAAGGACAGAATAAACTTGTGTTAAGTTATCAGGAGCCAGGATGGCTATTTGTAGCGTTAGTGATTCCAATAATAGTTCTGGGAGTAATAGGTTTACAGTGGCTTTACACAAAAATAAGTATAAAAAAGGTTGCCTAGTGGTAACCTTTTTGCATTATTCTTTAATCATGATATAATTAGGCTTGCGTGCTTTTACGCTTCAAAATCGACCTTCAAATCGATATTTGAATAACTAGACCCTTCAAGTCTATGTTAATTTTTATTTGATGGGAGGAGTTATCTATGACTGATAATTCAAAAACACGTGTTGTTGTCGGTATGAGTGGTGGCGTTGATTCATCAGTGACAGCCTTACTTTTAAAAGAGCAAGGTTATGATGTAATCGGTGTTTTCATGAAAAACTGGGATGACACAGATGAATTTGGTGTGTGTACAGCAACCGAAGATTATAAAGATGTAGCAGCAGTAGCTGATCAGATTGGTATCCCCTATTACTCTGTCAACTTTGAAAAAGAGTACTGGGATCGTGTATTTGAGTATTTCTTAGCAGAGTACCGTGCAGGCCGTACCCCTAATCCAGACGTTATGTGTAATAAGGAAATCAAGTTTAAGGCATTCTTAGATTATGCGATGACATTGGGAGCAGATTATGTGGCTACAGGACATTACGCTCAAGTTGTTCGCGATGAGGACGGCATTGTCCATATGTTGCGTGGTGCAGATAATAATAAAGATCAAACCTACTTCCTTAGTCAACTTTCGCAAGAGCAGTTGCAGAAAACGATGTTTCCCTTAGGACATCTACAAAAGCCAGAAGTTCGTGAGATTGCTGAACGTGCAGGTCTTGCAACAGCCAAGAAAAAAGATTCGACAGGAATTTGTTTTATTGGTGAGAAAAACTTTAAAGAGTTTCTTAGCCAATACTTGCCAGCTCAAAAAGGTCGTATGATGACTGTCGATGGTCGTGATATGGGGGAACATAACGGACTCATGTATTACACCATTGGTCAACGTGGAGGTATGGGTATTGGTGGTCAAAAAGGTGGCGATAATGCTCCTTGGTTTGTAGTAGGGAAAGATCTTTCTAAAAATATTCTTTACGTGGGTCAAGGTTTCCACCATGAGTCGTTGATGTCAACTTCACTTGACGCTTCAATGATTCACTTTACTCGAGATATGCCAGAAGAATTTGAAATGGAATGCACAGCAAAATTCCGTTATCGTCAACCTGATAGTAAAGTTACTGTAAAGGTTAAGGGTGATAAAGCAGAGGTTATTTTTGCTGAACCTCAGCGTGCTATTACACCTGGTCAAGCCGTTGTTTTCTATGATGGTCAGGAATGTTTGGGCGGCGGTATTATTGACCAAGCGTATAAAGACGGAAAAGTTTGTCAGTATATCTAACTGGAGGTAAGTATTAACGATGGGTTCCCAATTGTTTTATGCATTTATGGCATTTTTCGCTATAATGAATCCAATTTCAAATCTTCCTGCTTACATGGCTTTAGTAGCAGATGATAGTCAAAAAATTTCACGAAAAATTGCTTTTAGGAGTCTTTTGATTGCCTTTGTTATTATAACTGTTTTTATCTTTTCAGGAGATTTCATTTTTAAAGTATTTGGAATTACAATTGTTTCTTTCAGAATTGCTGGTGGAATATTAGTGGCCGTTATCGGTTATCATATGATTAATGGTAATCATTCACCTAGCTATAAAGGAATGGAGCAGCAAGCAGTAAATTCAGATCCAATGTCTATTGCTATTTCTCCTCTTGCAATGCCGCTTTTTGCAGGACCAGGAACAATTACAACTGCCTTAAGCTTGGCTAATGGAGGTTTGCGGAATCAACTAATAACCGTAGTTGCTTTTGCTATACTATGTGTAATCACTTATCTCCTACTAAGAAGTGCAAAACAAATTGCAGGCTTCTTGGGAAAAAATTTGATGAAAATTATAACGAAAATGATGGGACTTTTACTATTCTCGATAGGAATACAGATGATTATCGTCAGTGTGCAGACCTTGATCAAACAGTGATTTGCATTGACAAAATGATTTGATTTGATAAAATAACTTTAACAATAGTCATGATGGTCAAAGCTCATGAGAATTGTACGTTTTTGCGTACAGTTTTCTGGAGTTTTGGCTATTTTTGTAGGAAAAAAATAAAGAAAGGATGGGGCAGTTGATTGTAAATCACTGCATAAATCTAAAAAATGTCTTACGAGTTTGATGAAAATTTTGATGTAATTGTTGTTGGTGCTGGTCACGCTGGTGTAGAAGCCTCCCTAGCTGCAGCCCGCATGGGATGTAAGGTTTTATTAGCGACTATTAACCTAGAGATGCTGGCATTTATGCCATGTAATCCTTCTATTGGAGGATCGGCCAAGGGTATTGTTGTCCGTGAGATTGATGCCCTCGGCGGAGAGATGGGTAAAAATATTGATAAAACTTATATTCAAATGAAAATGTTGAATACTGGTAAGGGACCTGCTGTCAGAGCTTTACGTGCACAAGCAGATAAAGCCTTGTATGCTATGACGATGAAGCATACAGTTGAGCGTCAGGAAAACTTAACTCTCCGTCAGTCAATGGTTGATGAAATTCTTGTTGAAGATGGTAAGGTAGTTGGTGTCAGAACAGCCACAAATCAAAAATACGGAGCAAAAGCGGTTATTGTAACAACAGGAACGGCTTTGCGTGGTGAAATTATCCTAGGTGAGCTCAAATATTCTTCAGGTCCTAATAATAGCCTTGCATCTGTTACATTGGCAGATAACCTGAGGGATCTTGGCCTTGAAATAGGAAGATTTAAAACGGGTACCCCTCCTCGTGTTAAGGCATCATCAATTAATTACGAAGAAACTGAAATTCAACCAGGTGATGAAAAGCCAAATCATTTTTCATTCTTGTCGAAAGATGAAGATTATCTTCAGGATCAAATACCTTGTTGGCTAACTTATACGAATCAAGAGAGCCACGATATTATCAATAATAATTTACACCGTGCACCAATGTTTTCAGGTATTGTCAAGGGTGTAGGACCTCGTTATTGTCCATCAATCGAAGATAAAATTGTCCGATTTGCCGATAAGAATCGCCATCAACTTTTCCTTGAACCTGAAGGAAGAGAGACTGAGGAAGTCTATGTGCAAGGTCTGTCAACTAGTCTGCCAGAAGATGTTCAAAAAGAGTTGATTCACTCAATTAAAGGTCTCGAGAAGGCAGAGATGATGCGAACTGGTTATGCGATTGAATATGATATCGTGCTCCCTCATCAATTACGTGCAACACTTGAAACGAAGTTGATTTCAGGTCTCTTTACAGCAGGACAGACCAACGGAACTTCTGGATACGAGGAGGCAGCAGGTCAAGGTCTAGTTGCTGGTATCAATGCGGCTCTTAAAGTTCAAGGTAAACCTGAGCTTATTCTCAAACGTAGTGATGCCTATATTGGTGTAATGATTGACGATCTTGTCACAAAAGGAACCTTGGAGCCATATCGTTTATTGACATCACGCGCAGAGTATCGTCTCATATTACGTCATGATAATGCTGACATGCGCTTGACACCTATTGGTCGAGAAGTTGGTTTGGTTGACGATAAACGTTGGCGTATCTTTGAAATTAAGAAAAATCAGTTTGACAGCGAGTTGACACGTCTGTCAAAAGAAAAATTAAAACCTATTAAAGAAACGAATGAGAAAATTCAAGCTCTAGGCTTTAAGCCATTGACAGATGCCATGACAGCTAAAGAGTTTATGCGTAGACCAGAGATTGATTACGCCACAGCTACTCAGTTTGTGGGCCCAGCTGCAGAAGATTTGGACGCTAAGATTATAGAGTTGCTTGAGATCGAAATCAAGTACGAAGGTTATATCAATAAAGCTTTGGATCAAGTAGCTAAGATGAAGCGTATGGAAGAAAAGAGGATTCCGAAAAATATTGATTGGGATGCTATTGATTCCATTGCTACCGAAGCTCGTCAAAAATTTAAGAAAATCAATCCTGAGACCATTGGTCAAGCGAGTCGTATTTCAGGGGTCAACCCAGCAGATATCTCAATTTTGATGGTTTATCTTGAAGGTAATAATAAGGCCCGCAGGAAAGTAGACTAACGGTGCTAACACGTTTAAAAGCCTTTTAATTAAGGCTTTTTTATGTTATAATTGTTAGATTAAGAGGTTTTATATGAAAAGATTTCACTTTGCAACGATTCATCTTGTAATGATTGGGCTAATTCTTTTTGGAATTGCTACTATTTTTGTTCGCGTACTAAAATCGGAGTCTGCACTCATTTTTGCGCTTTTTATTATTATGGTAGTAGTTGTTGCCTTATTGCATTACCAAAAGACAACATATGAGTCCTTAGAAATAGAGCAATTAGATGAACTGAATCAGGATGTTGAAGATTCTTTGAAGACCCTTCTCGGAAAGATGCCTGTTGGGGTTATTACTTTTGATGAGAACGATCATATTGAATGGTTCAACCCCTATGCGAAGCTAGTACTTTCGGATGAAAATGGAAATTTCAATAAGCAGTTGATTGCGGATTTTATTTCCCAGAAACGAAAGGGTTCACCTTCGAATGTGATAACCGTTGGTGATAATAAATATGCCGCTTTTGTGGATTTTGACAATAAGTTGACATATTTTATTGACAATGTTTATGATCAAGATGAAAATGCTGATCCAAATATGACTCGTCCTGTTATCGGGATTATTTCAGTTGATAACTACGACGATGTGACGGGAAGTTTACCCGATGCCGATGTTTCAAAAATCAATACATTTGTGGCAGGGTTTATTTCTGAGTTTGCTAAGGCCAAGCATATTCATTATCGACGTATTGAAGGTGATCGTTTTTACTTCTTCACCAACTACAGTGTTTTGACAGAATTCATGGATCAAAAGTTTTCTGTCTTGGATGACTTCCGTCAGCAGGCTCAAGAGCGTGGTTTACCACTGACTTTGAGCATGGGAATTTCGTTCGGTACGCTTAAGCATGATCAAATCGGTCAGGTTGCCTTGCAGAATCTGAACATCGCACTAGTTCGCGGTGGAGATCAAGCTGTTGTCAAGGAAAACGATGATCACAAGGAACTTCTTTATTTTGGAGGAGGTTCTGTCTCAACAGTAAAACGTTCTCGTACAAGAACAAGAGCTATGATGACTGCAATCTCAGATAAGTTGAAAACAGTCGAAAAAGTGTTTGTTGTCGGACATAAGAATCTCGATATGGATGCTCTAGGGGCCACTGTCGGTATGGCTCATTTTGCTAGTCAAATTGTTCGAAAAAGCTATGCTGTTTACGATGATACGGCTATGAATGCAGATATTGAGCGTGCGGTCGAACGCTTAAAAGAAGATGGTCAATCACCTCTTGTTACACTTTCAGAGGCTGAAGAGTTAGTCAACCAACAGTCATTACTAATTATGGTTGACCATTCTAAAATCAATTTAACTTTGTCTAAGGATTTTTATGATCGATTTAATGAAGTTATTGTGGTAGATCATCACCGTCGAGATGACGATTTTCCTGAAAATGCTGTTTTGACCTTTATTGAAAGTGGGGCAAGCTCAGCCTGTGAATTGGTTACGGAGTTGTTGCAATTCCAAGGTGCCCCAGAACGTTTGAGTAAAATCCAAGCCTCTATCCTTATGGCAGGTATCATGCTAGATACTAAAAATTTCTCAACTCGTGTGACTAGTAGAACCTTTGATGTCGCCTCTTATCTACGTAGTTTAGGAAGTGACAGTGGAGAAATCCAAACAATCTCTGCTACTGATTTTGAAGAGTATCGACGTATCAATGAGTTAATTCTATCAGGTGAACGTATTACAGATGATATCATTGTTGCCTCAGGTGATAATCCTAAATGTTATAATAATGTTGTGATTTCTAAGGCAGCAGATACGATGCTTTCCATGGCAGGTATCGAAGCAACTTTTGTTGTCGCTAGGACAAGCGATTCTACTGTGAATATCTCTGCTCGAAGTCATAAAACGATTAATGTACAACGTATTATGGAGAAAATGGGTGGTGGTGGCCATTTCAACTTAGCTGCCTGCCAATTGCGAGACTGTAGTGTTGCTCAAGCAAAAAATAAATTGATTGAAACTATTATGGGAGAGTTGGCTCCCAAGGAGGACTAAAATGAAAGTTATTTTCTTACAAGACGTTAAAGGTAAAGGTAAAAAAGGCGAAATAAAAGAAGTACCATCAGGTTATGCTCAAAACTTCTTGATTAAAAAGAATCTTGCTAAGGAAGCGACAAACCAAGCTATCGGTGAGTTGAAAGGCAAGCAAAAATCTGAAGAAAAACATGCAGCAGAGTTGTTGGCTGAAGCGAAGCAAGTTAAAGAGCAACTTGAAAAAGAAGAAAATCGTCTTCAATTTACTGAGAAGGTCGGACCAGACGGACGTACTTTTGGTTCAATTACAGCCAAAAAGATTGCAGAAGGACTTCAAAAACAATTTGGTATAAAAGTTGATAAACGTCATATTGAACTTGAACATCCTATTCGTGCGATTGGTCTGATTGAGGTTCCTGTAAAGCTTCATAAAGAAGTGAGCGCACAAATTAAACTTAACATCAAAAATAGTGCTGAGTAATTCGTTGACACTATAAGTAAATCTTGTAAAGGAGGGAATAATTGTGGTAGAGGCTCAAGAATTACGAGTACAACCTCATGATTTAGTAGCGGAACAGTCTGTTCTAGGGGCTATTCTCATTAACCCGGAAAAGTTGATTACAGTTCGAGAATTTATCGAAGCAGACGACTTTTACAAGTATTCCCATCGTGTCATTTTTAAAGCAATGGTAACGCTGTCGGATCGAAATGATGCCATTGATGCCACGACAGTACGTACCATTTTAGATGACCAAGATGACCTCCAAAATATAGGGGGTATTTCTTATCTTGTAGATTTGGTCAATAGTGTCCCAACATCCGCAAATGCTGAGTACTATGCTAAGATTGTGGCTGAGAAAGCCATGCTTCGACGTATTATAAATAGGCTGACAGAGACTGTCAACCAAGCATATGAGGGCGCAACAGAATCTGATGAAATTATTGCGAATGCTGAGAAAGCCTTGGTTGATGTTTCAGAGCATAGTAATCGTAGTGGTTTCCGCAAAATATCTGAAGTTCTTGACGTTAATTTTAATACCTTGGAGATGCGTTCCCAGCAAACATCAGATGTTACTGGATTACCAACAGGTTTCCGTGACCTTGACAAGATTACAACAGGTTTACACCCTGATCAATTAATTATTTTAGCAGCTCGCCCCGCAGTTGGTAAAACAGCCTTTGTGTTGAACATTGCTCAGAATGTTGGCACCAAGCAAAATAAAGCTGTTGCAGTCTTTTCATTAGAGATGGGTGCAGAAAGCTTAGTTGATCGTATGTTGGCAGCTGAAGGGATGATTGATTCTCATGCTTTACGTACAGGTCAATTGACAGAGCAAGATTGGAATAATGTTATGATTGCTCAAGGAGCACTGGCTGAGGCACCTATTTACATAGATGATACCCCTGGTATAAAGATTACTGAGATTCGTGCACGGTCCCGTAAATTGTCACAAGAAGTAGAGGGTGGTCTTGGTCTCATTGTGATTGACTACTTGCAGTTGATTACAGGTACGCGACCAGAAAATCGCCAACAAGAGGTTTCAGATATTTCAAGACAGTTAAAAATCCTGGCCAAGGAGCTCAAAGTTCCTGTAATTGCCTTGAGTCAGTTATCTCGTGGGGTTGAACAACGTCAGGACAAACGTCCAGTATTATCTGATATCCGTGAGTCAGGATCTATCGAGCAGGATGCCGATATTGTCGCCTTCTTGTATCGTGATGATTACTACCGAAAAGAGGGTGAAGAACCAGAAAATGCGATTGAAGATAATACCATCGAAGTTATCCTAGAAAAAAACCGTGCTGGTGCGCGTGGAACAGTCAAGTTACTATTCCAAAAAGAATACAATAAATTTTCATCGATTGCTCAGTTTGAGGAATCATAATTTTCAGATTTAAGGAGATATATATATGAGTGATGCATTTGCAGATGTTGCTAAGATGAAAAACATCAAGGAAGCTATTAAGTCACATGAAGGTCAGCTAGTAGAATTGACCCTAGAGAATGGGCGTAAACGTGAAAAGAATAAAATTGGTCGATTGACAGAAGTTTATCCATCATTGTTTATTGTTGAATATCAAGACTTCAGTTCCCAAGCAGGAGCTATTAATAATAGTTATGTTGAATCTTACACTTATTCAGATATTTTGACTGAGAAGACTCTCATTCGTTATTTGAGTCCTGAGGAACAAGCTGAAATCGAAAATAAATAAGAAAAAGCCTTTACTTGGGCTTTTTTTCGTGGTAAAATATTTAAGTATGTGAAATAATAGCAGGATAAAATGAAGCTCGTCAACAGGAAGTCGGCTAGAAAAGTAACCTTTGCTGTTTGGGCGAAGTCTTTCTGAACGAATCAGGTTTATCTAAAACGTTATTTCCTAAAAATATTTTTTATAGGAGGACATTATTAATGTCACGTTATACAGGTCCATCATGGAAACAATCACGTCGCCTTGGTTTCTCACTTACAGGCACAGGTAAAGAATTGGCACGTCGTAACTACGTACCAGGTCAACACGGTCCAAACAACCGTTCAAAACTTTCAGAATACGGTTTGCAATTGGCTGAGAAACAAAAACTTCGTTTCTCATACGGTTTGGGTGAAAAACAATTCCGTAACTTGTTCGTACAAGCTACTAAAGTTAAAGGTGGAACACTTGGTTTCAACTTTATGGTTCTTTTGGAACGTCGTCTTGACAACGTTGTTTACCGTCTTGGTCTTGCAACTACTCGTCGTCAAGCACGCCAATTCGTAAACCACGGTCACATCCTTGTTGATGGTAAACGTGTTGATATCCCTTCATACCGCGTTGAAGTTGGTCAAGTAATCTCAGTTCGTGAAAAATCAGCTAAGGTTCCTGCTATCCTTGAAGCAGTAGAAGCTACTATCGGACGTCCAGCATTTGTATCATTCGATGCTGAAAAACTTGAAGGTTCATTGACACGTCTTCCAGAACGTGATGAAATCAACCCAGAAATCAACGAAGCACTTGTCGTTGAATTCTACAACAAAATGCTTTAATTTTAAGATTATTGTATCGAAAAGCCCGTTGTTATGGGCTTTTTTGTTTGTCTTAAATCATTGATTTCTAGGTTTGTTCAGTTACAAGTTTCCTAAAGCCATTTCATAGAATGAGACGGCTTTTTGTTTTCGAATATTAAAAAGACCCCTAGTCTGATACAAGTGACTAAGGGATTCGTAACATGATGATAGATGATTTTGAGGTATAAATTATTTATTATCCAATCCGCCTTCAAAATCTGCTGAAACGTTTGAAACGTAGTTGGTGAAGTAGCTTTCAAAATCTTTTTTTAGTTGGTCGTACTCCTCTTCGGAGTAATCTTTATCCTCTATATAAGCCTGAAATCTAGGAATTCCCAAATCTTTTTGGAGATGTTGGATTACTTCTGTCTTTGTCATAAGAACCTCTCTTTCATTCTTTATTTTACCATATTTCAAATTGTATGAAGCATACATGTTGTTTTAAAAGTTTACTTTTGATATACTGTCAAAGTTATTTAAGAAGGAGGCTACTATGTCTATTATTACACTGATCTTAGCTGGGATTGTTGCTTTGGAGCATCTCTATATCATGTATTTGGAAACTTTTGCGACACATTCAGACACGACTAGTCGTGTTTTCAATATGAGTAAAGAAGAACTTCAACGTGATTCTGTTACAAACTTATTTAAAAATCAAGGGATTTACAATGGTTTGATTGCTGTATTCCTCTTGTATGGGATTTTCACAAGTAGTCAGCTACTTGTAACTGTTTTTGTACTCAATGTTTTCTTTGCTGCTATTTATGGTGCTATGACTGCAAATAAGAAAATTATTTTAACGCAAGGTGGACCCGCAATCTTGACCTTACTTTCACTTATCATTTCCTTATTTTAAGGATTTTATTGTAAAAGAAAAAGCTGCTTTAACTGTTGAAATGGTTTGCAGCTTTTTATGCTTTTGAAGTTGTTTTATTGTGGAATAAATCGTAGAAGAAAATCTGTCATTTCTCGGGGGGATTCTTTTTTTCCTTTATTTATCCAGGCTTGACAAGCACCAAAAATAGCGTGCGCAAAATAAATACTGGCATAGTCTTTCTCAAATCCTTTTAGAGATCTTTCTTCAGCACTAGGGACAATGAAGTCCTCAGCTATCATACGCTGAAGTTTGTGTATTAGAAAATCTTGAATTTCTTTTGATCCATTGGTAGACAATAGAGCTGATAGGAGCTTTTCACGAGTGAGAAATTCAAAGATTTCGAGAAAGGCTCCCTCTTTCTTTCCTTCATATTTATCGAAGATATACTCTAGCTTGTGGAAAAGCTCTTTCTGATAACTATCAATCATTTCATACTTATCTTTGTAGTGGGTATAAAAACTCGAACGGCTAATCCCTGCTGTTTGAACCAGACGAATGGTAGTAATATCATTGAAATCTTGGTCTTCAAGACATATTACTAAAGCATCTAAAAGAGCTTTTTTTGTTTGCGCGCGTCTTTGATCTTTTGACATACAAATCTCCTTTTATACACTTTTAGACTATGTGTCCAAAAAGCGATTGTTTAACATTGATTTTCAGGTAAATGAGTTTATAATTGATTATATCATAAAAATAAACACAATGTCTAAAAAGGAGAAATATGTTAGCAGAATTAAAGGCTCTTCTTAAAAGTCCAAAGCTCTGGATAACTATTATTGGTGTCTCATTGATACCTGCTTTATATAATCTAATCTTTTTGTCTTCTATGTGGAATCCTTATGGTAATGTCAAACACTTACCAGTGGCAGTAGTGAACAAAGATAAGAGTGCTAGTTTCCAGAATAAGACTCTGAATATTGGTCATGATATGGTAGACAATATGTCTAAAAACAAAAATCTAGACTATCACTTTGTGACTGAAAATGAAGCCCAAAAAGGGATTGAGGATGGTGATTACTATATGGTAATCACTTTTCCAGAAAACCTCTCAAGTAATGCAGCAAGTCTTTTGACAAATGATCCCAAGAAACTGGAAATTTCTTATCAAACAACAGCAGGACATAGCTTCGTTTCTTCAAAAATGAGCGATTCTGCCATGTCTAAGTTGAAGGATACTGTTTCTAAAAATATTACATCAACTTATGTTGGAGCTGTCTTTAGGAGTATGTCTCAACTTCAGGGTGGTATGGGAACTGCAGCGAATGGGGCTAGTCAATTATATGCAGGTGCAGGCGCACTTCAGTCTGGGAGTCAGACCTTATCAAATGGCTTAGGAACTCTTGCTGGATCTACACAAACATTGGCTACAGGTGTTGATACCTTGAGTTCAGGCGCGTCTGCCTATACTTCAGGTGTGTCAACTTTGTCAGGCGCTTTGTCACAGTTAAATGCGAACTCTGAGGCTGTTAATTCTGCTGCAGGTCAATTTGTATCAGGAGCAGAGGCCATGAATACCTTAGTTACAGGTGCAGATTCGTTGTCAACAGCGCTCAGTCAAATGGCCACAGCAACAAGTTTATCCGAAGAACAGCAAGCACAGTTGTCAACCCTATCAACTAATTTAACTGATTTAAATACAGCAATTCAAAATCTTAATACAGCGGTAAGTAACACATCATTACCAAGTGGAACATCAACAACATCAGTAGATACAAGTTCAATAGCGACTTATCTTTCAAATATTTCTTCTGCAGCTAGCTCTATAGCTACAGCTAGTGCAACTGATAAAGCAAATGATTTGGCTGCGGTACAAGGAACAGCTGCTTATCAAAGCTTGACTGCAGATCAACAAGCAGAGATTACATCGGCAATTAGTAATGCAGGATCTACAGCTAGTAGTTACGCTTCAACTATTGCATCTGATGTGTCAAGTATGTCAACTGCTTTATCTAGCTTGACAGGTACGACAACAACTAGTAGCGGCGATTCAAGTAGTTTGGCTTCTCTACAAACGTCTATTTCAGGCATTGCAAGTTCGGCGAATGCTCTTCTTCCTGTAGCTTCATCAACGGTATCATCAATGCAAGCTAATATTGCTAATGTCAATTCGGTACTTGTCAATCAATTATCACCAGGAGCAATTCAAGTGGCTTCAGGTGTGTCAACCGCTCAAAGTACTCTAGCAACAGGTGCAAGCGCACTTTCAACTGGTTTGTCAACTTATACTGGTGCTGTGTCAACAATTGCTAGTGGCGCTCAAACTCTAGATGTTAACAGTAGTAGTTTAATGACTGGTTTTTCTACTCTTCAAAGTGGTACAAGTGCTCTCAATGCAGGTGCTCAACAATTAGCAACTGGAGGAAACACCTTAACAAATGGTTTGACAAGTCTGTCAACTAACCTTTCTACATTATCTGATTCATTAAACAAAGCTAATCAGCAACTCTCTCTTGTTTCTGTAAACTCAGACAATGCAAAAATGGTGAGTGCTCCGCTCAAAGAGAAGAAAACTGATAAGGATAAGGTTGACACTAATGGTGTGGGAATGGCTCCATATATGATTTCTGTTTCTCTTATGGTTGTCGCTCTTTCAACTAATGTTATCTTTGCTAAGAGCTTGACAGGAAGAAAATTTACGGGCCGTTTTGATTGGGCTAAGAATAAGTTACTTATCAATGGTATTATTACAACTATGGCTGCTATTGCGCTTTATATTGCCATTCGATTTGTGGGAGTTGAACCAAATCATCCATTAGCTACATTTGGTATGATTCTCCTTGCAGCATGTACTTTAATGGCGCTGGTTACAGCCCTTGTAGGTTGGAATGATAGATATGGCGCATTTGCTTCCATGATTATGCTGCTTTTGCAACTAGGGTCTAGTGCAGGGACTTATCCAATTGAACTTAGTCCTAAGTTCTTTAAGGTCATCCAACCATTCTTACCAATGTCCTACTCCGTATCAGGTCTTCGTCAAACTATTTCAATGACAGGACAGATCTCAGATCAAGTTCGTATGCTATTTATTTTCTTACTTATCTTTGTAGTTGTAGGTATTATGATTTATAGACCAAAGTTTGAAAATGAATAAACTAAAAGCCAGCTCTAATGTGAGCGGGCTTTTTTATGTTATTCAACAGTTATATCACCGAGATCTGATGTAATGGTAAGTGTATTATCCTTTGAAATCTTAAGGTTATTTGTAATGTCAACCTCTCCTGAGTGACTATCGGCTTGAACATTGAGCATATAATCTTTAAGAGCTAGTTCAATATCACCAGATGTAACATCAAGTTTATTGTGACCATTGAAAATTAGGTTATCTCCAGAGTAATCTCCCATTGCAATAGATAAATCTGAGTTAGTAAAAAGTGTATGATTACTATCAACACTACCAACATCAAGGTTAGCTTTTAGGTTGCTGACAATCATTTTAGTAAAAGTTAGGTCCCCTACATTTAGATTGATATCTGCTTGTTTGATGGTGCTATTACTTAAATCTAGATTTCCAGTTGCTAAATCAACCTTTAAAAAATCAATCGTTTGTTTTTTAGGGAGTGTAATGACAATGGTTTTATTTCTGACTTCCTCGTTGAGAGTAGAAAGCTCTACTAAATCTTTTAATCCGAAAAAGTTAATATGTTTGTTAGAAGTTGAATCTAATTCAGAGTTGCTATCATTGATAGTCAATTGATCATCCTTTACAGATGTGTCAATTGGATTTTTTGTTTTTTGGTAGTAAGAAAGCGTTGCTTTGTCAACATCACCATTTTTTATAAGCACATTGTAGTTACTACTTTTAATATCAATTTTATTGAAGTCCTCAACTTCTTTCTTGACATAATCTTGCTCACTTATAGTTTGATTTTGTAAATCTGTTAAGCCACCTTGGCTATAACCCCAAGCTACTAATCCTCCTCCTAAAAATAGAGAGATAAGAGACACTCCGAGGACAATCTTTTTCCAAGTTTTCATGATTTTCTTCCTTTCTTGATGAGCCATTTAATCAATAGGGTAATTAGCTTTACAATAAGTTTACAGATTTCAAACGAAATCAAAAGTAGTAAGAGTGCTCCTCCAAACATCAATAGACCTAGACCTCCTCCAAACAGTGTTGAAGCTAGTGAAACACTTAAGAGAGAGAAGCTTGTAAAGAAAGTGTAAACACCACTAATGAGTAAAGCAAAAGTAAGAGCTAAGGCAGTCACTATAACTGCGAAAATAATCATAAGAAGTGTCATTATCATAGCTAAGAAGAATAGTAGAATTGGTAAGGCAACTGGACTGGCTAAAACAGCTAGAATCGCAATCCAAAGGATAGCTGTTTTATTGCGTAAGCTGCTCTTGTCCTCAACAATCTTTTCTTCTAGAAGACGACTAATGACTTCATGTGCGGCTTCCTTAGGTGTACCCAGTTCCGCAATAACCCGAGCTTCATTTTCAGGTCCAGCCTCTTCAAAATATTCCATGAAATATTCGAGGGCCTCTTCATAGTCCTTTTGTGGTAATTTTCGTAGATATTTTGTTAATTTGGCTATATATTCAGTCCTTGTCATGTCTTAATCTCCCTTCTACAATACCATCCATAGTTTCTTTGTAGGTTAACCATTCTTCATTAAGAAATTGAAGTTGATTTTTTCCCTCTTGGGTAATACTGTAATATTTACGTTTACGCCCTTGATACGCTTGGCTATAGGTGGTCATATAGCCTGCTTTTTCAAGCTTTTTTAGAATAGGATAAAGTGTTGACTCCTTGATATTAGCCACAAGCTTAATGGTTTGACTAATTTCATAGCCATAAGAGTCTTCTCTATCGATAATAGCTAGTATTAGGAACTCTATCAGGATTGACGATGTTGGAAAATACATAGTGTGCTCCTTTGCTTTTAGGATATGTATAAAAATTATATATAATTATTTTACACATTGAGTGTATCTCTTTTAGAAAGATATGTCAATATTTTATATATAAAAATTTTATATAATAGGGATAACTTCTTTTTTATGATAATATGAAGTCAAGGAGTTCTTATGACTATTAAAGATAAACTAGCTCATTACGAGCCGAAGCCACTAGGGGAGAAAGGACGCTATGCAGTGCTCTTACCCTTGATATATGATGTAAAAACTGATAAGTATCAAATCCTTTACCAAGTACGAAGTGAGCATATTTCTCAACCAGGTGAGGTCTCTTTTCCTGGTGGCCGTGTCGAAGATGGTGAGACTTTTCAAGAAGCTGCTATACGAGAAACTTGTGAGGAACTAAACTTAACTCCTGATCAAATTGACATTTGGGGAGAGATTGATTATCTCATTCATCAGGGGAGAACCATCCATTGCTTTGTTGGAAAGATAAATATAGAAAATTGGGAGGATATTCATCCAAATGAAGAAGTGAAACGGTTGTTTACAGTCTATGTTGACACGTTGTTGACAGAGAATCCGATTTATTATAAAGTGACTTCTACCTTGAGTGATGCAAAAGATTTCCCATTTTTCCTGGTAAAAAACAGAGAAAAATACAATTTTGGGTATAGTGAACGTCATATTCCTTTTTACAGAAACTTGACAGAAAATATATGGGGGATGACAGCTATGTTTACACACAGATTTACAGATATTCTGAAAAATTTAGAGTAAAAATAAAAGATCAACGGTCATATGTTGATCTTTTTACTATTAATTAAATTGTTTATTTGCTACAAAAGGAGTGAAATTTATTTCTGGGACATGAGTCTAGAGTATTCCTAAAATGATTTTCAAAATTAATATGGAAGCTTTTAGCTAGGTGGTCGACTTCAGAGTTGACAATGATTTTTTGTTTCGTTTGTGTCATTCCTATGCTAAAAAGAAGGGGAGGTGGATACAGGCAGTTATGCTTTGGTGTTATTCTGCCTAAGATTGATGATTCTATTGATCTTTCTTAGGGAGTTACCTATGTTGAAGAGAAGGTAAAGCATATAACTATAAATAGTAAAACTCCAAAAATCTGGGACAATACTGAGACTATAGACAAATAGGACTGTTGCACTAACAAAAATTAGACAGCTACATATTATTGAAAGTAGAGGATATCCTTTTGAAAATAATAGGCTTTCTATGATTAAGGCAAAAGCAGGTAGCAATAGAGTTAGAATGATAATAATAAAGATGAAGCGTTGTGTATCATCTAGCATCAAGTTACCCAATGATTTACCTAGGTAAAAACGAGAATCACTCCCACCAGGGTAAATCAATTCTTTTGTCAAGGGACTAACTAGGATTAGGGTGTCAAATAGTGAGAAAGCCGCCCATCTCCAAATAGGGAAAGCCCATTCTTCCTCAGATAATTCTCTCTGAGTGCTTTCTTTAGTTAATTCTAATTTGATTACCATCAATATGTACCTCTTTTGGAAAGTCGTTATTTTGATTTAAGATATACCATCCATCTGGTAGTTCAGAGTTTTTTAGTACTTGTTCTAATTGAGAATGTAAGTCAATTTCTTTAGTCGTGGAACCAGAAGGAAAACTCAATTGAACAGTAAGTTTTTTGCTTTGTAGAGCATCTTTAAGTGAAAAATCATAATAGCCACCTAGTGCTTTAGAATGTCCCCTTTCATAAGTATAGAGCGTCGTGTATGGTACAGGTTCTATTTGAACAATAATATTTTTTAAATCTTTCTCTGTGCTTAGAGCTTCAGAGATATCATTGATGAATTTCTGATTTCTAGGGTTGATTTTAATAGACTTTTTAACAAAATCGTCCCAATATTCCCTTTCATCAGGTAAAATCTTATATTCACTATTTTGGCGATTAAAATCTGAGTCGTTTTCTGTTGGGCTGGCAATGTAAGGATAGAGTAAATCTTGAATATGGAGAGGTAGTTGAGTCTTTACATGTTCTTTTTTGTTATTAATGGTCTCTTGATAATCAATATGGAAAATCAGGTAATGTTTAACCTCATCTTCTTTATTCATACGATAAGTAATTTTATCTGCCCATCCGATACCAGTTATTTGCACCTTTCCTTGAAATCCACGAGTTTTATAAAAACCTTTAATATTTTCTTGAGCATTGTAATAGAAAAAGATAGCAATCATGGTCAATAATAAAATCAAGGGCATAGTAATTTTAAGGTATTTGAAGCTATTTTTTACCATCTTAGTTCTGACTCTCCTTAACTAGTAGGTTGTAATCTTTTTGACTTTTAACTTCCTCGAGGCGTCCAGTAGTTGTGTTAGTGCTTGTAAAATACCAATAAATATCCTCCTTATCTGGTGTTAACTCTTTTTGTAGTTTAACAGCATCATCCAGATTAAGTGAGTCAGTTGTTACAATAATTAAGCTAAATCTTATTTTGAGTGATTGATCACTGTATTCGTTATCATCTTGATCTTTGTAATCAGCAAAATTTCTTTCTTTGGTCCAGATAAGGGGCATGGAGTTGATAGTGAGGGGATCATCTTTATGACCTACAGAAAAATTATCCTTTGAAAGGAGATAGCGGTAAGGTTTAGCAAATCCGTAGTATTGACTGACTCTTTTTGGTTTGGTTTTAGTTGCCTTCTGGGTGCGTAAATTGACATAGAATACTCTTTCGTTATCATAGGATGAAAATTTCACAAACTCATCCTTACCATCTGAGTACATGGTATTATCCATGGAACCGGGATTATCATATCCTAGTTTCTTAGCAAGGTTTAGTACATTAATAGTGTGTCCTTTTCCAGTGTCTTTACCGAGCTGATAATAGTGAATAATATCATAATTTTTAGAGTCCTTCTTGTGTTTAGATACTTTATACCTAGATTCTTGGAAGGCTAGATAGGTGCGACCGACGGCTAATTGACTTCTCTCCAGTGCTTTTTCATTTCCAAACTTAACACCTAAAACGTTAAAGTTTCCAATTTTGACGTTTTGAAAGGATGTTACAGTAACTTTTTTGTTAGTATAGTCGTAAAGTCTATCGTCTAAGGAATAAGCGGCCTGAATTCTATAACCATAGCGAACGAATGTACCTGTAAGTAGAATAGTGATAAAAATAAGGAGATAAACATGCCACATACGCCATCTAAATGTTTCTATTTTTGTCATGGGAGATCCTCTTTGAGTAATAGAAAAACCATGAAAATCTTATTTTCATGGTTTTTAATTCAATTATTTAACCTCAGTAAAGATTAAGTAATATCCTTTTCATATACCTATAAACCTTGATATCATCATGTTCTATACAATATATTATTTTTAGGGATTGAAAAGGTAGAGAAAAAGGTAGAGTGTTACAAATATATTGCTAAAAATAACCTTGAAAAAGGAAGGAGAACGGTCTTACTTTCTCGATAATAGCTAACCATTCTCCATACAGTTGATAAAGCACTAAAAAATATATACTTTATTTATTCGTAAGTTACCATGATAGAATCATTTTCGTCAAGCATTTTTTTTACGTTAACAACAGGTAGGATGAAATTTGGAAATTCATTACCTCGAGTAATCATATCAGATACCATAGGTCTAATATAAGACCAAAGAATTGCTAAACCATTCTCTTTAAGAAATGTTTCAAAATCAATATCAAACTCTTTTTCATCGTGTATAAATGAAAATTTACCAACTATATCTACAATAATTTCAAAAGCAGAATCTTCTAAATTTATATTTCCTTGCTTTGTTGATAAGTTAACATAAGCAATATTTTCAGATTTCTTTATTAAAATTTGTGCAGATAATTCGGGTTCCAGATTGATAGTACTATTTGTTTGGTCAAAATTTGGATTTCTTCGATATGATATCTCATTTAAAAAGTAATCTTTAAATTGTAGAGAGGACATTTAGGCCGCCACCTCACAGTTTTCTTTTGTTATGATAGAATTTTCAGAATTTGTTAAAAAATATGAAAAAACAGTCTTTCTATTTTTTATGGCATGTTTAGACATAGTATTTACGTTATTTATTGAATTTAAATTATAAAAACCATTTTGTTCATCAAGTCGAGAAGTAAAGCGTATCTCATCTCTATATTTTTGAGGTTTGCTTGACAAATTCAAAGAGTAATCGAATTCTCTGTTTGCTGAATAAATTCGATTATTCTTAATATTTTCAACTAACTCTTGAAACATCGGAGAATCCATCAAAGAAAAATCCTCAGTTCCCAAAAAGTCTGCTAATAAACTCATAAACCCCTCCTACTTTATAAAATGTTTGTAATACAGTTTAAATCACGGATACAAATTTCTTCCCCATTTTTGCCATCAAACACCGGTAAAAATGGAATATCTGTATATGTTTTGGACTGTACAGCTTTAAAATCTTTCCCATGTTGAGACGCTAAATCAAGTAGAAGTTCAATAACTAATCCTTGATTTTGATTAACTAGAGTAGCTCTATTTTTGGCTCCGCTATCTGAAATACTTGCAATCTCACGTTCAATTTCAATATATGCCCTTTGTCGATATTCATCTAATAGACTTTGGTTTTTTGGTTCATCCAAGATAAAAATATTGTCTTCAGATTCTATGGTAATTTCAGCATTAATTAATTCAGGTGTAATTCCTGGTTTTCTTAGTTCAGATGACTTATACTTTGCTACGTAAGCAGAAGCAATAATTTTGCCGGTATCTCTATTAAAAGGTAGAAAAAAGTAAATACCATTACCCAAGTCATTTGGATGTCTCTGTTTATCAATACCAGGTTCATATTTTTTATAGGAAAAACCAGTGGATAAGATTTCCTCTTTCCTTTTATTGGTGGTGCCGTGCCACCCACTATATTGTAGCATAGAACCTCCTAATAAAGCTACTGGTTCAATTATACTGCTTAAATTTAGATAATTCAATGACTAAGTAAAGTTTTTAAAATCATACAATTGCATTAACCAGCCCTTGTTGCCTAATTTATCAATAATAATACCATTAATCCCAAGCCATATTGCTAAATAATTCTCTAGTGATTATTGCATTGTGGCCGAAGATAATCGAGAATAACATAAATATTGGTACCTTCAATAAAAGTGAATGGTAAACCCAAACTACTATTTTCTCATTGTTTAATAGTGCATAGATGAATTGAATAATACAAATAATGCTTTCCAATTAAAAATTATAAAGAGTAAACAAAACTAGGCTCATCGAAGATTCAGAGGTTATATCTAATTTTCTACATTTTGTATATAATAGACGGAAAGATTTTGTTTCTTATCACAAATTAAATTCTCTGATTTATTGCGTTTTTTTTATTTTTGCAAGACGTTTCATCAAAATATCGACTGCTTCATTCTTGCGGTTAGGATCTAATTTAGCGTATATGTCCATCGTAGTTGAAATAGATTTGTGTCCCATTCGTTCTTGTAATTCTTTCCAATCTGCTCCAGAATTGAGCATTAAGGAAGCGTGGGTGTGACGGAACAAGTGAAAGCCGTAATTGGGTAAACCTATTTCATGTAAACGTCTGGTAAGTGTAGCTCGTTCATTTCGATCAGTCATGTAATTTCCATAGATTGTTGGAAATATTAGTTTAGATTTTGGTAGTCCATGTTTTTCAAAATAGCTATTCATTTCACTATTAAAGTCTCTAAGGTCTTGAAGGATGCTAATTGGTACTGAAACTTTACGATTTCCTGAATCAGTTTTCGCAGAATTTTTACAAACAACCTTTCCTTTAGTACCTAATTTTTTATCCCCTTTCTTCCACATGAGAGTCTTACTGACATTTATTTCAGAAGTATCAAAAAGTAAGTCATCTATTTCTAGTGCTAAAAGTTCATTGATTCTCAAAGCGGAGGCAAGAAGAGTGTTACAGATGATTTTAAATCGTCTGTTTGCTCTTGTATTAGGCAGTGTATCTAAATAATTCAGCCATATGGCGATATCTTGTTCATGAAGAACTTGAATTCGTTTTTGAGCTGGCTTTGGTTTTGGTGGTATTCTAACTTGCTTAGCAGGATTTTTCTTTAAGTTGAAGTGTACCATTCCAAAGTCAAGGATATCTATTAGTTTATGAATGATAGCTCCATAATCAGAAGCTTTTCCTTTATCCGCCTTACGTTTACCTTTGTTGACTTCAATTCGTGCTTGTTCTGCTAATTGGTCAACCCATTTCTGTACTTCCGTAGACTCTATAGCATCCATCTTATAATCACCAAATTTTGGGATGATATAGGTATCTAAATATCCCCTCACTTTATTTCTTGTATTATCTGAAGAAACCCATGATTTATAACTGCTATACCAAATTTCAGACAGTTCTTGTATAGTGCCGATAGATACAGTGTTTTTTCTAGTAGAATCATTCTCTTCAAATTTCCTTTTAGCCTCTAAATATTTACGATCTAGTGCCTTTAGAGTCGGGGCTGTTATGGTTGTTGTAACTTGCTTTCCTGTTTTTTTGTCAGTTCCTAGATAGGCCCCCTTCATCAAGTAAGTTATTGTGCCATCTTTTTTTGTTTTCTTAAGAACTTTTTTATTGTTTCTTTCTATAGTTTCTATCTGCATGTTTTTTTCCTTAAATGGTCAAGAATTTTAAGATGTCACCACGTTTATAATATACAGTTCGTGTTCCTTCAATAGGAGGTTCAAGGCGTGGTAATCCTTTGCGTTCCCAACTTTTGAGTGTATTTGGAGAAATATTAAGTTCCTTGAGAACTTGTTTTTGAGTCATAATTTCGAGATGACTTGTATCAGTTTTTTTATCAAGAAGATTTACTAAGACTTGTAGTAGGCTTTCAATTTTTTCTAGTTTTACTTGTTGCAGTGTATCCATATTATTGACCTTTCTATTTTCCAATAACATAAGTAAATTGTTTTGCTGTTTCTGCATCAAAAGTGCGGTAGCTAACGACTCCTAGTCCTTTGATGTTTGATTCAGAGATAAGAATGGAGCCATCTGATTTGACTTGTTCCACAAAGGCAATGTGTCCATAGGTTGGATCTGCTCCAGCTTGTCCTGGGCTAAAAGATAGTGCGGAGTGTTCGGTAGGGGTATGAGTTGTTTGGTAACCTGGGGCATTCATCCATTGACCACCATTTCCCATGTACTCGCCGAAGCTAACACCGACCTCTTTTCCTCGGTTATAGACAAACCAGGTACATTGTCCCCAAGGATAAGACAGTCCTGTATAGCTTGAGGTATTGATTTCTTTGGTGAGGCTATAGCCTTGTGGGACATCCCCAGTTGTAACACCGCCTCCGTCTCTGGTTTTTCCTGTCGTTTGTTCAGGGGCTTTTGGTGTGCCACCATGCTCATCAATATAAGTATCGAGTTTTTGCATGGTTTCAGCACGCCTCTTTCCTGAGCCAGAGGTATCGGTGAAGTAGACTCCACCATCTGTTGACGTATTGAGAGAACCGCTCGCAAATTTTTGCGCTTTGTCATCTTGGACTTTGAAGGTTTCATTTTTATTGCCAATGATGGTCTGATTGGTGAGTCCAACAACGGCTACTTCATCGTTAAAATGATTGGCGTTTTCTGGATTAGAGTCAAATGCCCCAAAACCAAACATGTTGGAACCAGGATTAGTAGCGACTCCAGCTGTTCCAAGTGAGCTTTCATTTAAGGCAATCGCTACAATAGCACGAACATCTAGATTAGACTTAGCTTCCCAGTCTAGGAGCTTTTTCCCATTGATGCGTTTCTTGTCATAGGAAATTCCTAAAGTATCTAAAAAACCGTCCAATTGCTCTGGTTTAATACCATAGCGATGGACGAGTAAATTATGGGTATAGGGATCTCCATTTGACCAGTGGTCTGTGTAGGTTGCCCCATTCAGTGATTGGGAAGAGCCCCCAGTGCTACCTCCTCCGACGGCTCCCATAATGATGATAATGATAAAGACAGGAAAAAAGAGAGGAATAAGACTAGATAATAGATACCATTTTAGTTTTTTCATTGGCTCTCCTTTCACCTTAATGTCTGATATAAGCTGTAAATAGAACAGTCCCAAAGCGCCATTTGGCATCTAAGACGACGGAATGGGCTTTCGTTTGTGCAATGATCTGATCTTTGTCTTTTTCTGAGACTGGAAATAAAAGAAGGAAATCGACGGAGCGTTTCCCTTCTTGGTAGGCTTTAAAAAGTGTCTCTTCAAGTATTCTTGGAAAGGCTGTTCTTGAGCGTATTTTAGTATTCATTCTATTCCCCTCTCAATTGGTTTAGGCGTTGTGTTAAACGATCTCGTCGCTCGATATTGGCTCTTATTTTATCGTCTCGTGTCAGGGTCTTTCGATAAGCACGGGTGAAGGCATTGGAACCTTGGGCTTTATACATGGCTTGAGGGTCCTTGTAAGCATCCAATCTACGTTCTAGGGTATTGATACGGTGTTGTTTGAATGGTGACATCCACTCTTCTCTGAGCGTTTGGAATTCGTCCTCTGAACTAGGTGTTCCTTCTGACATGATTGGTGAGTCACTTGGAGGTGTTGGGCTCTCTTCTTCAATTGGCTTGAAGTTATCAGGTGGGGTTTGTGTTGGAGGAATGATTGGTTCTGGATCTTCTGGCGTTATTGGAGCCTCTGTTGGCCCAGCTGGCATGACTGTCTCTGGTTGGCTTGGTTCTTTACGTGTGAAGAAGGAGCCTGCATTTTGGAAATGGCTCTTGGCATTCATCATTACTCCAGTCCCAAAACCAGCACCAGCCAATGCAAAGTTTCCTAGGTGTTGAGCCGTCGCAAGGCTTCGTGTTGGGACTTGTGAAGCAACCTCCTTGGTCTTTGTGACGCCATGTTCAACTTTAGTGCCAATATCTGTCGCAACCATTCGAGCTTTGGAGCCAAGAATAAATTGGAGGAGTTGTCCTTTAAATCTCCAAATGAGGAAATAAATGACACCTTTAGAAACTACAGATACTAAGAGTTTAAAGACAAGACCAAATAAGAGAAGGGATGGTAAGGTTTTTAGAACACCATCAAACCCATTTGTGACCAAGTTTTCTATCATTTTTTCAATATAGAAAATAAGGAGTGTTAAGAGAGTCGTAATTGCTGGAAAAATCAAGCCCCCAAACATAACTTTAAGTACTCCAAAGACCAACTCTTGCATCCTTGGAACGAAAGACATGAGAAGAACCACTGGAAACAGTAGAATCATGGTGAGGACAAGGATTTGAGCTACCACATTTAAGAGCTGGATAAGAATAATGGGGACGGCTAATACAAAGGCTTCTACAATTTTAAAAATCACATAGAACATCCGAGTGAAGATGAAGTCTGGCATGGCTGATACCCAACGGTTCTTTTCACCATCATCGTTGGCACCATCTCCTAAATCATCTAAATACTTGGAACGGTCTTTCGCTTTGACAGACTTAAAGTTTCCATTCTTATCACTAGTCCCAAGAACTTTACTATCGTCAAAGGTTTCTTCTTTCCCGTCTTGGCTGTTCTTGTATTTTCCATTTTCTTGGCCAGTATTGACAAAGACATAGGCTTTATAGGACGTTTCTGCAATGTAACTATCTGACATCGATTTTCCAATTTTAATCGACTTGTCTTTAGCATAGTCCACCTTAATGCCTGCAATCTTTTTGGTAACGTCTTTAGAGACGTTATTAACGGTATCAAGGAGATAGAGACCACCAGAGGTTCCAGCGACTGTCCCAAAGTACCCCAGAGCTAATAGGAGTACTAGACAGACATGGAGGAGTGTTCTTGAAAAGGAGCCTTTTGAAAAGAAATATTGGTAGAACAGGTAGAAAGCTAAAACCAAAAGCAAGGTGCCTACAAGTGATTTGTTGGTAATGTTGCCAGTATTAGAGCCCGTAAATCCGTGCCAAATACTGCTTGCCCCATGAAAGACATAGTTTTTATAGGTGGCGTAGAGATCAATCTTTTCTAAGATGCGGATGAGGAGGGAAAAGAAGCCAACGACGGCATTGAGAATGAAAAAGAAGAGGTTGACGAAGAGTTCATTAATTAGGACCCAGGCGCCATTAAAGGAGCCAAAGTTGGTTGGTTCCATGTAGGACTTTAGGGAGAAGATATCCACACCCTTTAGCTTGGCAAAAGCTTCTTGCATTGGTTCACCTCCTAACTAGCGTATTTATTTTCGAGACTTGAAGACACCGTTGCTTTCATAGGTTTTAGAAGCATATCAATATCTTCAAAGAGATTGTGGACGGAAATCATATTGAGATTACCGTAGACATCGTAGTAAAGGCACTGACCAGAAATCATATTATCAATCCATTCGAGGTTACTTTCAGTGACTTCGAGATTGACGTGTCTGAGAATATCTTCACGTTCAGATTTTTCATAGAAGGCAAAGATGGTTCCAAAACCAGTTGTGTCATCGTCATTTTCTGCATCATGTACAGATTGTGTAATCAGTGCCAAGGTATTGTTTTTGGAGCGTCCAATACGCCTCATATTTTTGATAACGGCCTTTCCCTCTGCGGACTTCATCAGAATCCAAGCTTCGTCAAAGAACTCGATGGTATCTTCATTTTCATTGCGTTCTCCAAAGTGGGTACAAAAGGCTCCAAGTGCAAACATGAGGGCAATAGAGTTTCGTTCGTGGTCTGAAATCTTTGTGGAGTCATCTTTTGGGAGCTTGAGGTTATTGACTTCTAGGATAGTGACTCGGGACTCATAGTTAAGACCTGGTGTACTACCATCTGAGAAAGCGAGTTCCAAGATGGAGTTTGTCACAATGGACGTCAGGTAGCGTCCAACTGAGGAAATCTCAGAAGAGGAAGCGTTCCTTAAGGCTTCTAGGACATGCTTAAACCCGACGTTTTCACCAGCCACTCGACGTTCCACGATAGCATTGATGGCTTCTGTGATGGCTGTTTTCTGGTCCATTGTCACGTCATCGACAGCTTGTAGGAGAAATTCAAGCATGTTCTTTGCGACCTCTACGGCTTGTTCCTTATCAAGGACTACAATGGGATCTAGGACTCCGTGGTTTGATGGCAGTGAGCTATCTAGTGTCACAAAGTTAAAGTGTTCAATCTGTTTTTTGCGTTCAGGATAGCGTCGTGCAAATTCAGGGGAATTGATTACTTCTTGATAGTGATTTCTAAGTTCTCGTTTGGGGTCAATATAGAGGGTTTTGACATTTTGTAAAGCTACACTTAAAAAGATAATCTGAGCGAGGAAAGATTTCCCTTGTCCTGTCGCACCCGTAATAATGATATGTGGGTTCTTGGTAATCTTTCCAGCGATGTCTTCTTTATTACCGACTGTGGCATTGTAGAGGACGATATTTTTAGAGGAATCAATGGCTTTAGTGATAGAGTCCCAACGTCCCGTCCAGTTATCCACTCGTCCGATATACCAACCGATACGGTTCCCTGAGGATGTATTGGTAAAGGGCATAAGTTCTGAAAATCCACGTGCTGTGACCATATGTGTCCAAGTGCGTGTTTTCTTTTGGAGGTTTTCCCCGTAGAGTAGGGCTTGAAAGAGGTAAGGACCATCTTGAGAGGCTTCACTGATTTCAACACCCATATCATCAAAATAGTTGAGAACTACTTGTCGTCTTTGACGAAGTTGATTGACACTAGAAGCAGAGACGATGAGATAGGCTCCATATTCGATGATATCTTCCTTGTTTCCGACTTTCTTCATCAAATCTTTTAAAGAGATAGAGCCCATAATGATTTCATCTTGTTGGACCGTATCTGTGTTTTCAGCTTCTTCCATGATGTTTCGATAACGAGTATTGGAACGTCCCATTCTCCCCTTGATTTTGTTGGTATCAATAAATTCTGCTTTGATACGCAGTTCTACGGGAAAGTTCAAGCGTTGGACGAATTCGCCTAGGTGAAAGCCGTTGAATTGCACAGGAAACTTTCCAACAGGAAGAATGGTCACAAAGGAAGACCCATAAGGACTTTCGAGCTTGAGGAAGCCTCCTTTTAGGACTTTAATTAGGGTATCTGTGATGTTAAATTGGGAGCGATTAGCGAGGACCTCCTTCTTGTAGTGGGGAATGTAGCGGAGGTATTGCATCCGCTGGTAGTAGAAGAGCTCTTCATTGCTCAGACGTTTAGCACGTAGGACGGAAAAAGCTTGGAAAATAGTGAATTCGTCACTTCTGTAATCGTCATACCAGGTGGGACTCAATGCGTATTCGTAGCCAAGACCTTTTGCGATTTTTTCTGAAAAGTCGTTAAAACTCTCATAGGCCAAGTCTTTCACCGTTGCCCCGTGATTTTGCTTGCGTAAGGTCACGCCTACAACCCAATCAAACTGATAAGGAATTTCCATTTCATCCGTGAGACGGTCGACCGTGTAAAGAAGGAGTTCTTCTCCTAGTTCACGGCTATCATCTGCCAGTGCTTCTGAAAAGTCCCTCATTTTCTCTTCTAAGAGATAGTCTTTGGGAATGAGTGAAATCTCAAAGAACTTGTTTTTCTGGAGCTTTTTCATCATCTGAGCAACTGTGATTTTATGTTTGTCCTTTTTCCCTTCATCTGTAATGGTGATGGGAGTATTGGGGATACGGTAGTAAGCCACCACCGTTCGATCTTTTTTGAGGGCCAGATTTTCATGGGTTTCCCTAATAGGATAGGTTAAGGTAATACTCATAGGGCCTCCTTTTCTATAGATTTGTTTTTTCAAAGACAATTTCTTCTACAGGCTCTATTCGGTCTTCATGGTAGATGGCTTTTTGATTGAGCTTGAAATCCCAGAAGTAAATGAGGTAGTCCCCGATGAAAACGTGCATCTTCTTACCGTGTGGCTCGTATTCGGTGTAGAATTTAGCCAGTTTATAGGGGAGGTACCAATAGAGCAGTAGTGAAATAGAGTGTGTTAATTTTGCGAGAGGAACCAGGACGAATCCTCCAAAGAGCAACATGGCTACAAAAACAAAGGTAAAGACAATGAAAAAGGATAATTGCATTGGTGTCGCAAAGTACCAAAGGCGAGTCCCTTTTTTTGTCTTGATTTCCTGGATCCAATAGGGGGCGTTTAAGCCCTTACTGTAGTCATAGAGTCTTTCGTCAGCCATGCTTATAGTCCTGAATCAATACCAAAGAGTCGTAGGAACCAGCCGACCACTTTTAGGATATCTTGTCCTTTTGCGATAGAGACAATGACGGCATAGAAACCAACGACTGAGAAAAGTTGAAGCCAAGAACTGTTTCGCCAAGCTTTAATAGCCAACAAAACAGCGATAGCGGTGAGAATCCAAATCCCATCGCCTTGGAGGAAGGTACGTAGATTGTCTGTATTCATAGAGTTCTCCTAATCTTTATCGTTTGCGTAGTTGAGAGGAATGGTGTGTTCTAGTTTTGTGACATAGTAGCTCTTGTCTTTTTCTGAGAGTGTGAAGGTGAAGTTTTCAGTGTGAGTCGTTCCTCCCACCTCAAAGGTTGCTTGGACATAGGCGATGAAATCAGCCCCATCTTTTTTTAGATAGGTGTAGTCAATCGTTTTAAAGGTGGTATTGGCTACAATAGGAACGTTCTTAGCAATAAGGTTAAGGTTATCTTGATTGGTAGTATAGTTGGTAAAGAAAACCTTGAGGAACTTTTCAACCTTCTTGTGTTGGCTATCTGAGACGTGGTCGTTAGCTGTGAGTTGAAGTTGGTCGTCTTCGCTAAAGTGTCCAGCTTGTGAAGAGTCAATTGCTGAGAACCAAGGGAGTCCAGAAATGTAGTATTTCCCTTCTTTCTCATCAAAGGGAATATTAAATCCCGTTACCAGTTCTTTTTCCTCGGTATCTTTGTCATGTTGGATGATTTCCTTGTATTTAACCTTGTAGGTAGCTACCTTACCTTCTACCGTGACTAATTGTGAGTAAAGTAGGGTGCTTGGGTTACGCACTTGACCTTGTGCTTTGACGTCTGGAACGAAGTTATAGAAACTGTTGAGGTGTTCGACTTGTGCTTGTTGTTTATCCCCTTCTTGTGGGAGGGTGAAGTAGGCATAGACATAGTCATTGAGGTAATACTGGAGCTTGTAGTCATACTTACGATTAGCATCCATAGGTTGTGCCTTCTGTTTTTGAGTCGCTTCGACTTGAGCTTGTAGTTTGCCCACTTTATTTGAGAGTGTGATGGCACGGATGGCACCCATAAGACCAACAAAAAGGAGGAAAGCAATTCCCCCGATGACAGCTATATTGACGGTCTTTTTCGTAGTGACTTTTAACTTTGGTGGACCTCCTTTCTTCTCCACCTTTTTAAAATTTGAGAGGTATTCCCTTGCTTTTAGTAAGTAACGTTTAGCTTTTATCATAGGTCCTCCTTCTAGAGACTAGCGAGTTCAATGAGTTTGGACCCTTTAGCGTAGAGGCGCTTATTGGCTTTTTCAATCTCACTGTTGATGTAGTAGTAGCCTCGTAACTCATTATGCAATTGTTCGACTAACTCAGTCTTTAGGTCTTTGGCTTCTTCTTTTTTGAGCAGAGCGTTGAGTTCTCCAGCCTTGGTCCAAGCTTGTTTGTGGTCTTTCTTTTTGAGTAGTTCTCCAAGTTCGTTGGTAACTTGTCCAACTTTTGTTTCAAACATCGTTTTAGTAGCCATATCAATTTCCTTTCTAAAAGTTTCGTGATTGTTTTTGATGGTCTGTTGAATATAGGCAATGAGAGAGGGACGCATCCGTTTATTGAGACTCAGAACTTGACCGTCTAGGGTGAAACAGGCATGTTCATAGTCGTAGAAGCCCCTATCATCTGGAGGCTTTTCGGTACATCTTCCAGCACATTCATAGTAGAAGTCCTTCCCTTTCCTAAGGAGGATATACATGTTCCAAAACTCCTGATCAGGAAGAAGGAGGAAGTCTGCTTGATAGATTTTCTTAAGCATGGCCTTAGCCCTCTAGGAGATCCTCGTAGCCTAGTGCTTGGTAAATAAAGTCTGTATCAAACCAAAGCCAATCATTGATTTGAGTGTCGGTAGGGGTGTTGCCTGAAAAGAGGTCTTCACAGATGGTGGTTAGGGTATCTATGCCACCACGTTCACGGACAGTGTTTAAGGTACTAAGGCCACCAGACCAGGCTTTAAAGTTGTTTAGTGAGTTGATTTCGACTTTGTATTCCATAAGGGAATTCCTTTCTAGTGTTCATAGTGTTTATTGGTTTTGAGGAGTCTTAAGATAGCTTCCCCACGATCGGTGATTTCACCGCTATTTTGAATCATTTTCATGTACTCTGTTTGCATGATTTTGTCTGCTTCAGAAACGAGTGCAAGAGAATTTGCGACTTGATAGGTTAGCCAACGAATGGTCCGTTCGATACTGTAGGGTTGTGGACTGGTTGAGAGTTTTAGGGGTTCAACCCCTCCAAAGAGTTCTTGCCACTTTTCATCGGGCTTATAGGCTCCAAAACGAGTGAGACCATCATAGACTTGGATTTCCTTATTGACGATACCTCGTGCAATTTCTCCGAGATCCACACCGTTGATGTATTCCTCCACAACGCCTTGTGCTTTCTGGTCTGAAAAGCGTAGTTCGTAGCGGTTCCAGATACCAAAAATCTCCAAGGATTCTTCCAAGGAGATATTTTCCATACGGGCGATTTCGTATCGCTTTTCATAAAAGTTGAAGTAGAGTTGACTTTGTCGGCTCCCAAAGTATAGGGAAAGCCCGTGATTGGCTTCCATGTCCTCATTATCGGTGAAGGAACCTCCACCAGTGATATTCCATTTTTTGATAGTATCTAGTACAATCTCTTTGGCATAGAGCTTATCAATGAGCTTGGGGATCTGGATGTGTTCCTCCTCGTGCCCATAGCCTTTATAGAGTTCGTCTAGGGCGATATCAAGGCGTTTTACCCTGACATCTTGGTAGGCATAGAGAATATTCTGAAGAAAGGTCTGCCAAGAAATCCCCTTGTGTTCTAGGAGGAGTTCCATCTCCCGACAGCCTTGACCCGATAGTTGGAGACACGTTTGGTAGTTATTGGTCGCAGACTTATCAAAGAAATCGAAAATCCAAATGTTTCCCCGTTGCCACAAGTGGGTATAATTCATAAGCCGTGTTTCTTGGTCAGTAAATTCGCTTAAGTGACAAAAAAGAAAGTTCTCACAGAAAGCTTCTAAATCTCGCAAACTGGGGAAAGTTAATCGCAAGTAGTCGATGTGAGCCCTGAGATTGTTTTTGTGACACTCTTGATAGTAACCAAGTTTTTCTTTGAGTTCTCGGAACTTGTCAATGGTGAGACCTCTTTCCCCTGATTCATAGGAGCGGTAAGTTCTTATGGGTAAGTTAACTGCCTGTGCAAAGGATTTTTGGCTGAGGCCTGTTTGTTTTCTGAAGTTTTTGATCTGAAAGGGACTTATTTTAGTCATTCATGGGCACACCTCCTTTTGACTAAGTGACACACTTTTTGGACCAAAGTGACACACTTTCTAAATCTTGAAATTCCAACTCCCACAAGGAATGAGGAGGGGTGGACGTGGCACTTTGGCCAAATGTAACCCCCCTATTAGAAATAGTGGGAAAAATTCAAAAAAAGACCTTTAAAATAAGGCTTTTTAGATACTTTTATATTTTTTGGTAGCTCTTTTGGTAGCTAAGTAGATTTAATCAATAAAATCATTTGATATGAGATTGAGTTTATCAGTTAATTCGGTATCTGCGTTGGGGTATAAATGACTATAAATGCTAAGTGTTGTTTTGACATCAGAATGGCCTAATCGTCTTTGGATATATAGGGCATTTACATTATATTCATTAATAAGCAAAGATGCGTGGGAGTGTCTCAAACCTTTTGGTTGAATGTATTTAACACCAGCACGTTTAGAGTATTTTAAAATTTGGTCTCTAATACTACGTTTACGATATGGAACTCCGTCGGGCGACAGAATGAATGGTATTTTATCGACTTTTTCTTGTCTTTCTTTCCACTCCTTAAGAACCTTTAGAGTATTATCATCGAGTCCAATAGTACGCCGAGAGCTTTCGGTTTTTAGCTTGTTACGGCGTTCCCAATTTTCACGATTTATATACTGTAAGTTGTGATTGATTGCTAGTGTTTTCTTTTCAAAGTCCACATCCTCCCAATAAAGAGCAGTCGCCTCATTTACACGCATTCCCGTAAAATAATAAAGCCAAAGGAGTGTATAAATAAAATGCTCAAAATAACTTTCTTTATCAAGGGATTGTATTACTTTTTGAAATTCATCTTTTGTCCAAAAGTCGATATGTTTTTTTGTTATTGGAATAGGACTGATATTACTTGTAGGTATTTCATGGAAAATTAACCCATACTTTTTTGCGGTTTTCAAAACTTGATTAAGTAATGTCATTTTGTTTCTTGCGTATGAATTTGAATATTTTTCTAATAAACTATTTCTATAATTTATTACATCATAAGTTGTAATTTCTCTAGGCTTTTTCTTACCAAAATATTGAATAAATTCATCAAATATAATTTGACGTCTTCGTTCAATATCTGGACTTGTAGTAGCATAATAGTTTGGTATAAATACTTCGTCCATAAATTGTTTAAACGTCCACTGAGTGTGCTTAATTCCACCTTTTTGATGCACTTTATTTAAAGCTCTTGTTCGTGCCTCAAAGGCTTCTTTTGCGGTTTGAAAACCACGTCTGCGTTCTTGATATGGTTTACCAGTAGCTAGGTCAACTCCAGCTTTAAAATAATAAGTATATTTCCCAGTTTTATCGTCTCTAGTAACACCAGTATATCTAGTTTTTGACATGAAGTTCCTCCAATCCAAGAATTTCTGATACAACTGATACGGGAACAGTTCCGAGCCCTTTATTGTTATAGAAATCGAAACCACGTTCAACCATAATGTGTTTTGCTTGTCGTAAAATGTTATAAGCAGTCCATTTTGAGAACCCTAAGTCCATAATATCTTGTACTGTCATAGTGTGTTTATTGTTCATAAAATATCTTCTCCTTTACTAGTAAGTTCAATGAATTCACCAATTAATTGTTTTAATTCATTGTTTAATCGTGGTGTTTGTTTTTTAAGTGCATCTTGAAGCTCTAAAGAAAATGAGTTACTATCAAATGCTTTTAGGTGTTTTCTAAGCCTAGTTTTTTTGACTCTTATAGTGTTAGGTTTTAGATAGGGAAATAATTCGGGTAAAAGAGCTGGTGCATGGAGAAAGATATAAGCAAATGCTTTGCTATCATCTGGAACACTTGAAAGACTAAAAAAGCTAAAATTCTCCAATCGTTTAGAAATCTCTGAAATGGTTTCTTCATTTATAGCCTTTGTCCGAAGTTGGAACTCTAATCGCCACCAAAAAGGCTTACTCTCTATATTTAATTTATCAGCTCTTTTATGACTTAATACCTCTATATTCTTATCATACAAACGTACTTGAACGTTGCTACCACTTGCACCCCAGTATTTACTTTCTATATTTCCCCCTCTACCGTAGAATATTTTATGACTAACCCCTCCTTTGATATGTTGTAAAAAAACTATTTCTGGCCTATTAAAGATATCAAAAGCAAGGTCTAATCGTGACAGTCTAATTTCTAATCGATTTAATCGAGCGTAATTCATAATCTGCCTCCACACTTGTAACCCCTCAAATTCTTTTAGTGAGTTTGGGTTGAAGTCTAGGCGTATGACCTGATAACCACCATAATCCGATAGTTGGAAGAAAATTAGATTTATACTATCTTCGTTTATTGTTTTATATAGAGTGAAATAGTCTTCTTTTAGATTTTCTTGAATACTAAATTCTTGAATTATATTATCGAGTGATTTTCGTAATTCACGAAATATTCGTCTAAGTGATTGGTTTTCACTATCAAAGATTACTGTTAATCGGTCAATGCTGATATAAATAGATTTTTCTAGTTTTGATAAATCTACTTGATTTTGATATTCTCGTAGAGATTGAATGGTATTTTTCAACTGTAACGCCTCCTTTCTATACTTAAAATCTGCGTAATTAGTTGCTACTATTGATTTTTGCCAATGACTCGTTACTTAGGACGTTGTCTTAAGTGTATCGGTTTGCTGGCTGTTAGAAACGCCAGCTTTTTATTAGAGATTGAGAGAACTGCGTGCTTCGGGCGCATTGCCTTCGGCTTGCGCCCTTGCTCTTGTCTCACAATCTCTAAACTAGGCGAATGGTAGAAGTAAGTAATGCCAATTTTTATGACTTTAACTGTGTAGAAGTCATAAGAACCTTAGCATAGCCAAATCTCGCTTCATGTGGACTTTTTATTACCATTTTGGTATAATCATATTGGTTTTAAACGAAAGCCTCAGAATGCTTTGCAGAGCTTTCTGGGGTGTTTTTTCATATTCATAAGTAGACTAGTATTGCCTACAAAGTATACTTTTTATTTATATAACCAAAATGGTTATATAACCATGATACAACCATTTTGGTTATAGGTCAATAGAAAAGCGAAAGGATTTTTAAAATGTTGAAAGACAATATAAAAAAAGCCCGTCTGAACGTAGGACTTACTCAATCAGAAGTTGCTGAAAAGTTAGGTGTAGCTCAAGCCCAGTACGCTAGGTGGGAAAACGGAGGGAGAAATCCGAAAGATGAAACAGTAGAAAAATTAGCTGAAATCTTTGGTACATCTTTTGAGATTTTAAAAGGACGTGATGACGGACTAGAAGAAATTGTTAGTTTATTG
The DNA here is from genome assembly GCF_016648915.1 of Streptococcus sp. 3.1. NCBI lineage: Bacteria > Bacillati > Bacillota > Bacilli > Lactobacillales > Streptococcaceae > Streptococcus > Streptococcus sp. 3.1. The sequence continues at coordinate 160,606 of NZ_JACLQV010000001.1, read as the reverse complement.
AGAGAGTATGAATTGACAGAAACAGATAAAAACAAAATTATTAACACTTTAAAGGATTTATTAAATCAATCAAAATAATGTGGTAGTTGGGGAGCACAATGTGAATAATATCCGGGAACAAAAAAAGCAAGCTAAAGCATTTATTAAACGCTGGGAAAATAGAGGAAACGAGAGGCAAGATATTTTCCAGCTTCGAGGTGTCAGACCATTTTTGTCGGATAAGTTCGATATTACAAAGCACAAGAATTATAAGTTACTTGAAGATTTTGATAAAAAGAATGTGTTTGATATTGAAGACTATATCAAGAGAAAAGGCAAAGTCAAGCTTAATAGAAATACAGTAATTTCAAGATTGTAATATTTTTCTGTTATAGCTTTATGTGACAGGGGTAAATTTGGTATAATTGAACAAATTAGAATTTATAGGAGGTAACGATGAACAAGATTACTTGTATTTGTTTAGGTGTTAAAGATATGGAAAGGTCAATCAAGTTTTATAGAGACGGTTTAGGATATAAGACTGATTGTACAGAAAATAATCCGCCGGTATGTTTTTTTGATACTCCGGGAACAAAGTTCGAATTATTTCCTTTAGAACAATTAGCAAAAGATATTAATGAAAATAATCCACCAAAAGGAAATGGATTTTCTGGGATTACATTAGCTTACAATGTTGAACATAAAGAAGATGTAGATAATGTGATTGAATTAGTAAGAAAAGCAGGTGGGGAAATTGTAAAAGAGCCACAGGAAGTTTTCTGGGGTGGATATCATGCGTATTTTTCGGACCCAGATGGATACTATTGGGAAGTTTCATGGGGACCGCATTTTCAATTTGATGAAAATGGATTGCTGAAATTTTGAGGATAAATAGGAAAAGAGTATGGCTTCAAGTAAAGAATATTTAGATTTTATTTTAGAACAATTATCCGATTTGGAAGAAATAACATATCGTGCAATGATGGGTGAATATATAATTTATTATCGTGGAAAAATTATTGGTGGAATTTATGATGATAGATTTTTAGTGAAGCCTGTAAAATCTGCAATAGAATATATGGAAAATGCAATATATGAATTGCCATATGATGGAGCAAAGGAAATGTTATTGGTAGATGATTTAGATAACAAGGAGTTTTTAACTGGTTTAATTAATGCAATGTATGATGAATTACCTGCACCAAAACCCAAAAAGAAGAAATAACTAAATGTATTTTGTTAAAAAACGACAAGGTGAATTTATTCTTTTAGATAACTAGGTATTTAAAAATAGTACTACTAATTTATTTTTTAAAAATTACAAATCTGTTGGTAGCTTTTTGGTAGCTAAACAGACAAAATATCTTGTTTTTTGCAAATAATACTTAAAAAGAATGTTGAATTATCAGCATTCTTTTTCATTTCAGATTGATTCTCGGAATTAGAAATCGGGGGTTGAAGTCTCATCATGGCCTAGGAACTTCGGGCTACGGTCTGCGCCTGACCTGTGGTCAGGCTTGCCCTTGCCCTTGTCCTAGCCCATGATGCCTAAGCGTCGCTTCAACGGCCTTTGGATAAGATTTGCGTCCTCCCTCCTCAAAGTGGATAAGACTTTCAAGAAGGAGTTCTTCTTGAAAAGGATCGACTAGAATGGCAGATTCCGTCCGTTCAAAATCAATCCCCTGTTCTTGTAAGAGATAAATGATCTTTCGAAGTGTCGCCATTTTGAGGTCTTGTTCCTCCGCAAACACCTTGAGCGGTCTTAGGTTAGTATCAGTGTTTAGAGCATCTTCCTCCTCTATTGATTCAATCGTTTCTGGTTGAGGTTGGACTTCTCCAAAGACCTCAAATTCTTTGCCATCATATTCCATAATAGGGATCTTTGCGTAGGCATCATAGAAAGAGAAGCCTTGGTCAAGTGGCACGTAAGGTGAGAAGAATTCCCCAGCCAGGTCCCCATTATTTGCGATATAGCCTCGTCCTTTAACTTTGACGCCATTGATTTCATCAAGCTTTTTGAACTCTTTGGTTTTGTTAGCATCTCCAAACATCATGTCGTAACCTGTTGATTCCAAGTGGCCAACTGAGAGACGTTTCATAAAGTTATCTCGAAGAGCTGTTTTGATGAATTCTCCATCAGGTCGTTGCATGGCAAAGATGATAAAGACACCAGCTTGACGCCCTTCTAGGACGAGCTGAGAGAGGTATTCCATGAGTTCAGATTGGAGACTATAGTCACGGTCAATCTTGGCTATAAGGGCTGCCCACTCGTCGACGAGGATGAATTTGGGTGTCATACCGTAGTATGTAAAGTTCTTTCCAGCTTGAAATTTAGGTGACGTTGACATAAGCTCGTAGCGTTTTTCCATGAAGGCGACGTTCTCTTTAAAACACTGGATGATATCTTCTTTACTTGTATAGACACGACCATGAAAGACAGGTATCTTTTTGAGACCAGCCAAATCAGAGTTCTTTGGATCACAGATATCCACAAAGCCAATCTTAGCCAGTGCATAGATAATGGTCATAAGGACAACGGTTTTACCACCACCGGTTCCCCCACCAATGAGCAAGTGAGGCTCTTCAATATAATCCCAAGTGACGTCTTTCATAAGTTGGAGTTTAGATCCCTTGACATCGACCTCATTAATGGTGATACGGCTATCAATGCGGTTGATGGCAATGTCATAGGTGATAAACCGTTTATCAAAGGTTTTATTACGAAAGTCCCCGTTAAACATGACTTCAAGAGTCGAGCCAAGATTGAGAAAACGGTCCTGAAATTTATTGCCTTCTAGGATAAAACGAACTTCAATCTTGTAGCGAGACTGTTTCAAGTAGACCTGAGGAAGGACAATCTTTTCAATCGTTTTGTTTTCACGTCTGATATTTTTAATCAAATAGAGGTTATTTTCTATCAAGAAGCGAGATAAAATCCGTAGGCTATTGAGCTTTTGGAAGAAGACGATTTTCTCGTAACACATCCGATTCAGTAGGTAAGCCACCAGGCAAGAAGCAACAAGGACACCCCCGATAAAGTAAACTTGTGGCAAGGGATGGTCCTTCAATTCTTCTAGGTTAAGATAGCAATAATTTCCAATCGCTAACAAAGAAGGGAACCACCAGATAAACCAGGTGATTCCCCGAATATAACGATAAAAGGCCGTGACTCTTATCCCACGATAGGTAAAGAGCTTCATCCTGCATCACCTCCTAATTATCCTTTTTGTTGTCTAGAGGTTTGTTTTCCTTGATAGGCGTCCCTCCATTCTTTTTCTTGATTTTAGAAGCAAAGAGCTTGTAAATATCATTACGATTAACGTGAGTGTGAGTAATGACGATATCTTCAAGTTCAACCTCTTCTCGATATTTAATTCCTAAGTCTTCAATTTCAGACTGTGCCATATCAGCAATGGTGAAAAAGAGGGTTTCATGTTGGACAGAAGAATGAATTGCGACAACGATCCCACGGATTTCTCCTGTGTTGACTTGGACGAAAGAGCCGTCAGGATTTCGTTGGGTGCGATCTTCTTCAAAGATGATATCAGGACCTTCAATGCCACGGAAGGATAGTCTTCCAAGGACTTCAGGTACGTTTAGGCCATCCGTAATGACACGATAGGTCTTGTCTGCAATTTGTAGTTTTTCTCCGTAGTTTAATCCAATTTTAGCCATAGGTATTTCTCCTTTACTTTCTTATTTTTTTAGGACTAATTTTTCCGCAAAGACATTGAGGGCTGGGGCAACTGAGTTGCCGTTTAGAGCCGTGTCTGAGAGAAAAATTGGGTTGACCGCTTCTACGAGAGCATCTTCTGGGAAAACGGTGGTAGAAGCAGGGGTAATGACGTGAAAAGCACCGTGCTTTTCGCTATTAAGGATATGACGTTGGTATTTGCCTTCTTTACCAAAGATAAAACGAGGAGCATTTCCTAATTTTTCGTAGTAAGCAGGGCCGATAAAATCTGGTTTCATAACAAGTGTTTCTGGAATCATAGGTTTTTCCTTTCTGAATTTAAGCAAAAGAAAAAGAGTTAAGCTAGTTGCTTCACTCTTGAGTAATAGTGGGTAAATAGTTTACGTTTAAACTGTCGACTATAGAACTGAATATCACCACTAGGATAGCTGTTTCTACGAGCTTCTTGGACTAAATGTTCGAGGTCAATAAGAGCTTGTGCATAGAGTTTAGCTTGTAGTTTAGGCGAGTAGCTAAACATGTTATAGGTGAATTCATAGTTATCATAGAGGCGTTTACATTGTAGTGCGAAAAAAGTTAGTCATAATTTCTCCTTTATTGTAAGCGTAAAAAAGCTACTAAGATATAAAGAAGACTTAGTAGCTTGAGAGTAAGTCTATCTCAAAAGATAGACAGCAGTATAGAAAAGTTGTTTGGTTGGAAAGATTCTTCTTTCCACGGTGGCAACGTTTAGCAAGGTGCATTGCATGAATTACCATCGCTTGCCCGGCCAATCTCTTTAGGTAGTCCTTATCACACCCAAGGGATTCTCTTACGCCCTTTGGCGAAGCCAGTTCACTTTACTATTCGGCAAAAGCGATGAACGTCCGAAATGCGTGGAAGCCCACAAAATATTTGTTTTAATCTTCACTTCAACCATAAAACAGACTTGACTTTTCTTATTCAAACAATTACAATAAAGGTACGAAGTTTAGTGTAGTTTGATAGTCAGTCCTCTGGTTGTCAGACGCACTTTTTATTTAATTTTCAATGATCCGGGAACTTAGCCTTGAAAGAGGTTATTATTTTCAAGTCAATTACAACTATCAGTTGTTGATTACATTATACAACCTGTGGTTGTATTTTGTCAAGGGGTTATTCGAAAAAGTTAAAAAATTTTTTAGAGGTTAAAAATGGAATTTTCGGAACGCTTAAAAAATCTTAGGAAGAAAGTAGGATTAACTCAGGTTGATGTTGCAGGGAAATTAGGAATTTCGCAACAAGCATACGCTTCATGGGAACGTGGAGTCAAAAAACCTACACAAGAAAATCTAGTCAAGATTGCACAAATTTTAAATGTGTCAGTTGACTATTTAGTAGGTAATTCAGAAGAAAAAGCTGATGAACTAGATAATATTGAATTGCTTTTTCGTATGAATTCAAAAGGTCTGACTGAAGAAGAGAAAGCAGTCTTCAAACAGGAGTTGATTGCATTCATGGAAGAAAGGAAGAGAGCTTTTGAGGAAGAAAGATAATATAATACGAGAAATAATTAGTCTATATAAAATAAAAGTTGAGCATAGAAAGAAAAAGAATCGTATAGAAGCTTATCTAGAAGGAAGTAAGGAATTTTCTAACTTTAATTTGAATCCATTGTTCAATGGAAATGATACACAATTAGAAGATTATTTGATTTCTGATATTTTATATTGTTTTCATTGTATGGAGTATAGCTATTCAGAACAAAAAAAAGCATTTTATGCAAATATATTGGTGAGATTATTGGGCTCGTTTCTTGATCTATATGCACAGGTTTTAAACAACTTTTATGATTTAGAATTAAATCCTCTAAGGAAAGATATTGCCCCTACTTTACTTTCAAAAGGTGTTGTTACTCAAGCTATAAATGGTGTAGAAGATTCTGATAAAAAATATAAAGCAGTTAACCTTAATGCAGTTATTAAGAAAATAAAAAGTAAGTATATAATAAATGAATATTTTATGGCGATTGAAGAAATTCTTGGTAAAAGTGAAATCCGATCTATGAATATATTAAGAAATTATGAAACTCACTATCAATCTATTTTTTCTAAGTATAATCAAAGCTACAGCTTTGATGGTAGTGGGCTATATAAAAAGGTCTTTTCCATCAATGGATCTATTTATAATGTAGATGAATTTAATAAATTTGTGGAATTATCGCAAAAGGTTATCAATCTATACTCAAAACTAGTTTACTATTTCAATAGAATGCTATTTGACAGAAAATTGATAGAGAAGGGGGAAAAACCAGAAGAAACGTATATTCTTCAATGTCCGGAATGCTCAAAAAAATTTTTATTTACTGAATCTCAGAAATTAACTTATGAACATGATTTAAATGTTACTATAGAGCACAAAAATTGTTCTTCAAAGAAATATCTCATATGGACTAATGAAAAAATAGAGGTTCATCCTGAAAAATATAATCAAATGATTATTGATGAACTTGAAGATATAAAGAAAGGTAACTTAAGGATATATGATAACGATGGAAAAGAGATATTTTTAATGTGAGACCAAAAAACAATGCTGAGATGTTATGAGTAGACAAATGTCTACTTTCTTTATACAATTAACTAAACCAAAACGGTTTAGTTGTATAACTTTTACTTAAAGGAGGTACTGTTCGTTGAATGAATTGTATGCAAGAGTGAGTAGGGCAACAAAACAAGTGTTATATCAGTATATGAAAGATGATGATATTTCATTATTGAACTATAATTTTAATTATTTTTTTCAACATTGTATCCAGAATAATCAAATTCAAGTGATTAGTCATCACTTTTCCAATCATAAAATAGAGGGATTAACAGTAGTTGACGAATTGGGGGTCAGTTTTTCTTATGAGATAGATAATCCAAAAGTTAAACAGAATTTTACACTTTGTCACGAATTGGGGCATTTTATTCTTAAACATAATGGAAATTATTTTGCAGAATCTATTGATAATCAAGAGAATTCGATAGAACGAGAAGCTAATGTCTTTTCAGCAGTAGTATTGATGCCTGATATTGTACTTTTATCAAAAATCTACTATAGTTGCGATACCTTCTATCAAGTACAAAATAGTCTTGAAGTTTCAAAACAGGCTTTATTTTTTCGTCTTTTGGACTTTCTACGTGAATATTATCCTGATAAAGATAGTGAAATCAAACAAGCAATTGAGACCTATATAGAAGGGAAGAATGCTTCTATTTTTCGTTTGTTTCACGATATTAAAGAACAAATTATAGATGAGTTCCATCAGTTTCAACCTTCTCTTCTTAATCAGGTTAGGCAGAGGGTGAGTAAACTAGGTTTTACAACCAGTCAAGAATATCCCGATTTATTGAATCAAGATAACTGGAAAGCAATTAAAGCTAGTAGTATCAATCTGAAGACGTGGCTTGTTTATAACAAAGGAAAGTCTATTGCCTATGTTTGGGATAAAGAAAAACTCTCTGATGAAGAGGCAAAGAAAAAAGCAGAATTACAATTACTATTAATGTGAGGTGAACAATGTACCAACCAGAAAAATTAAAAGCTCGTAGAAAAGAGCTAAAGTTAACCCAAAAGGATATAGCAGATCAATTAGGAATCAGTTATCAAGCCTATTCAGCATGGGAACGTGGAGTAAAAGAACCATCCAAAGAGAAAGTAAAACAGTTGGAAAAAATACTTAAAGTACCAAAGGGATATTTTACAGAAATTGAGATTGTTCGTCTGTATAATACATTATCGAATAAAGGTAAAAATCAAGTAGTAGAGTATGCACGTGACTTGGTGCGAAAAGAGAAAACTCAACAAGGAATATCGGTTTTAGAAAATCTCTACGAATACCATGTTTATGAAAAAATGTCTGCTGGTATTGGTGCATCAGTTTACGATGATCGAAATTATGATACTGTTTATTTTGGTGAAGAACTAGCTCATGATTTTGCCTCTTGGGTATCTGGAGATTCTATGGAACCAAAATATCAAGATGGTTCAGTGGCTCTTATCCGTGAGACAGGTTTTGATTATGATGGGGCAGTTTATGCTGTAGTATGTAATAACCAAACTTATATTAAACGAGTCTTCCGTGAAGAAGAAGGTTTACGCTTAGTTTCGATTAATCCAAGATATGATGATATCCTTATTTCCTATGATGAAGATCCACGAGTAGTAGGAATCATAGTTGGAAATTTTATACCATTGAAAGAAGGTTGAAGAAATGGATAGAAGGTCTTTATATGCAAGTGATTTACAAATAGACTACTTTTCTGAGAGCTACTCACATTTTGAGGAGGATTTTCAAAGGTACTCTAATATGAGTGTTCCTCTGACATTTTTGACTGATGATATTCTTCGAACGATGGCCCTATGTCATACTAATTACTTCAGATTAAATCAAGAAAATGCTAAAGATGGAAGAAATCATTATTTTGTTTTTAAAGTAAAGCAAAGACAAGAGATGAAAAACATAAGGATATTTGAGTATAGCCACCATTCGTTAAACTTAGAAGGAAAATAAAAATAGGGGAAAGCCATTATTCTCCTCCCATAGTTTTAATAAGATTACCAAAAAAACGCTCGAAATCAGCGTTTTTTCTTTTGTATTGATTCGAAATGGCCCCTTATTTCGCCTAAGTAGGTGAAGGAGCATGTTCTTAGATCTATTTGAAATCATGATTAATATTAAATAGGCCAAGAACTAAATCTCGAAGTTCACTTGCACTAAAGACTTCATAAGTAGGCATTTCTTCTTTCTCTTTTGCTACCTGTCTGTTTCTATGATTGAACCAGATAGGATGCCATCCTGCTAGGTAACTGCCTTCAATATCATTGATAAACGTATCTCCGATGTATAGGCTTTCTGAAGGTAAGAAATTTAATTTTTTGGCGGTATAGTCAAAGATTTCTTGTTGTGGTTTGCTATATCCTGTGGTCTGACTAATAATGATTTTTTTCTTTTCAAAATATTGATAGGCACCAATAAGTTGGAGTTTTCGACTCTGTAAGTCAACAGGGCCATTAGTTAGAATACCTATTGGGATGTGGTTTTCATGTAGAGCCAGCAGTAGTTGATGTATCTCAGGAATCATCGTAATCTGATCGAGTTCATATTCATAGTCAGCTTGAAAGTCTACGGCTTCTGTTTTAGAAATATTATCGATGCCAAATTCCTCCATTGTCTTCTGACAGCGAAAAATTCTAAGTTCTTCGATACTGATAAGTTTTTTCGTATATTTAGGAAAAGCAACATCAGACCAATATCTAAAACGTTTGTAAATAGTATCTATTTGTTCAATATTAATCGTTGGGAAACATTTCTCAACGCTCCGTTTAAAGGGAAGTTGGTGGTCGTAAAGAGTATCATCAAGATCAAAAACAATATTTTTAAAAATCATAATTCTAGTCTGCTTTTAAAATTGTAGTGTACTGACTAAATTCCTCGAATTGTTGAGGGCTAATTTTGTTATCAGTAATAAGGGTATCGAACTGGTCGAGATTGTAAAAGTTAAAGAAGTCATATCGGTGGAATTTGGTATGATCAACTAATAAGAACTTTTCAATAGCATTGTTTAGTGCAAGTTGTTGAATCTCCCCCTCCTTATCACTGTAGGTAGCAATAGAATTGTTAGTGACAGCATTTGCACTAACAAAGGCTTTAGCAAATCTCATTGACTTTAGGTTGGTTGAAGCCATCGAACCAACAAAGGCCCCTGTTACCTCTCTATATTCGCCACCAATAAGTAGTAAATCAATAGTGGCACTATTGATTAAAATAAGGAAAACAGGGAGACTGTTTGTAATGATACGGATGTTCCTGTCCTTCAATTCTTGGGCAAGATGCTCTAGCGTACTTCCAGGACCGATGAAAATAGTGTCGCCTTCTTTAATTAAAGAGCTGGCCTTTGTAGCGATGGCTCTTTTTTCTTTAGTATTAAGGATTTTCTTCTCGGTATGCGTTTTTTCAAGCGGTTTCTTAGAAGGAACAAGCTGAGCCCCTCCATGAGTACGCGTCAAAAACCCTTCAGCTTCGAGAGTATCAAGATCTCTTCGAGCGGTCATGTCAGAAATATCGAGTTCATCTATGATTTCTTTGATGGTTATCGTTCCATCTATCCTTAACATATCTAAAATTTTTTCTAATCGTCGTTTTTTGTTCATATAAAGCTTCTTCTCTCATTGAATAATTTTCTTAAACTTATAACTTTCTACTATTGTATTGTATCATAATTAGTCAGTTTTTCAAAGAAAAACAAACATTATCAAACACAATATAACTTTTCTAAATTGAAACACATGTTTGATAAGTTTGTGACTGTTAGCGTAGCCATCTTAAAAGACTTCCTATAAATAATAAGGTTCTAAGAGGGAGAAGCTTATAAGAACTTCGATAATACATATGAAAAATGATGAGCGAAGAGATGTCATATGACTTTTCTTGTAAGAAGTTTAGTCACAGAAAATACTCAATAAGAGAACAAAAACCCTTAACGAAAGAAGAATTTTCAAAAAAACACCAAAAATAAACAAAAAACAAACATAAAAGTGTTGCTTTTTTTTTTTTTTGTTTGATATTATAGAGTCAAAGAAATGATGAAAGCGTTATTTCAAACATTTTTGCAAAATATTTTCTACTTTTATGTAGCATTTCTTTCTAAAATTTAGGAGGTAGTCAAAATGGCTATTGTTGTTGGTGCAGATCTCAAAGGTAAGAGATTAAAAGATGTTGTCAAACACTTTCTTGTTGAAGAAGGTTTTGAGGTAATTGATGTGACTGAGGACGGACAGGATTTCGTTGATGTTACCTTGGCAGTTGCTTCTGTAGTAAACAAAGATGAGCAAAATTTGGGTATTGTCATTGATGCCTATGGAGCTGGCCCATTCATGGTAGCAACAAAAATTAAAGGTATGGTTGCTGCGGAAGTTTCAGATGAACGATCAGCATATATGACACGCGGACATAACAATTCACGAATGATTACAGTGGGTGCTGAAATTGTTGGTGATGAGCTTGCTAAAAATATCGCTAAAGGTTTCGTCAACGGTAAATATGATGGTGGACGCCATCAAATCCGAGTAGATATGCTTAACAAGATGTGTTGAGAAAAGGAGTTAACGAATGAGAATCGCAATTGGATGTGACCACATTGTCACAGATGAAAAAATGGCAGTATCAGAATTCTTGAAATCAAAAGGACATGAGGTTCTTGATTTCGGGACATATGACCACGTACGCACTCACTACCCTATCTATGGTAAAAAAGTCGGTGAAGCAGTAGTTAGTGGTCAAGCAGACTTGGGAGTATGTATCTGTGGTACAGGTGTCGGTATTAACAATGCAGTCAATAAAGTTCCAGGTGTTCGCTCAGCATTAGTTCGTGATATGACATCAGCTATATATGCAAAAGAAGAGTTAAATGCGAATGTTATCGGTTTCGGTGGAATGATCACTGGTGGTCTTCTTATGAATGACATTATTGAAGCTTTCATTGAAGCAGAGTACAAGCCAACAGAAGAAAATAAAAAATTGATTGCAAAAATCGAACACGTTGAAACTCATAATGCACATCAAGCAGATGAAGATTTCTTTACAGAATTCCTTGAAAAATGGGACCGTGGTGAGTATCACGACTAGATAATAGATCTATAAATCTCATAATTAGATAAAATAATTGGTTGAAAATTTTTACGTATAAACTAGAGACATTCATCTTGTAAAAGAACTTAGTAGGAAAAGTATAAAAGAGGTATAAAAATGGTACTTACAGAACAGAAACGCAAATCTTTGGAAAAACTTTCAGATAAAAACGGTGTTATCTCAGCTTTGGCATTTGACCAACGTGGTGCTTTGAAACGTTTGATGGCACAATATCAAGATGCAGAGCCAACAGTGGCTCAAATGGAAGAACTAAAGGTTTTGGTTGCTGATGAACTTACAAAATATGCATCATCAATGTTGCTTGATCCTGAATACGGACTTCCAGCAACAAAAGCATTGGATAAAGAAGCTGGTCTTCTTCTTGCCTATGAAAAAACAGGTTATGATACATCAAGTACAAAACGTTTGCCTGACTGCTTGGATGTTTGGTCTGCAAAACGCATCAAAGAGCAAGGCGCTGATGCCGTTAAGTTCTTGCTTTACTATGATGTAGACAGCTCAGATGAACTTAACCAACAAAAACAAGCTTATATTGAACGTGTTGGTTCTGAATGTGTAGCTGAAGATATTCCTTTCTTCTTGGAAATCCTTGCTTATGATGAAGAAATCTCAGATGCAGGTTCTGTTGAATATGCAAAAGTGAAGCCTCGCAAAGTCATTGAAGCGATGAAAGTTTTCTCTGATCCACGCTTTAACATTGATGTTCTTAAAGTAGAAGTACCAGTTAACGTTAAATATGTCGAAGGTTTTGCTGATGGTGAAGTGGTTTACAGTAAAGCTGAAGCTGCTGACTTCTTTAAAGCACAAGAAGAAGCGACTAACCTTCCATACATCTACCTAAGTGCAGGTGTATCTGCTAAATTGTTCCAAGAAACATTGCAATTTGCTCACGACTCAGGTGCCAAGTTTAATGGTGTGCTTTGTGGACGTGCTACTTGGGCAGGATCTGTAGAACCTTACATCAAAGAAGGTGAAAAAGCAGCACGTGAGTGGTTGCGTACTACTGGATTCGAAAATATTGATGAACTTAACAAAGTTCTTGTTAAAACAGCTAGTCCATGGACTGATAAAGTATAGTAAAAAATACAAAACGGAGGATATTGTTATGAACAGAGAAGAGATGACTCTCTTAGGGTTTGAAATTGTTGCTTATGCTGGAGATGCTCGCTCTAAACTTTTAGAAGCGCTTAAAGCGGCTGAAAATGGTGATTTCGCTAAGGCAGATAGTCTTGTAGTAGAAGCAGGAAGCTGTATTGCAGAGGCTCACAATTCTCAGACAGCTATGTTGGCTCGAGAAGCTTCTGGGGAGGAACTTCCATACAGCGTTACCATGATGCATGGTCAGGACCACTTAATGACTACTGTCTTATTAAAAGATGTGATTCATCACCTCATCGAACTTTATAAAAGAGGAGCAAAATAATGCATAAACTCATTGAACTTATTGAGAAAGGGAAACCATTCTTTGAGAAAATTTCTCGAAACATCTATCTTCGTGCTATTCGTGATGGATTTATTGCTGGTATGCCAGTCATCCTTTTCTCATCTATCTTTATCCTTATTGCCTATGTACCAAATGCTTGGGGTTTCCACTGGTCTAAAGATATTGAGACATTCTTGATGACTCCTTATAGCTATTCGATGGGTATCCTAGCATTCTTTGTTGGTGGTACTACCGCTAAAGCTTTGACGGACTCTATGAACCGTGACCTACCTGCGACAAATCAGATTAACTTCTTATCTACGATGCTAGCGTCTATGGTTGGTTTCCTTTTGATGGCAGCTGAGCCAGCTAAAGAAGGAGGCTTCTTGACAGCCTTCATGGGAACAAAAGGTCTTTTGACAGCATTTATTGCAGCCTTTGTGACAGTTAATGTTTACAAGGTCTGTGTTAAAAATAATGTTACTATTCGTATGCCTGAAGAAGTTCCACCAAATATCTCTCAAGTATTTAAAGACTTGATTCCATTCACTGTATCGGTTGTTCTCCTTTATGGACTTGAACTCATTGTTAAAGGAATTCTTGGTGTAACTGTTGCAGAATCAATCGGTACCCTTCTTGCTCCTCTTTTCTCAGCTGCAGATGGTTACCTTGGAATTACACTTATCTTTGGTGCTTATGCCTTCTTCTGGTTTGTTGGCATCCACGGTCCTTCAATCGTCGAACCAGCAATCGCTGCTATCACTTATGCCAATATCGATGCCAACTTGCATCTTATCCAAGCTGGACAACATGCAGATAAAGTTATCACTTCTGGTACACAAATGTTTATTGTTACCATGGGTGGTACAGGGGCTACACTGATTGTTCCATTCTTGTTCATGTGGATTTGTAAATCAGAACGTAACCGTGCCATCGGACGTGCCTCAGTTGTTCCAACATTCTTTGGGGTTAATGAGCCAATCTTATTTGGTGCACCAATCGTATTGAATCCGATTTTCTTTGTACCATTCATTTTCGCTCCGATTATCAACGTTTGGATCTTTAAATTCTTTGTTGACACATTGAACATGAACTCATTCTCTGCCAACCTTCCATGGGTTACTCCTGGTCCGTTGGGAATTGTACTCGGTACTAACTTCCAAGTTCTATCATTTATCTTAGCCGGACTCTTGGTTGTTGTTGATACTCTCATTTATTATCCATTTGTTAAGGTATACGATGAACAAATTCTTGAAGAAGAACGTTCTGGTAAAACAAACGATGCTCTTAAAGAAAAAGTAGCTGCAAACTTCAATACTGCTAAAGCAGATGCCGTTCTTGAAAAAGCAGGCGTTGCTAAAGAAGATGTAGTAGCAGACAATAACATCACAGAAGAAACTAATGTCCTTGTTCTTTGTGCAGGTGGAGGTACAAGTGGCTTGCTTGCCAATGCCTTGAACAAAGCAGCAGCAGAATACAATGTTCCAGTCAAAGCGGCAGCGGGTGGTTACGGTGCTCACCGTGAAATGTTGCCAGAGTTTGACTTGGTTATCTTGGCTCCACAGGTCGCTTCAAACTTCGATGATATGAAGGCTGAAACAGATAAATTGGGCATTAAACTTGCAAAAACTGAAGGAGCTCAATATATCAAATTGACACGTGATGGACAAGGTGCTCTTGCATTTGTTCAACAACAATTTGATTAATAAATTTGTAAAAGTTATTTGAGACGAGATTACTCTTTCCATTCCTTTTAATATTGTTAACCATATCATTTCATTTCCTTGGTTTCCGGAACTCAGAATCTCGTCTCAAATGCTTTTTTTGAAAGGATTTATAGTTATGACTAAAACACTTCCTAAAGATTTTATTTTTGGTGGCGCTACAGCTGCTTATCAAGCAGAAGGTGCGACTCATACAGATGGTAAAGGCCCAGTTGCATGGGATAAGTATCTTGAAGACAATTATTGGTACACAGCAGAGCCTGCAAGTGATTTTTACCATAAATATCCTGTTGATTTAGAATTAGCTGAAGAATATGGCGTTAATGGTATTCGTATTTCAATTGCCTGGTCTCGTATTTTTCCAACTGGCTATGGCGAAGTAAATGAAAAAGGTGTTGAATTCTACCATAATCTTTTTGCTGAGTGCCACAAACGTCATGTTGAACCATTCGTGACTTTGCACCATTTTGACACTCCAGAAGCTCTTCACTCAGATGGAGATTTCTTAAACCGCGAAAATATAGAACACTTTGTAGATTATGCCGCTTTCTGTTTTGAAGAGTTCCCAGAAGTAAATTACTGGACAACTTTCAATGAAATTGGCCCAATTGGAGATGGTCAATACTTGGTTGGTAAATTCCCTCCAGGCATTCAATATGATCTTGCCAAAGTCTTCCAATCACACCACAACATGATGGTTTCTCATGCACGTGCTGTGAAATTGTATAAAGATAAAGGTTATAAAGGCGAAATTGGTGTAGTACATGCGTTGCCAACCAAATACCCTTATGATCCAGAAAATCCAGCAGATGTTCGTGCCGCTGAGTTAGAAGATATCATCCATAACAAATTTATCTTGGATGCAACCTACCTTGGACACTATTCAGATAAAACGATGGAAGGTGTCAACCACATCCTAGCTGAAAATGGTGGAGAACTTGATCTTCGTGATGAAGACTTCCAAGCACTTGAAGCAGCTAAAGATTTGAACGATTTCCTTGGTATTAACTATTACATGAGTGATTGGATGCAAGCCTTTGAAGGTGAGACTGAAATCATTCACAATGGTAAGGGTGAAAAAGGAAGTTCTAAGTACCAAATTAAAGGTGTTGGTCGCCGAATCGCACCAGATTATGTGCCTAGAACGGATTGGGACTGGATTATTTATCCTGAAGGCTTGTATGACCAAATCATGCGAGTAAAAAATGATTATCCAAACTACAAGAAGATTTACATCACTGAGAATGGTCTTGGATACAAAGATGAGTTTGTAGATAATACTGTTTATGATGATGGTCGTATTGATTACGTGAAGAAACACTTGGAAGTTTTATCAGACGCAATTGCAGATGGTGCAAATGTTAAAGGTTACTTCATCTGGTCACTTATGGATGTCTTCTCATGGTCAAACGGATACGAAAAACGTTATGGACTATTCTATGTAGACTTTGACACGCAAGAACGTTATCCTAAGAAATCAGCTCATTGGTATAAGAAAGTAGCAGAAACTCAAGTGGTAGAGTAATATCACTTGAAAATGTAAAATATTGTTATCTGATACTTTAGAAAAAGTACAATACTTATTTAGATCAGGCTTTGAAAAGGTATATATTGTTAGTTTCGAAGATTGTCCTATGATTCCTAAGCTTGAAGCTATCTCGTTGCTAAAATGTGGTAAATGATATGTTTCAACTGGAAAAGAGTGGATTTGCCATTCTGATTTAGAGTTATCAGCATTTGAATGGGAATTTTTACAATCACTCGATGTAGAAATACGTGAGACTGTTCACTTCGAGGTAAATTATTTGCCTTTCCAATAATAAAAAGAAAGGAATTAGTTGTGACTATCGAATTAAAAAACGAGTATCTTACTGTTCAGTTTAAAACACTTGGTGGTCAACTGACTTCGATTAAAGATAAGGATGGGATAGAGTATCTCTGGCAAGCTGATCCAAAATATTGGAATGGACAGGCGCCTATTCTATTTCCTATCTGTGGTAGTTTACGAAATGATTGGGCTATTTATAGACCTCAAGAAAGACCCTTTTTTACAGGTCTTATTCGTAGACATGGTTTTGTTCGAAAAGAAGAATTTACTCTGGAAGAAGTTAATGATAATAGCGTGACCTTCAGTATTAAACCAAATGCTGATATGCTTGATAATTACCTATATCAGTTTGAACTTAGAGTTGTTTATACCTTGAATGGTAAATCAATTAGAACCGAATTTCAGGTGACGAACTTGGAAACGGAAAAAACAATGCCTTACTTTATTGGAGCTCATCCAGCATTCAATTGTCCTTTAGTAGAAGGCGAAAACTATGAGGATTATTATATTGAATTTAGTGAGGTTGAGTCGTGCTCGATACCAAAGAGTTTTCCTGAGACAGGGTTATTAGATTTACAAGATCGGACACCTTTTTTGGAAAATCAAAAGATTCTCGATTTGGATTACTCACTTTTTTCCCATGATGCCATTACACTTGACCAGCTCAAATCTCGCAGCGTGACACTTCGGTCAAGGAAGTCTGACAAAGGTCTTCGAGTAGATTTTGATGATTTTCCTAACTTGATTCTGTGGTCAACAACTAATAAGAGCCCATTCATTGCTTTGGAGCCTTGGAGTGGTCTCTCCACATCACTTGAAGAAGGTAATTTCTTAGAAGATAAAAGACAGGTAACGAAGGTTTCACCTCAAGAAACTTCTAGAAAAACCTACGATATTACGATCCTTAATTAAAATTTGTTATTATTTGAGTCTTCAATAAGATTTGAATACTCTTACCTTGTGATGATAGATTGGTCTTCTCCGTACCAGTCTTATATCGCAAGGTTTTTAAGTTTTTTGTGGGTCTATGTCAACTGTAGTGGGTAACGAAAAGCTAATATCTAAAGACAGTCTGGTAGAAAAAAATAAGATTATTTACTACTTATTGATTTAGAATAATAGTGAAGCTATTAATTTGTGGCAAATTTAGTTTAATATTTTGCCTCAAATTAGCCACACTTTTCATAGAATTAAGAGGAATAATGAAGTTCTTTTCCTATTAATATGGTTGTTTGAAATCTTAAATATAGAGATTTACGATGTAATGGAAAGTATGGCGAATAAATCAACTATGTTCAGCAAACAAAGCTTAATTGAACAAAGAAACTAGATCCGAAGAGAAACTTGTTTTTTGTAACAGAATAATGAGCTAGTCTTTGACTACAGATAAACAAAGACCAATCTTCTATCTGAACTTTATTTAAGACATAACCCTTTTAAGATGATAGGACCTATTGGTAGTGTAAAATAAGTTGTGTAAACACCAAAAGGAATAAATCCGTTATAGTAGAGTTGCGAAACATTACTAGAAAAAGATTTATTCCTATGACTCAGTTTCCACAGAACTACTTAACTTCCTAGTCCAAAAGCAAGATATTGATAATAACAGAAGGAGAAACTTTCCCTTTTTTAGTTCAACTTATTCAATTTTTTTATTAAATATTGTAATAGAAGGACAAAAGATGTTGATATCATGCTACACTAAAATAAATTAAAACAAAACCTTGTCAAACCAGGTTTTACGAAAAAAGGTAGAGAAAAAGGTAGAGTTTGAATTGAAATTCAGTGCAATATATCGCATTTGACAAAAAGAAAAAACGCTTGAAATCAGCGTTTTTCTTTTGTATTGATTCGTATTGAATCCTTATTTAACCTCAGTGAGCGTAATGTGTAATTTGGCAATATTCGTTACGTTCAGGAACGTTGATTTTAAGGGCTTTTCAATCTTTCAATTATTAATGAAATAGAGTGATTTTGACCTTGCTTTGGTTTTAATCAGACAAAAATCAGACAAAATTTAGTTCACTGATAATAAATTGCATAGGAGTGAGGTCGCTTTATTGGTGATTCAGTCAAACTGGACTAACTTACTTGGATTAGTTACCCACGGAAGTGAATCGGGAGAAATTTCTTTAGGGGCAGAATATATCTCTACTCTTTCAATACTAACTGTTAGTGAAGTTTCTTCATCTGACTTGTCTGCTTGAACTTGGTGGAAAATACGTAATTTAAACGATTGTTCGTACCAATTATTTAAGCAATCCTGAAAATAGGTTGAAAATTTGATAGGAGAAATGAGCAAATGAAATTTATCTTCCTGATTAAATTCTTTAAGATAACCAATTTTTTCATAGAACATAAGATTAAGTTGTACCTTATGGTTTGAATATAAAATTGGATTAAGTTGATAATAATGGTCGCCATTATCAAAATAAGTAGCTTCAAAATTTCCTATATATAAATTATACAGCTCTCTAGTTCCAAGATTTTCTAGAGAGATAGTGACATTTGGAGTGTCAACATTATACTTTCTTGGAAGGTTTGGATATGCTTTTGGGAACATAAAGTCAAATTGAATATACTTATCCTTGTAATTATACTCGTCAACGGGTGACACATCAATTAAAGGCTTTACAATCCGTTTGGTATCTTCTATCTGTGACTCATATTGACTGTTAATTGTTATAAGTACACCATATAGAGTTAACCCACTTCCTAAAAGTGTAGCGTAAATATTCCAAACTTCGATGTTTAAAGTCTTTATATTAAGACCAAGTTTTGTTGGAAGATTAACTATATCAAGGACTAATAGTATAAAAGAGACTACTAAGATTAAGCCTCCTATATTGATGAAATTATTTATCCTATTTTTGGGCATGGGTAAAATTCCTTTTATTAAATATAAGTAAATAGCGTACAAATGATAAGTCACTTGCTACTCGCTAAGTGAAGTGAAAACCAACTCTGCTTCATATAACGAAAAATAAGTGAAGCCAAAACGGGTTTTGCTTCACTAAGAGATACCTTATTGAACGATTGAAAGAAGTTGAGGACAGTAGTAGGTTCTATTCCTTTGAGCGTTATCAGTTAAAAGATACCTTTGTCAATCAGCTTATTTAGTAAAGTATAAGTAGTTCGTTCAGAAATTTTTAGGTGTTCACTAACTTGTTTTGCCTTAAAAATTGGAGCTGAGAATATAAAGTCAAGAAGCTGAATACCTGAAACAGAATTAAGTTTAGGGATGACTTTTTCCTTTCTAAAGTTATTTCTCTGCCCAGTCAGTCCAATCATCAAAGGTCGTGTTATTGTAAAGTTCTATCAGTCGTGGTCTGATAGATTGGATGATCTCAACTAACTCGTGTCCCTCATGAAATTGTGAAAAAGGCATACCGATAGTTGCTTGGGATATATCTGAAAGTAATTGGCGTGTTGTTTTGCTATCTGCAAGTGTATTAATCAGAAAACCAAGTAGATAATTAGAATCATAGTTAACTTGTACACCTGTTGAGGATGTATCCTTAAGCAGACGTTCATAGCCTTCTTTGATTTCTTGCTTGATTCTATCCTTGGAAAGCTCTTCTAAATTACCGACAAAGTCATATGAGATGTAGATTTGGTTAGCAAAGTAATCAGAAAGTTCGTTGATTTTAGTAGCATCAAGTCCGTCTTGCTGGCTTAAGTAGGTTTTGGCTTCCTTCCTAATTGTGCCCCTCAGCGTATCATAAAGCATTTCAAAAAAGATATCATCTAGGTAGCCTTCATTTGGGTATCCAAATTCATTTTCCCAGTCAGGATTTTCAAATGTTCCAATGGTTACTCCCCCACTTCTTGTGACCGATTGTATTGGATTTGTTTTTATTCTAAAAAGCTCTTCTTTTATTTTTAATGGAATATCAGGATACTCATCTAGGAATGTGCCATAACCAAGTTTTCTAAGGTAAAGTTCAATGTATTCTTCCAATTCACCATAATAAAACCAACCTACAGGCTTTCCATAGATTTTTGATACTTTTTCTAAAACTTCAAGAGGAGCTAGGTTGTCTCCTCTTACATATGCGTTAATAGTTGATTTTTTTAGTCCAAGGCGATTTCCAAAATCTGTAAAGGACAAATTTAATTCATCCTTGACTTGCCTAAGTCTTCGCCCGACAGCCTTTTTATCAGGTTTAAGTATTTCAAACATAAGTTACCTCTCAGACCATTATAACATAGGAGTTTATAAAATCGTACATTTTTTGAGCAAAACTCTTGACTCCGTATATGATATCGTATATAATTATTAGTGGGCGTTAAGATTGCTCAAAAATTTTCCGCTAAACGTACATAAAAACGTATATGGCGGTGGGAGGAGTTAACCCAACAATCAAAAGAGAAAGGAAGGTAGAAAAATCCTTGAATGATGTATCAGAGATTTCGGATAACTGCTAGCTGAATGCAAACGTCAGAAAAGAGAGGAATTATGAATGAATACGATTATCAAGAAGTAGTGGATAGAGTTGATGGCCTCAACTCAGTCTCAACGTTAAAAAAGTGGCGATTAAAAATTGAAAGCCTGACTGGTACTCAATTTAAAGAAAGTAGAGTGAGAACGGGTCGAAAATCTTATTCTAAAGTCTATCTTTTTACAGAGGATGACCTAAACCATTTTCAAGCGATTGCTGATAAGAAGTCTTCGTTGGGGCTGGAAAGAGCAATTCTAAGCGTTTATGGTTTTTCTAAAGAAAATGATAATCAAAAACCTATTAGAGAGCTTGTTGATGAGCTAGAGGTCTCCATCAAGGAAATCCAAGAAGATTATCGAAGGAACCTAGCAAAGTTGAAACAGGAGTTAAAAGTGCTTCTTGCTAGAATCCAGACCTTGGAGAAAGAGACGGAAGAGAAATCATCTAAGAGACTTGGCTTCTTTCATCGATGAAGACGGTTCGCCACCCCACCGCTGGGCGAGTGGTCAACACGGTAGCCCAGAGCAGGTGGGGAAGGTGGCAAACGGCTGAACTCGGTTTGATATTTGCACCCCAGTCCCTATTAGGGGGTGCACACATACATGAAATGTGGTCAAATCCCTTGATACGCAAGGGGTTCAGCGATTTGAAGCAAAAATCACGAAAAAACCTTTATAAAGCCCATGATATCAATAGTTTACTACAGATTTCATGTAGGCGTAGCTTTTATGAACAGGAGAAAAATGTATGACAAAATTTAACTTAACAGACGAAACCGTAAAAGTTGGCGATTTGAAATTGGATAAATCACAATTTGACATTCCAAAGAAAGTAACCATCCTTTCTTCACGGGTCGCCCCAGTCTATAAAAATGTGAATGGCGAAAGCATTGCGACAGATGAAGTGGCTAAAATTACTTGTTTTGTACAAGATACAGACAAAATTCAAGCCTTGAAAGACTTGGGATATTCCCCTGATGACCTTAAGAGCATTCGTTTGGAGATTGTAGATAACCTCGACAAGTTGGCCAAATCCGTTGAAAAGGATGAGCTGAACTCTCTCGTAGTAGAACTTATCAATCCAGAAGTCCACCTTGGCTGGCGAGCTAACAATAACGGTGGTGGAAATTGGGGTGGCTTAAAGCTAGTGGCAACCGATATTAAATTCATTGGAGCCTAGACATGGATAACTCAGTGATGTTAGACTACTTAGCCGTAACGATTAAAGGCTTAGCCCCAGATGATGTCATTGAGAAAATCCTCATTCTTCCAAAAGAAAAGTTTGTCCTCAATGAATGGGGGATAAACAAGTACCAACGGCATTATGCCTTCTCAGAAATAAAGGTTTATTTCAATAAGGATTGGGAATCGAAAATGGGGGTCTTTATCGAACTGAAAGGGCAGGGGTGCCGTCAGTATGAAGAATACATGGAAAGCAATGTCAATAACTGGGTAACCTTGATGAAGCGTATTTCTGAATGTCACAGTAACGTCACAAGACTAGATATCGCCAATGATATCTTTGATGACAGTCTATCCGTCCCACTCATTTACAGTTATTGTAAAAAGCAACTCTGCATATCAACCGCTAAAACCTTTGATTATCATGAAAAGAGCATTCTTGAAAATGGTGAAAAGGTCGGTGAGATGGTCACGATTGGTGTTAGAGGTACTCAGCAATGGTGTGTCTATAATAAGCTGTTAGAACAAAAACTAGACAAAGATTTACCAGAAACACCGTCATCATGGACAAGAGCGGAGCTAAGATGTTGGCAAGAAAAGGCAAATTTACTAGCTAAACAGATAAAAGATGGGCGACCACTCAAAGAGATTTACTTTGAGGCGATTAACGGACACTATCGCTTTGTCAGTCCGAGAGACACGGATTCTAATCGTTGGCGAAGGAAAAACGTAAGGTGGTGGAATGAGTACCTAGAGACAAGAGAAAAGACCGTCTTAAGTGTTAAGCGAACGAAGCCAACTCTAAAACAGTCTGAGCTATGGACGGAAAAACAAGTCTCACGGACACTTGGGAAACTTTATGTGGCAAAAGCAGAATCACATGGACGAGAAAAGGCAGATAATTATATTCAACACTTACTTGAACTTGGTATATCCAAGCTAACGGAAGTAGACGAAACAGACATTCAGCAGTACAAACAAGAGCAGTTAAGCTCAGCCTATTGGGGTGTAAGAAAAGACGACCTATAGCACGCTACAAATCGCCTTTCCAAAAATAACTAACTAGATTATAACCAAAGCAGAAGGAGAATTCAATGGCAACATTAAAAACAGAACATGACTTTGACTTGACCCGTAACTGGTACCGAAAATCCGTCTTTTTAGCTGAACTCTGGCATGGCATGACAGTTGCAACACTTAATAGTTACATTCGTCAGATGAAAGACAGCCCATATGCCTTCGGTATTAAAGGAACGCATGGTAACGTCTTTATCCACTCGGAAGT
This sequence comes from Streptococcus sp. 3.1, assembly GCF_016648915.1. NCBI lineage: Bacteria > Bacillati > Bacillota > Bacilli > Lactobacillales > Streptococcaceae > Streptococcus > Streptococcus sp. 3.1. The sequence goes on along the minus strand of NZ_JACLQV010000001.1, from coordinate 137,399 downwards.
CTTCGTGGCATGGTTTGACTATAAAATTGCCAACCAGTATGTTGCAAAGATGGCGTAGGAGGTACCTATGAGAGATAACGGTTCAAGAGTACTCATCATCAGTTCTTGGCGACCTGATCCTTATAAATCCGGCAATGTTTTAGTGAAATTCGCTATGCGATTTACCCACCCTATTACAAAAAAATCTCACAAGAAATATCTTTCTACAGGAGCCAGCAAAGGGTGGTTTACCACTAAGGCAAGCCCAAGCAAAAGGACATCATCTGGAAAAGAGCGTCTTTTGGTCAACGATATTAAAAACTCCCAACTGATTACACAAGTCACGAAAGAACTGAACAAATTAGTTGATGACTATATCGCCGAGATAACAGGGGTTAAGCCAAAGAAAGCCAAGAGACTTTTAACCCTAGAAGAAATTGCCAAGCCCTTTGATGAAAACGGCAATCTCTATGGTAAAGCCTTTAAATCATGGCATGATAGAGTTAAACCTGCCAATAATACCCTCAAAACGAGAGTCACTATCTACAATCGCTATATCGAGCCTAACTTTGATACAAAGATGTCCATCACAAAATTTGTTACCATGACAGATGAAATTCAACGTCTAATCGATAGTTCATCGATATCCATGGCTAGAAATCTACATATTTTCCTTAAAATGATTTTTGACTGGTCAGTTGAAAATGGACAGATTACTCTTACACAAGACCCGATTGCCAACAACAAGGTTAAAAGGCGAGTTCTGACAAAGAGTGAGGAGCAGGACAAGAAACGTGAAGACATTGCGGAAAAATATCTAGAAGCAAGTGAGGTTAACTATGTTCTCCGCCTGATAGAGAGCTGGATTAACCGACCTGATAATCAACTTATCGCAGATGTTCTGAGAATGATTTTCCTAACAGGCATGCGACCAAGTGAAGTTCTGGGATTGAATGAGGATATGCTTGATTTCGAGGAGAAGTGGATAAAGGTTCATTGGCAAAGGGCAAGTAAGAATAAGTCAGACGAGGTGATGGAAGCTCTTGATCTTGATGAAAAGGAACGTTACCGTTCAGACCTTAAGACCAAGGAAAGTGTCCGTACGATTCCAATGAGCCCCGAGATAGAGAAAATCTTGCGACATTACATTGACAGAAATAAGTTTCAAGCTCAATTCAATCCGACTTACCAAGACTTGGGATATCTCTTTACTAGAACCTATATCAGGGCAGGTAATCGGCAAGGTTCTCCGCTTTATCACAACGAGCTTTCACAATTCCTGAGAGGCGGTTCTAGTCAGTCAGCAAAGTATAACAAGAAAGCTGGTAAACCCTATAAGGATATCGATAGCTTTCTAAACTTTGGCAGACCGATTCATGTCATTCCTCATATGTTCCGTCATAGCTTTATCTCTATTATGGCAAGTGAAGGCATTGACCTTCCCACCATTCGAGAGTTTGTAGGACATTCGGAGGATTCCAAGGAGATTGAACGTGTCTATCTTCATGTGATTAAGAAGCAAAAAGACACCATGAGAGGAGCGGTAGAAAAGCTAGAAAAGCTGATTGAATAACAAAAGTAACGTTTTAATCAGGCAAAACTAAATTTTGAACAACAGAAAAAGCCTAGAAATATTAATTTCATAAGGCTTTCTTTGTACTGATTTACTTAATTTCCACGAGTGCAAGATATGGTCTGGCATATGGTATGATTTCGAAGAATATTGGTATAATCGCATTTCTGATTTTCTAATTGTAGATAATTTGTGCGCTTTTTAAGTCAAATTGAGTTGACTCAGACATAAACTCTTAATAGTAAAAGATATAGATTGGTAGTGTAAACAATTGCGTATATTATAAAAACATCCAGAATAGTAACACTTTCTTAAAACATTTGATTAAAAAGCACCCTAACTTCTATGATTGAGCTAAAACTGTAGAAATTAGAGTGCTTTTACTATTAGAAAGAATATGTACATGGAATTAAAAAGGAATTTAAATTCATCTAAAGAAAGTTGATTTTTCAACTGAATAATATTAAAAGAATATCGAGTTGTAGTTATGTTGAAAGTAATCTTATAAGTGAGTAATTAGGAGTAGAATACGACAACCTTATCTTTTTAGTAGAGTAGCTTGTTATATTTTCTATGAAAAATCAATTGACTTTATGACTATTTATCGTCTTTTTTTACCATATTTTTAACGCCTTCGATTGCGCCTTCAACGGCATCTTTTGCGTCTTCTGCCACTTCTTTAACTTTAGAAACTACTTTTTCTGCAGCCCCTTCTTTTTCTGTTTTCTCGTCGCCAGTCAATTTACCGACACCTTCTTTGATCGCACCTTTTGCTTGATTTAATTTTTCTTCTGTAGACATAGTCTTACCTCCATATTTTTTTATTTGTACGTTTTTAAATATCCAAATTAATGAACACGTGGTTTTTCATTTGATGAAGAGTCAGTTACAGCTTCTACGCCTTCACCAACTTTTTCTTTAACTGCTGAGAATCCATTCCCCAAACCTGTTTTAACATTTTCAAACTGTTCAGATGCAAATTCACCTGTTGATTCAACTGTACCAGTTACACGATCTTGCAAGCTTACTGAATCTGCTTCATGTTGTTCTTTTGTTTTAATATCGACAACATTCACGTTCACTTCAACAACTTCCAAATCTGTGATTTTAGAAACTTGTTCTACAACTACTTCTTTAATGTGTTTGTACAAGTCAGGAACATTCTTTTGATATTCCACAACTACATTCAAGTCAACAGCGACTTGTTCTTTACCAACTTCAACGTTTACACCATTGGCAACATTGTCAGTGTTAACAATCTTATCAGCTAGATTAGAGAAAAATCCGCCATCTACAGCCAACAAGCCGTCTACTTTTTCTAAAGAAAGTCCGATGATTTTTTGGATGACTTTATCTTCGTAAGTCAATTCTCCTTTTACTGCATCTACTTTTTTAGTAGGTTCTTTTTTATCCACATTTTTTTCGTTTGACATATGAAACTCCTTTATTATTTAAATAGACCTTTTTGTTGTAAGTAAAATCCAACTCCAGCTCCTATGACGGCGAAGATTAAAACAAACAATGTTTTAAAGAACCCATAGGACAAGGTGCAGCAAGCTAAAATAACACCTGCTAATCCAAACAGTAGTGGGTACTGGTATTTTTTAAACCATTCCATTTTTTACTTCCTTACTTTACACGACTCACAGTTTTTTTAGCTGGTGTTTTAGGCTTATAATCTTTTACAGAAACATAAAGCTTAACACCATGATTCATTCCAAAAAACTGTGTCAATCCATTACCGATCTCATCTTTTATAGACTGAGTTCTTTTAATAATATTATCTGAGGGAAGAATTTCTCCTTCCACGGAAACTAAACATTTATTTTTCCGACTATTTACATGAACTTTAGGATTCTTAATGAAGTTATTTTCATTAACTACACTACGAACAAATCCTTCAATAGCAGAATTTTTTAGTTTTAGCTTACCACCTGCATCTTCTAACTTTATCTCTAAATGTTGTTTAGGATAAAAGATGATTACTAGCATAAATAATAAAATTAAAATTGAGAGAGCCAAGGAACCCCAGAAAAGATATCTTGAAAGATAATATTCTAAAAAGGAAATTCTCTTCCAATTAACTAATTGGAGTCCTAAACCACTAACTTTATGGTAATCTAGCAAAATAGGAATCAAAATTGTCAAGATTAAAATACAAAATATAAGAGAAAGTATTTTCTTAGATTTTGACATATTGAATCCTTTCATGAATACAATCAAATCATAACCTTGCCCTGTCTTAAAGATTATGATTTATTCTTGAAAAAGAACATTATTCTTTTTTACCTAAGAAAAACGACACTACGGCAACAACAATGACTGCTCCTAAGATTGATGGAACTAATGCCATTCCAGCTAGACTAGGTCCCCATGCACCGAAAAGTGATTGTCCAATAGATGAACCGACTAAACCTGCAATGATATTGGCAATTATTCCCATGGAACCTCCCTTTTTAGTGATTCCACCAGCTATAAAACCGATAAAGCCTCCTACAATAATAGACCAAAGCATAATAGGCCTCCCTTCTATCTCAAAGAAAAGTTATTCAATAAGTAAGTATTATGAAGAATATAACATTTTAATTGTTTTATTCTTTTGATTTTCAGCTAAAAATTACTTATTGAATGAAAATTAAAGCGCTTTCTTTTCTAAGATTAGTATCATTATACGCTATTATTTAGGGGAAATCAACGAAAATGTTTGACAGTATCCATTTAAAGGATTGAATGGCATTTTCAAAACTATTTCTTTTTCATCCTTATCCACAATATAGTTTATTTCATTATTTAATCCTGTGAGAAAAATGCCTCCCTTTTTCAAAACTCTATGCGCTTCATTGAAAATATGTTGCATATTCTCAGTATAGTAATTTGATACGGGGTGAAATACAATATCAAAAGACTCATCTTCGTATGGAAATGTTTTTGTCATATCTCCCTCTATAGCCTCTATTTTATATCCCTCCCTTTTAACCAATCAGACAAAAATCAGACAAAACTATATTTTAATCAAGCAAAAAAGCCTAGAGACGTTGGTTTCATAGGCTTTTCTTTTAATGTCTTATTTAACCTCAGTAAAGATTACGTGTTTACGCAATTTTGGTGAGTATTTTTTCAATTGAAGACGGTCTGGAGTGTTACGTTTGTTTTTTGAAGTAAGGTACAAGCGTTCACCAGATTCTTTGTGTTCAAGTGTAATATTTACGCGCATGGTATCTCCCTTCTATTATTTAGTTGCGTTAGCTTTAGCGATTTTACGTCCTTTGTAGTATCCTTTAAGTGATACACGGTGTGAACGTGAGTAATCTCCAGTTGTTTCGTCAAATTGTACTGATGGAGCAGTCAATTTGTAGTGTGTACGACGTTTGTTTTTCTTCGCTTTTGAAGTGTGACGTGCAGGTACTGCCATTTCTTTATTTCCTCCGAATTAATATTTATGTTCTTGATTTTAAATCAACTATAACAGAATAACATATCTTTTTTGTAAAGTAAAGTTGCTTGACAAAAAAACTTGTCAATAAAATATATAGTTAAAAACTATATCGTATGATAACAAATATATATTTCACTGCTATAGCAGCAAGTGCTAGAATAGGCTTATTATTACATTAAGCGAAAGCATAAAAAGGAGTAAATAACTATGAGTAAAGTTCATTATCATTTTGATCATGTTGGTTCTTACCTTCGTCCACAAGCTTTAAAAGAAGCACGTGAAAAATTTGCCAATGGTGAGATTTCGCAAGAAGAATTGTTGAAAGTACAAGATGAATTGGTTAAGGAACTGGTTCACCATGAGGTAGAAAATGGTCTTCAAGTAGTTTCTGATGGTGAATTTGGTCGTTCTTGGTGGCACCTTGATTTCCTATGGAACCTAACTGGTTTTGAAGCTTACCAACAAGAAGATTCATATAAATTCCATGGAGCTAAGACACGTACAACCAATGTTCGTATCAATGGTAAGATTGCCGAAAATCCTAATCATCCTTTCTATCGTGACTTTGAATATCTTAAATCAGTGACTCCTGAAGGAATTACTCCAAAAGTAACTATTCCAAGTCCATCACTCATCATTAACCGTGACCACCGTAGTGATCTTTATGCAGATTACTATGATTCATGGACAGATTTCCTTGATGATTTGGCTAAAGCTTACCATGATACCATCCAACATTTCTACGATTTGGGGGCACGTTATGTACAGTTAGATGATACGACTTGGGGTTATTTGATTCAACAGTTTGAGAATGAAAAAAATAATCCTGAGAAAACAGCTGAGTTGGTAAAAATTGCTGAGGATGATGTATACACTATCAATAAAGCCTTGGAAGGTCTTCCAGAAGATTTGACTTTGGCTACTCATATTTGTCGTGGAAACTTTAAATCAACTTATCTTTTTGAAGGTGGCTATGATTCAGTAGCTAAATATCTTGGGAAATTGAATTATGATATCTTCTTCTTGGAATACGATGATGCGCGTTCAGGTAGCTTCGCACCACTTCCAACGATTTGGAATAACCGTGATCATGTTGAATTGGTGCTTGGTGTGATTACTTCTAAGGATCCAGCTTTGGAAGATGTAGATGCTGTCATCGCTCGTATCCATGAAGCGGCTGAGCTTGTACCACTTAAGAACCTTGGTATCTCAACTCAATGTGGTTTTGCCTCAACTGAAGAAGGCAATATCTTGACTGAGCAAGACGAGTGGAATAAATTACAATTGATTAAAACAATTACTGATAAAGTTTGGTCATAATAGAAAAAATGCAGAGAACAGGCTCAGCTTGTTCTCTCTTTTTATGAGTATAGAAAGGAAGTGTCATGAACTATAAAGAGACAGGGCCGAAAATTTTAGATGCTATAGGAGGAAAGGAGAAAGTTCAGAATCTTGTAAACTGTGCTAAACGTTTATGTTTTACCTTAGCGGATGATAAAGTTGTTCAAACTATCTAAGGTATTGTGAGTTTGGCTAAGAGTGGTGGCCAGTATCAAGTTGTTGTTGGGAGTGATGTACCAAATGTATGCCGTGCTTTGGAAGGCTTATTAGACCTAGATGAAGTGTCTAAGGAATCATCGGAAAAACAAGACAGAACTCCTCTTCAAAGCTTTTTAGCCCTTATTTCTGGGATTTTCACACCAATCTTACCGGTAATTACAGCAGCAGGGATGATCAAAGCCGTTTTGTCTCTTTTGGTTGTCTTTAAGGTAGTAGCTGTAGATGATGTTAACGATCAAGTTCTTAATTTTATTAGTGATGCTGGATTTTATTTTTTACCTGTATTTTTAGGTGCTTCAGCAGCTCGATAGTTTAAGACAAACGCTCAATTGGGGATGTTGATTGGTGCTATTTTATTACACCCAATTTTTACGCAGATTGTGACAACTGCCAAGGAATCAGGTCAGGGCGTCTCTTTCTTTAGTATTCCCCTTACATTAACTTCTTACTCATCAACGGTTATTCCTGTTATTTTGGCAGTTTGGTTTATGAGTTATGTGGAGCGCTTTGCAATTAAAATTTCATCAAAGGCTGTTAAATTTTTCTTGGTGCCTATGATTACGACCTTGATTACTGCAATCGTAACACTTTTGATTTTAGGTCCAGGTGCTTTGGCTTCGAATGTGGCTCAGGGGGGAGTAACCCTTGCTATTGCTTTAAAAACTAAGGATACCAATAAAAAAGTTCTGGCTTCATCTGCTGGAATTACTGCAATTTGTGGGATTACGAAACCGGCTCTTTATGGGGTAACTTTGCAAAATAAAGCTGCCTTCATAGGATCTATTGTTGCAGGGGGAGTAGGTGGCTTCTTCCTTGGTATTTTAGGTGCGAGAAATTTTGTAGGTGCTTCCCCAGGTCTCTTGACGATTGCAGCCTATATCGGTGAAGATACACTTAAATATTTTTACACAGCTATTGCAGGTCTTGTAATTTCTGTTGTGGTCTCTTTTATTGTGACCTTCGTTCTTTATAAAGAAGATTAATGATTGTTGCAGGTCGAGAGGTCTGTTTCTTTCTTACGTTGAAAAAACCTCTACCATTTCCCAAAAGCTATGTAAATTATGATAGAATAGAGTGATTATATCTGTAATAACGGAAAAGGAGGGCAGGTCTATTTGAGACCTGTATCATCATTATGAAACTTCAAAAACCTAAGGGAACGCAGGATATTTTACCTGCTGATAGTGCTAAATGGCAGTACGTAGAAAATGTTGCACGTGAAACATTTAAGAAATACAATTATGGTGAAATTCGTACACCTATGTTTGAACATTACGAGGTCATTTCACGTTCAGTAGGTGATACAACTGACATCGTTACTAAGGAAATGTACGATTTTCATGATAAGGGAGACCGTCATATTACACTTCGTCCAGAAGGAACAGCACCGGTTGTACGCTCTTATGTAGAAAATAAACTCTTTGCGCCAGAGGTTCAAAAACCCGTTAAAGTTTATTATATTGGATCAATGTTCCGTTATGAACGTCCTCAAGCAGGACGCTTGCGTGAGTTCCACCAACTTGGTGTAGAGTGCTTTGGATCAAAAAATCCAGCCACAGATGTTGAAACCATTGCTATGGCCTACCAACTCTTTAATACGCTTGGCATCAAGGAAGTTACCCTTCATTTGAATAGCCTTGGAAATACTGAGAGTCGTCTGGCTTATCGTCAGGCCTTGATTGACTACTTGACACCAATGCGTGAAAGTTTGTCAAAAGATAGTCAACGCCGTTTGGATGAAAATCCTTTGCGAGTACTCGATTCAAAAGAAAAAGAAGATAAGGTTGCAGTTGAAAATGCTCCCTCTATCCTTGATTATTTAGATGAAGAAAGTCAAGCGCACTTTGACGAAGTACGTACCATGCTCGATAGTCTTAACATTCCTTACGTGATTGATACTAATATGGTACGTGGTCTTGATTACTATAATCACACGATTTTTGAATTTATTACCACTATTGATAAGTCTGAATTGACAATCTGTGCAGGTGGTCGTTATGATAGTTTGGTTGAATACTTCGGTGGTCCAGAAACAGCTGGTTTTGGTTTTGGACTTGGTTTAGAACGCTTGCTTTTGGTTCTTGATAAACAAGGTATCGAACTTCCTGTGGAAGAAAGTCTGGATGTTTACATTGCAGTACTTGGTTCAGGTGCCAATGGCAAAGCTCTTGAGTTAGTTCAAGCTATCCGCTATCAAGGATTTAAGGCTGAACGTGATTACCTTGGACGTAAGATTAAGGCACAATTTAAGTCAGCAGATACCTTCAAGGCTAAGACGGTTATCACATTAGGTGAGAGTGAAGTGGAGTCAGGTCAGGTCAATGTCAAAAATAATGCTACTCGTGAGGAAGTTACTGTAAGTTTCGAAGAGCTAACTAAAAACTTTGCTGTAGTCCTCGAACAGTTAGAAAAGTAGGGGGCATATGGTTAGTATAGTTGATATGCTCAAACGGAGTGAAAAGTTCAGTTTGGCTTTTGATCGTAGTATGCCCATTCGTTTCCAACAACAGTTTTGGCAATTGATTGCCTTTCTTGATAAACATGACATTACTTGGTTCAATGATGAGCCTGCAAGTGATCATGCGATGTGTCAGCAATTACTTGGTCAAGTTTGGCGTCAAGATTGTCAAGATGTGGTCTTGAGTTTTGAAACACAGGAACGTTATTTGGGATGGCAGGTAGACGAGGAAACTGATGAACTTAGTGTTATCATTGAAGATGTTTACGGATTCCGTTGGAATAGTTTACTTGACTTAGAAACAGCCGATTATCGTTTTGAAGATTTTGAAGAGTTTGCTGAAGATTACGTGGATACTAGTGATTTGTTGAAACAATTTGGCAAATAGTTTTATAAAAAAGAAAGTCTATTAAAATTCTAACCTGAAATGGGTGGGGTTTTGATGGGCTTTTTGCTATAATAGTTAAGACTAAAAAATTAACGAAAGAAGTGTATTTATGGAACGTTCTATGTATGCCGGACGTGTTCGTAGTGAACACATCGGAACTACTATTACTTTGAAAGGTTGGGTATCTCGCCGTCGTAACCTCGGAGGTTTGATTTTCATCGATCTTCGTGACCGTGAAGGTTTGATGCAGTTGGTTGTTAACCCTGAAAATGCGGATGCTAATGTTGTTGAAACAGCTGAAAGCTTGCGTAGCGAATTTGTTATTGAAGTAACAGGAACTGTTGAAGCGCGTGAACAAGCTAATGATAACTTGTCTACAGGTGCTGTCGAACTTAAAGTTGAAAATCTTAAAGTTCTTAATACTGCCAAAACAACGCCATTTGAAATTAAAGATGGTGTTGAGGCTAGTGATGATACACGTATGCGTTACCGCTACTTGGATCTTCGTCGTCCAGAGATGTTGGAAAACTTTAAGCTCCGTGCAAAGGTAACTCACGCCATCCGAAATTATCTTGATGACTTGGAATTTATCGATGTTGAAACACCAATGTTGACAAAATCTACACCAGAAGGTGCTCGTGATTACTTGGTTCCAAGCCGTGTTAGCCAAGGTCACTTTTATGCTCTTCCGCAAAGTCCTCAAATCACTAAACAATTATTGATGAATGCTGGTTTTGACCGTTATTATCAAATTGTTAAGTGTTTCCGTGATGAAGATTTGCGTGGAGACCGTCAACCTGAGTTTACACAAGTTGACTTGGAAACGTCATTCCTTAATGAGCAAGAAATCCAAGATATTACAGAGGGATTGATTGCTAAGGTTATGAAAGAAACTAAAGGGATTGAAGTTACATTACCATTCCCCCGCATGTCTTATGATGATGCCATGAATAACTATGGTTCTGACAAGCCAGATACACGCTTTGACATGCTTTTACAAGACTTGACAGAAGTTGTCAAGGGTGTAGACTTCAAAGTATTTGCTGAGGCACCAGCTGTTAAGGCAATTGTTGTCAAAGGAAATGCAGACAAATACTCACGTAAAAGTATTGACAAGTTGACAGAGTTTGCCAAACAATTTGGCGCAAAAGGTCTTGCTTGGGTTAAGATGACTGACGGAGCTCTAGCAGGTCCAGTTGCTAAATTCTTGACAAGTATTGAAGGAAAGTTGACAGATGCTTTACACCTTGAAGAGAATGATCTAGTTCTTTTTGTAGCAGATACACTTGAAATCGCTAATAACACACTTGGTGCTTTGCGTAATCAGATTGCTAAAGAACTTGACATGATTGACAATACTAAGTTCAACTTCCTTTGGATTGTCGATTGGCCAATGTTTGAGTGGTCTGAAGAAGAAGGACGCTATATGTCTGCTCACCACCCATTTACTTTGCCAACAGAAGATTCTGTAGCAGAGCTTGAAGGTGATCTTTCCAAGGTTCGTGCTGTGGCTTATGATATTGTCTTGAATGGTTATGAGCTTGGTGGGGGTAGTCTACGTATCAATCATAAAGACCTACAGGAACGTATGTTGAAAGCCCTTGGCTTCTCTGAAGAATCAGCCTACGAGCAATTTGGATTCCTTCTTGAAGCTATGGACTATGGTTTCCCACCACATGGTGGTTTGGCTATCGGTCTTGACCGTTTTGTTATGCTTCTTGCAGGTAAAGATAATATCCGTGAAGTGATTGCCTTCCCTAAAAATAATAAGGCATCAGATCCTATGACTCAGGCTCCAAGTCTTGTGGCTGATAAACAGTTGGAAGAACTTGCCCTTCATGTAGATTTAGAAAATGAATAAAGCACCTCTTCATAAACATGTTAAATTTGTAGCGAAAAAGTCTGCGAAGAGAATGGGCGTTTTGCAGGCTGTTCGTAGTATTTCCCGTGAAAAGTATACTGAAAAAGTCTCAGCGTCTTTACTTTATGGGCTCTTATCGTCAATCGCCGTTAATTTCTTTTTTCAACCTGGACATGTTTACTCTAGTGGAGCGACAGGTTTGGCACAGGTTTTATCGGCATTGAGTGTTAGAACTTTGGGCTTTGAGATACCAGTATCATTGACTTTCTACGCGATTAATATCCCTCTCTTGATTTTGGCTTGGTATAAGATTGGCCATAAATTTACTATCTTTACCTTCATTACAGTAACGATGAGTTCCCTTTTTATTCAGGTGATGCCACATGTAACCTTGACAGAGGATCCTTTGATCAATGCTATCTTTGGTGGTTTGGTCATGGGAACAGGGATTGGTTTCGGTTTAAAATCTCGTATCTCTAGCGGAGGGACGGATATCGTTAGCCTCACTATTCGTAAGAAAACAGGCCGTGATGTTGGTAATATCTCCTTGATTGTCAATGGGATTATCATGGTTTTTGCGGGCATTCTTTTTGGTTGGAAATACGCTCTCTATTCAATGGTTACGATTTTTGTTTCTAGTCGAGTAACGGATGCGATTTTCACTAAACAAAAGAAAATGCAGGCTATGATTGTTACAAGTAATCCAGATCCAGTTGTACGAATGATCCAGAAGAAACTCCACCGTGGAGTAACGTTGATTAATGATGCGGAAGGAACATATAATCACGAAAAGAAAGCCGTATTATTGGCGATTATTACGCGTGAAGAGTATACTGACTTCAAGCATTATATGAGAAAAGCAGACCCTAAAGCCTTTGTCTCCATTGCAGAAAATGTACATATTCTAGGTCGTTTTGTTGATTTAGATGACTAACAAAAAAAGAAAGTTGACGAACGTTAGCTTCTTTTTTGTTGGATAGAATTCTTGACGAAATGCTTGCTTGACTTTACAATATCAGTATGATTAGATTTTTAATTCCAACCGCAAAAGAAATGAAGGCCAGTAAGGAAGTTCCGTCTCAAAAATTATCTGAAAAGAGTGCGGCTATCCTAACTGAAATGGCAAAATTATCCACAGATGAATTGTCCACAGCTTATAAAATAAAGCCTGAGCAGGCTGAGAAAGAGAAGCAGCGCTGGGCTGCGATTTTGTCTGGAGAAGCGAAGAACTATCCGGCTGTCGAGCTTTTTAATGGACTGATGTATCGTCACATCAAACGTAGTGACTTATCCACATATGAAAAAGATTTCTTAGGCCAACAAGTATTCATCACATCTTCTTTTTATGGAATCATTCCCGCTTTTTACCCGATTCAAGAACATCGTCATGACTTTCATACGAAGATCAAGGTTAATGGTCAGTCCTTAAAAAACTATTGGCGTGCTGAATATGACCAATTTCTAGAGGAGAGTCAAGTTCCAGTTGTTTCTTTGCTTTCAAGTGAATTTGAAGATGTTTTTAGTCCAACTCTTCGTAAGCAGTTATTCACGGTTAGCTTTATGGAAGACCGCAATGGGGTTCTTAAGACTCACTCTACGATATCCAAAAAGGCAAGAGGGGCTTTTTTGACAGCTGTTATGGAGGAGAATTGTCAAACGATTAATGCTTTACGAAAATTGTCTTTTGATGATTTTAACTATCGTGAGGATTTATCCTCTAACAATGAGCTAGTTTTTGTTAAAATCGTCTAAAAAAGTCTGAGTTATCAACTCAGACTTTTTCTTATAGCATATCTTTACGATCAACTTGTTCATAGTTAGTTTGACCGTCATTTAGTTTGTCCCAAATAACGACTGCTCCTTGATCAAGAGATTTTTTGACATCAATAATACGTTGATTAGATGATCCTCGAAACTGGAGCATAAGATTCTTTTTAGTGATGTCAAAGCGGCCGTCAACGAGAATATCAACGAGTTGAAGAAGTTCTAGTTTATCAGGGGTTTCAAGCATCAACTCCTCCCAAGTATACCCAGTCCAAGACCAGATATCTTTTTCCGGGAGTTCCTTACGAATGCGTTTGACTAAGGGAATGAGAATTCCTGTGTTTAGGAAGGGTTCACCACCAAGTAGCGTGAGACCTTGTACGTAAGGTTGAGCTAGATCCCTCATGATTTGTTCTTCAAGTTCTTTAGTATAGGGAATTCCTGCCTTAAAGGACCAAGTGGCAGCGTTATAGCATCCCTCGCAATGAAACATGCAACCAGAGACGTAAAGGGAGTTACGTACGCCTTCACCATCAACGAAATTAAAAGCTTTGTAGTCAATAATGCGTCCTAGGCTAAGCTCTTCAGACTTCCATTCCTGTGGTTTTGGTGTATTCCATGTCATGATTCTACTCCAAATCTATCCAATAGCGCTCAGTTTCATGGCGAATGTCCTCCAACTGACCACCGTTGGCCAATATAACAGCTTGGCTAGCAGGATTCTTGATACTACAAGTGACCAGAACACGATGAATATTCTTTTCTTTAGCTATTTGTAAGCCTTGACGGAGAGATTCTTTCGCATAACCCTTTCCTCGTTCGGATGGACGGATGGAGTAGCCGATATGGCCCCCTTTTTCTAGTAAGTAGTCATTTAATCGGAGACGAAGGTTGAGAAAGCCAAGAGCCTGGCCTGCTTCGTCAAAACTAACCAGCTGGATAGCAGGAACCCAGTTTTCAGGAATATTGAGTCCCGCTTCCGCTTGAAGATTTTCTTCTAGCCACTCTTCATAAACAAAATTGTTGGCGTTCCAAAATCCACCATCATGAGCAGCTTGCTCCCTTTCAAATTCAGCCATCATCTCTAAGATAGCTTCTTTATCTGTTTGACTTGGACGGCGTAAAATCATATTACTTCTTCTTTCCAGCTTTTTTCAAAAGGGCTTGGACACGTGCTTTTTTATCATTTTTGACGGTTGCATTTTTTTCGTGGTAACGTTCCACTTGTTGCATACCTTTATAATCTAATTGATATTTTCCCATAATATTCCTTTCTAAAAATGAAATAAGCAAAGCAGTTGGAAGGTATCATCCAGCTGCTTCTAGTTTATTATAATGTATTCTAGGTCTTATTAAAGGTGTTTACCTTCATATTTTATGGTTGAACCGTTCATGTGTTTGACTCGAGCTGAGATTTCTTTGTGGCGTCCTTTAACCATTGGGCGTGCCTGTGGATTTCCTAGATAACCGCAAGTACGTTTGACAACATCAACTGTTTTAGGATCTGTGTTGCCACAGTTAGGACACATGAATCCACGTTCTGTTGGGGTGAAGTCCCCTTCAAAGTCACACTTGTAGCATTTATCTATTGGAGTATTTGTTCCAAGATAACCGACACGGTCATAAGCAAAGTCCCAGACAGCTTCGAGTGCTTTAGGGTTTTGCTGGAGGACTGGATATTCACAATAATGGATGAATCCACCAGTTGCGCCAGCTTCTGGGTAAGCTTTTTCGAATTCTAATTTTTCAAATGGTGTTGGATTTTTACGAACATCGTAGTGGAAAGAGTTGGTGTAATATTCTTTATCTGTTATATCAGTCACGACACCGAATTTTTCAGCATCCAAACGACAGAAGCGATCAGTCAAACTTTCTGATGGTGTTGAATAAACAGAGAAATGATAATCATATTCGTCAGACCAACCTTCACAAGCATTTTTCATAGCTTTTACGATATTTAAAGTAAATGCCTTGGCTTCTAGATTTGTCTCCCAGTCACTACCATAAAAAACAGATGCTACTTCATAAAGCCCAATATAACCAAGTGATACGGTTGCACGGCGATGTTTGAAGAGTTGATCTACATTGTCGAATTTACCTAGACGTTGGCCAAAGGCCCCATACTGATAAAGTATAGGCGCATTAGCAGGTGTAGCTTCTTTGACACGTTCAACTCGATAGACGAGTGCATCTTTGGCAATTCCCATTCTTTCTTCAAAAATTTCCCAAAATTTATCTTGGTCTCCCTTAGATTCTAGGGCAATTCGAGGAAGATTAAGGGTTACAACCCCCAGATTCATTCGTCCAGAATTAACTTCAATACCATTTTCATCCTTCCACCCCTGTAGGAAGGAACGACATCCCATAGGAGCCTTGAAGGAACCCGTCAATTCAATGACTTTGTCATATGATAGGACATCCGGGTACATACGCTTTGTTGCACATTCAAGAGCTAGTTGCTTAATATCGTAGTTAGGTGAGCTAGGCTCTAAGTTAAGTCCACGTTTTAAGGTAAAAATCAGTTTAGGGAAAATAGCTGTACGGTGTTCGGAGCCAAGTCCTAAAATACGAACTTGTAGGATAGCCTTTTGGATTTCACGCTCAAACCAGCTTGTTCCCAAACCGAAACCCAGAGAGGTAAAGGGAGTCTGTCCATTTGAAGTGAAAAGCGTATTAATCTCATATTCAAGAGATTGCATAGCATCGTAGATATCTTTACGCGTTTTGGCGCGTGCATAATCTTCACGTTTTTCTTCAGCTACCCACTCTTTAGCATCAGCTAAGTGCTTTTTGTAGTTAAGTTTTGCGTAAGGAGCTAAAAACTCATCGATACGGTCAGCAGTACAGCCACCATATTGACTAGAGGCAACATTTGCGATGATTTGTGAAATTTGTGCTGTTGCAGTTTGAATGGATTTAGGACTTTCAACTTCAGCGTTACCAATTTTAAAACCATTTGCCAACATGCCTTTGAAGTCAATCAAACAACAGTTGGTCATAGGTGTGTAGGGGCTATAGTCTAAATCGTGGAAATGGATATCTCCCTTTTGATGAGCATTTGCCACGTGTGGAGGAAGCATCTTAAGTCCTACAGATTTTCCGACAATTCCTGCGGTTAAATCACGTTGTGTATTGTAAAGGTCGCTATCTTTATTAGCATTTTCATGAACAACAGCTTGATCTTTATTAACAAGTTTACTGATGGTGAAATTGATGTCAGTAGCCTGAGAACGCTCAAAATCACGTTTGGTACGATAGTTAATATATTCTTGAGCGATAGTATATTCGTTAGCTTCGAGTAACTCGTGCTCTACAATGCTTTGGATTTCATATATTTTGATATTTTGAGTGAAGCGGTCATTGATTTCAGCAACAATACGGTTGGCAATTCCCTCCAACTTTGCTTCAATTAAGGGTGTGATAGGTGTAATAGCTTCACTCGCTTTGAGAATAGCTTCATATATTTTACTTGAATCAAAGACAACCATACGACCATCACGTTTGATGACTTTGATATCAGGGTTGATTGTAACCTTTTCTTTTTCTAATGTAATCATCTAAAAATCACCTCGTTACTAATTATAGCACTAGGCAAAAAAAAATCAATATATTGTGGTATATTTTTATTCCAACCACTATATATTGATTTTTTGACCTATTTTAGGACATAAACAGTGTATCGTTTAACGCCTTTTACAGGGGCCTTTTTATAGTTTTTTGAAAGTGTAGATTTAACCTCAGAAGGTAGTTGTGTATCCTGTTGGACAACGATATATTGTGCTGAATCTTGGATAATAGTATCCGAAAGAGCTTTCTGATGACTAGATTTAGCTGTGTTAAGTTCTGGAAGAACAAATTGTGAGGCTGCTTTACGACTGCTTTCCAAATAAATCTTTGCTGAGGAATCGTAAACGTAAATCGTTTCATCTTTCTTGGTATTTTTAGAGAGGTAATTTGCAACAGTACTACGTTCAGTATTATTTCCTAAATTAAATAGGAACATAATGATTGGTATCGCAAAAGCGAATGCAAAGACTGCAATAGGTAAGAAGTAATTACGACTAAGGAAGATACCAAAAACTTTAAGTGTGTGAATCTGGTTACCATTACGACGTCGGTGAGAAGTTCGCTCTGCTCTCTTTTTAATAGCATCATCTAAAGAAAGTGCTGTTAAGACTAGACCATAAGGTACGATATTGAGCATACTGTAAAGTCCAAAGCTTTGAGAGAATAAGCTGTAAACCACTGTAAAGATAAAACTAAGGAGCAGTACCCACTTGATGCTCTTATCTTTAGCCTCGCCAAGAAGGTGGTTGCTAGTAGTAAGTGCACCAATAAGTAACCCAGAGCCTAAAACAGCAAAGCTTTGATAGGCTAGTGTAAGTAGAAAGTCATTTTTTTCTACAGCGAGTTGTGTAAAGTTGTAAACCAAAACTTGGTTAATGTAGTCCGATGTAATTTGTAAATTAAGGATAAAGTAAAGACATAGATACAATACTAGAATATTACCAAAAACAATACAAAGAACTTGATAAAAACCACGAGCAAAGTGTTTGTTGACAAGATTGTAAACGAAGATTGTCACAAGTGACAATATCCAGAAAATAAGAGTTCGAGCTTCAAAGAGGGCCCCGGCAGTTCCAGCAAAGCCGTAAAGAATAAAGGCTTCGTCACGACTATGACCCGCAAAGTAACGAGTTAAGAAGAAGATTGCACCTAGGACAAAAGGCATAGCAAATTGGATAGGGTAAAGCCCACCAAAGCCTAGTGTTCCATTAGTGACATAGAAAATAATACTAATTAGAGTGGCAATTTCCTTCTTACTTGTCATGTGCATGACAGTCTTGTAAAGGTAACTACCAGAAAGATAGTAGGCGAGGAATTGTATAGGAATTAGCCAAAGCGTTGATCCTAAACGGAAAGCCAGAGAAACCAGGAGGTAATAAAAGAATCCACCTGTCGCAAAAAAGTCAGAGTAAGGTAAGCTACCATTGGCAAACATTTTTGCAATATAAAGGTTTTGAGACTGTATATTATTGGCAAAGTCTGTAAAGCAGGGAACTGATATACTAAAAATACTTAAGATCAAACTGAAAATCAGGATATGACCTTTATGCTTCCATGGAAGTGAGATCTTAGTTTTTTTCTCTATTTGAGAAGAATCTGATTCTTCGGTATGTCCTTGAATTGTCACTTCAATCTTTTCGGATTGACTATCTTGTGTATGAGATCGATGGTGGCTTCGATGATAACCTTGGTAGCCACTTGAATCTACAGTATTGTCTTCGTTGTATGGACTCACAATTAAACTCCTTTGTTGACATTTGGAAAGTTATAAATAGAAGGGTCTTGCCTCCTAATTGTCTTATTTAAAGTATATCAGATAATACCATTTAGTCAATTTTCCTCTAATTTCTTACATTTAATAAAAAATATCTAAAAAAGAGACTGAGATACAATATCCCAATCTCTTTTTAACAAGCCATTTCTTTGCCTATGGCATTGAATATTTTTAGTTTTCGTCGATAAAGCTATTGAAAACTTCTTCGATCATATCCCATTCAGCATCTGAATCTTCAGGGATTGGTTGAAGGTCGCCTTCAGTACCGTCTTCATTTTCAGTGAATGAGTATGCTTGTATTTCGATTTCTCCATTAGCATCTTCTTCAGCACCAGCTGGTACTAAAAGAACATAGTTTTTACCAAATTCTTCGCGTCCATCAATAGTCAACAAGATTTCAAAAAGTGTTTCATTTCCTTGTTCGTCTACTAAAGTGATGACTTCATGATCATGGTTGTGGTCGTGATTGTGTGACATATTGTTCTCCTTTTTGAAGAGAGCGCTGAATAGTGAGGACAATCTAGTATATTTGCTTGTCAGTTTACTAGATTGTCACTTGACTATTAGGTCTCTATTACACTTTCTTAAAACATTCGATCGAGGTAGTTTTGTAGAATAAGTTGGGCAGCTAATTTATCAATAACTTTTTTACGTTTTCCACGGCTGACATCTGCTTGTTCAACTAACATACGCTCGGCTTGAACAGTTGTCAAGCGCTCGTCTTGGTAATCTACAGGAATTCCAAAGATTTCCTTGATTTTGTCACCATAGGCTTTGCTTGCCTCAACACGTGGTCCTTCAGTGTTATTCATGTTTTTAGGAAGACCAACAACAAATTTTTCTACCTTATATTCTTTAACGAGCTCGCCTAGTCGGTCGAAACCAAACTCTTCAGCCTCCTCGTCAATTTTGATAATTTCAACGCCTTGGGCTGTAAAACCGAGGGGGTCACTAATCGCAACTCCTACTGTTTTTGAGCCAACATCAAGTCCCATTACTCGCATTAGAGGTCAATTCCATTTCCTTTAAGATAATAGCGAACGAGTTCTTCAACGATTTCATCACGTTCGTATTTACGAATCTGGTTACGGGCGTCATTATAACGCGGAACATAAGCAGGGTCACCGCTCAGAACATAACCGACGATTTGGTTGATAGGATTATAACCTTTCTCAGCCAACGAACGGTAGACATTTGTCAAAGTATTACTGATTTCATCTTTGCTACCGTCGTCTAGGTTGAAACGAACAGTTTCATCTGTAAATCCCATACTGACACCTTCTTTCTATAAGAATTATCTGTTAGTTCTTTATTATAACATAAGTATACCCAAAAGGGAAAGATGATAAATAAAAAAAGAGACGACTGAAGTCATCTCTCTTAATATCCAATAAGATTAAACGCGTTCAACTTTACCAGATTTAAGCGCACGAGCTGAAGCCCAAACTTTTTTAGGTTTACCATCAACAAGGATAGTAACTTTTTGAAGGTTAGGTTTAACGGCACGTTTAGTTTTGTTCATAGCGTGTGAACGGTTGTTTCCAGAAACAGTTTTACGTCCTGTAAAGTAACATACTTTAGCCATTTCGTGTTTTCCTCCTAGGTAGAATTTATTACGGATGTGCTAGCACCACATACCAAAACATTCTATCATAAGAATTTAGGTTTGACAAGAACTATTTATGATTTCTTTTTGTAACAAAATAGTATATGCTTATTGTAATAAGAAAAAATCAGTTAAAAAAGGAGAGAAGATGCCAGATAATCTTGCTCTACGCATGCGTCCACGTACAATTTCAGAGGTGATTGGTCAGAAGCATCTGGTTGGTGAAGGTAAAATTATTCGCCGTATGGTAGAAGCGAATATGCTATCGTCAATGATTCTCTACGGGCCACCAGGAATCGGGAAGACCTCAATAGCTAGTGCTATTGCAGGAACAACAAAATTTGCTTTTAGAACCTTTAATGCTACAGTTGATAGCAAGAAACGCCTGCAGGAAATTGCGGAAGAGGCTAAATTTTCAGGTGGCTTAGTTCTGCTCCTAGATGAGATTCATCGTTTAGATAAAGCTAAACAAGACTTTTTATTACCACTCTTAGAGAATGGTAATATTATCATGATTGGGGCTACAACGGAGAATCCGTTTTTTTCTGTAACACCAGCCATCCGTAGTCGTGTACAAATATTTGAGTTGGAACCACTCTCTAACGAGGATATTAAGGAAGCTATCCTAGGTGTTTTAGAGGACAAGGAGCGTGGTTTTGACTTTGATGTCCAGTTAGATGATGATGCTCTAGATTTTATTGCTACGGCTACTAATGGTGATTTACGTTCGGCTTATAATTCGTTGGATCTAGCTGTCATGTCGACGCCAGCTTCAGAAGATGGGCTTCGCCATATTACTTTAGATACAGTGGAAAATAGTTTACAACGTAGCTATATCACCATGGATAAAGACGGTGATGGACACTATGATGTGCTCTCTGCTTTGCAAAAATCTATTCGAGGCTCTGATGTTAATGCCAGTCTTCATTATGCAGCGCGTTTGGTTGAAGCAGGAGATCTCCCTAGTTTAGCGCGGCGCTTGACTGTGATTGCATACGAGGATATTGGTTTAGCTAATCCTGATGCGCAAGTTCACACGGTTACAGCTTTGGAAGCTGCACAGAAAGTAGGTTTCCCAGAGGCGCGTATTTTGATAGCCAATGTAGTTGTTGACTTAGCTTTATCTCCTAAGTCGAATTCGGCTTATATGGCTATGGATGCTGCCTTGGCAGACCTTAGAAAATCAGGAAATTTACCGATTCCTCGTCATTTGAGAGATGGGCACTATGCTGGAAGTAAGGAACTGGGCAATGCACAAGATTACAAGTATCCCCATGCTTATCCTGAAAAGTGGGTCAAGCAACAATACCTTCCGGATAAATTAAGAGGTGTGAATTATTTCCAACCCAATGAAACCGGGAAATATGAAAGAGCTCTTGGAGCTAATAAAGACCGAATCGATAAGTTATCTAGATAATGCGAGAGGAATCAAGGAAAACGATTGCAAAAAAATTGATTTTTCCTCTTGCAATAATTTTCAAAAGTGGTATTATAAAAACATAGAAATTGCTGTGGTATACGAATCCACATATAAGTGTTGACCGACTAATTTTTGTATTATCGGGAGACAGAGGTCTATTAACAGTGTGCAGGCTGGCTCACCCAGAAGCAACTGAAGTTAGTAGCGAGTCGCCCACCTGCTTTTTTACGTCGCGGGTTCAATACAAACCGTGGATCATCGGTACCAATACAGCATCCAGCCTCCTTAGCTCAGTTGGTAGA
The DNA here is from genome assembly GCF_016648915.1 of Streptococcus sp. 3.1. Taxonomy (NCBI): domain Bacteria; kingdom Bacillati; phylum Bacillota; class Bacilli; order Lactobacillales; family Streptococcaceae; genus Streptococcus; species Streptococcus sp. 3.1. Next base: position 115,711 of record NZ_JACLQV010000001.1, on the reverse strand, counting down.
GCAGTGGACTCTTAATCCATGGGTCACAGGTTCGAGCCCTGTAGGGGGCATAGAAATACAGAAGAAAAAGCCTTGATTTAAAAGGCTTTTTTGCTTGTCTATAACTGATTTGCCCCATCATTTGCCCCATATTTTTTTATGAGCAATCTTTCCAGACATCTTTGATTTGATTAAATTCCTCAAAAATTTTCTCCTCTAAAGTGTGTCCATATACTTCTACTAACATTGAAATATCTCTATGCCCTAGAATTTTTGCAATAACCCCAAGGTCAAATCCTTTGTGCCAGAGGTAACTTCCATAGGTATGACGTGCTCCTTTTGTCGTGATAATTGGATAAATATCTAATTCATTTAAAAGAACACTCAAAGCTTTATTGACACTAGCAATATCTGGTACCATATGAATATATCCATAATGCTGAAAAATCATTTTATACCTGTTCTTGATACCTAGCTCTTTATTAGCCTTCTCTTGTTCAATTTTTAGGACTTGTAATATCTTAATACATTCTTCGTCTATCGGTACCATACGAATAGACGTTTTGTTTTTTGGAGGGACAAATTTATGAGAAAGGGTATTAAACCTTCTATATGTTTTTAACAGTCCTCTGTCAAAGTCAACTTCATTCCAAGTTAACGCTATTAACTCTCCAAACCTCATCCCTGTTTTTAATAGAAAATAGACGATATAAGGAACAATTGATCGTTGGTAATCAAATTTTCTCTTTACTGCTAAAAGTAAATCCAGATAGTCCTTTTCTGTATGCAAATATTTCTCTTCGGTCATCTGTTGTTCTTTGGATGAAAATAACTCGACATGTTGTGTAAAATCATCTATTAGAACTTTGTCGGCAATTGCCATTTGGATGCTCTGATGGATTCCAGTATTCAATCTACCAAGAAAATTTCTACCAACTGTTTGCCCATACTTATTCATTATTCTTTGGTATTCACTCGCACGAATTTGAGTGACTTTTTTATTTCCAAATAATCTTTCAATTGTGTTTTTACGGAGAAGATATTTTTTCTTTGTCTCTTCCGACCTGCTACTCGGTAGAATTTTTAGTTCAAGCCATTCTTGATATAGATCTACAAGAGAAATATCTCTAGAAATTCTTTTCCCTAAACGAAGTTCTTGCAGAATCGGTTCAGCTTCTGACTCTGCAAGCTTTTTTGTTTTAAAACCGCTATTATGAGCAACAGTCTTTCCTTCGTTACGAATTTCATAGGTCCATAAGTTGCTATCTCCTCGCTTTCGATAACGAACACTTGCCATATTACGCCACCTCTGTTCCTAGAATCTCATTTACAACACTTTTTGGAACAACCATCAAACGTTTGCGATTATAAAATGTATAGCCTCGTGATACAAGTAATTCTCTTGCCTGATGAATGATATCATTCGCTGTATGAGGGCGATAGCCCATTTCAATTAATTCTTTGTTACTAATTAAATTATTATCCATAGTTATCCTCCTTAATTATTTTCTAAATTCAGAAACTCGCCTACAAGTAGTTTTAATTCTGTATTTAATTTAGGGAGATTCTGTATTAATACTTCTTTTAATTCTTCCGCAAATTGGTTCGTTTCTTCTCTCAATAATTTGCGGACTCTTGTTTTTTTCTTTTTGATGCTGTCAGATTTTAAATTTGGAAAAGCTAATGATAACAGTTCAGGATTATTGAGAAAGATAATTGTAAATGCTCTTTGCTCTACTCGAATATGTTCTAGCTTATAAAATCCGAAATTATCAAGTCGATTCATAATATCTTGGACCATCTCCTCACCAATCGCTTTGGTTCTGAGTTGGAACTCCAGTCTCCACCAAAACGGATTTACAGCCAAATCTAGCTTCTCTTCGCGCTTATGAGCAATGATTTCTTTGTTCTTATCATATAACCTAACTTGTACATTACTACCGCTAGAACCCCAATATTTCGTCTCTAATTCGCCCCCTCGACCATAGAAGACCTTATGGGTAACACCACCTTTAATATGTTGCAAATTAACGATTTCAGGCCTGTTAAAAATGTCAAATGCCAAATCAAAACGAGACAAACGTACCGTCAATGAATTCAATCTAGCAAAGTACATTAATTGTCGCCATACTTTCATTCCATCAAATTCTTTTAAAGTATTAGGATTGAAATCAATTCGAATCAATTGTTCACCTCCATAAGTGGATAATTGAAAAAATATAATATTGATCGAATCATACTCATTAAAAACTTTAGCTAAAGTAAAGACATCATCTCGAACATTATCATATATTTCAAATGAGTCAACTCTTGTACTTATTGCCTGTTTCAGATTTTTGAAAATTCGTCTTAGGGAACCAGTGTCTGTATCCCAGATAACCGTTAATCTATCAATACTGACATCTAACATCTGTACTAATTCTCCTATTTCACATCGTTCTTGAATGCTTCTTAAATCTTGTAAAGAAACCAACAAAATTGTCCCCCCTTCTTTTAGATTTTTTAGGTCTCAGAAACACCGTCAAATCAACGTTTGCTCGTTCCGTCGTTCTTTGGACGTTGTCCTAAGTGTACCTTTTTGCTGGCTGTTAGAATAGCCAGCTTTTGCTTGGCTAGAAATTGTCTGGACGACAGTCTGCAGGACTTCGCCTGACTTCCCGTCAGGCTCGTCCCTTGACCTTGTCCACACAATTTCTAGCTCCAAGGCTTCGAATAGTCATAAGTCATAGTCTCGCCCTCAACTTCCTCCTCACTCACTGTCCTTAAACTTACGAACCATTTTGTATAGTTTATAACTTGTTTATAAGTTATAAATATATTTTATAAAAATTATTTTGGATAGTCAACTAAAAACTTGATTTATAAGTTTATAGGTGATAAAATAAGTTAAAAATAAAATTAGGAGTTTCCCATGACCTTTATTATTCAAAATTTTGGACCCAATTTGGCACGACTACGCATAGAAAAAGGAGTAAGTCAAACTCAACTTGCGGAAGATTTAGGAATCGGTAAACAGTCCATCTCTGATTATGAAAAACAAAAAAGCTATCCTACCTTTGCAAATTTGGATAAGATAGCAGAATATTTTAACGCAACTCCAACCCAACTATTTGGAACTAGTAAAGAGATTGAGTTAGAAAAGAGTGTTCTTGAATCGAATGAATACTCTGATAAAGTAAGTGAGATTTTAAAAGCTGTCAAATACATCGAGCATTTCCTACATACTAATGGACAACACTTAGAGGATTTACTTTACCTAACAAGAGGCAACCAACTATACACAGAAGATGGAGAAGAGTTGTATATTGATCCAACTTCTCAGAAAAGAACATTTCATACCCAATATGAACCTGGTTTTATTGTAGCAAGAGAAAAATCTCCACTAGAACTCTTGATTGAAAATAAGGAATTGTTTGATAAATAGAAAAAGCGAGGATAACCTCGCTTCAGATTGAAGTTAAAATCTTTAGAAGACACTTTTATAAGGACTTTGTCTTCAATCTGTGAAAAGGAGTGGAAACTCCTTTTCTTTTTGTAAGTCAGACTGAAACTTCCAAATTGTTTATTTATTTTATTGACATTTTCTATAAAAATAAGTATAATAGTTTAATTATCAGACTATACTATATAGGGGGTATTGAAATGAAATTTTCTAATCGTTTACTGCTATTCCTTGCAGGAGTTGTTTTTGTCCTTTTAGGACTTTTCCTATTTACAAACCCAGTAGCTAATCTTGTTGCTTACAGCTGGTGGATTTCATTTGGTTTACTGGTTTCTTCTATAGCAGCTATTTTAGGCTATTTCTCTGCACCAAAAGAGCTTCGCTCACCTGTTTATCTTTTCCAAGGGTTTGTTAGTCTTCTCTTAGCTCTTTACCTCGTTGCTTATGGCTTTGTGACCCTGCCGGTCGTCATTCCGACCATTGTAGGAATTTGGTTAATTGTAGAAGCCATTATTGCTTTCTTTAAAGGCAATCGTCTAGGATTGATTTTCCCTATTATTGGTAGCAATATCACGTGGGTAGCCTTGCTTGTATTTTTACTAGGTCTAGTGATTCTGTTCAATCCAGTGGCTACAGGTGTCTTTGTCGTTTATGTCATTGCCTTTTCATTTTTAGTTACTGGCTTCACCTACATTATTGAGGCCTTTCGTAAATAGTCTAGTTGCTATTTCTATCGAATTCAAAAAAGCTGGGAAATCATATTCTCAGCTTTTTTGTCTCTTTAATTATCACTTTTTCGCATTCCATTCTGCGTAGAATTGCTCCAAGTATTCTTCCAAAAAGTGATGGCATAGTGCTCTAGCATTCGATAAGTTGCAATAATAACCGGTCGAGAACGGGGCATCGACTCAATCATACCGAAAATAAAAGAGCGAATGTTATCTGCAAAAAGAAAGCTTAGATTCTTTGCGATTTCAACAAAAAAAGCACTGTTTGTACTGATCCCAAAAGTTAGATTTTTTCTGTCTAACTTTTGGGGTGCAGTACATTTTCAACTCTCTTATTTATTTTCTTATCTCACATAATTACTTCACATATCCAGGCTCATCAAATTCATTTTTTTCAATAACATATGCCACATTTGCATCCTTATTGATCAAAGAACATATATCTATTAAACTACAAAAGCTCTCTGACCGCAAAATTCCGTTAATTTACAACCTTATTCCTACTGTTTATTTTACTTTTCTGACAGATAAGATTATAATAAGGAGTATTTATTTTCGGAGGTTTTTATGTCATTTCTATCAAAAAATTGGGCAGGACTGTTAGTCTGTCTGATCATTTCTATCATCTCTTGGGTTTTAGGAGGCTTTCTGCCTGTTGTGGGAGCACCTGTTTTCGCCATTTTTATCGGAATGATTCTCTACCCCTTTCTCACTCCCTATAAACAACTGGATGCTGGTTTGACTTATAGCTCCAAAAAATTGCTTCAGTATGCTGTTATCTTACTTGGTTTTGGACTCAATATCTCTCAAGTTTTCGCAGTTGGAAAATCTTCTCTTCCCGTTATTCTTTCAACCATTTCTATCGCCTTGATTGTAGCTTATCTCTTCCAGAGATTTTTTGACTTAGATACAAAGCTAGCTACCTTGATTGGTGTTGGTTCCTCTATTTGTGGAGGTTCTGCTATTGCTGCTACAGCCCCTGTCATTCATGCTAAAGAAAAAGAGGTGGCTCAAGCCATCTCTGTCATCTTTTTCTTCAATGTCTTGGCAGCTCTTATCTTTCCAACTCTAGGTTCTTGGCTCCATCTCTCCAACGAAGGTTTTGCTCTCTTTGCGGGTACTGCGGTCAACGATACTTCCTCTGTAACAGCCACAGCTAGCGCCTGGGATAGTCTGTATCATACCAATACTCTAGAATCTGCAACCATTGTCAAACTGACTCGTACCTTAGCTATTATCCCTATTACTCTCTTCCTCTCCTATTGGCAAAGCCGTCAACAAGACAACAACCAAGGAGTAAAGCTTAAAAAAATCTTCCCCGTTTTCATTCTCTACTTCATCCTAGCTTCTCTGCTAACTACCGTCCTTACTTCTTTTGGTGTTAGCAATAGCTTCTTTTCACCTCTCAAACAGCTCTCCAAATTCCTCATCATCATGGCTATGAGTGCTATTGGTCTCAAAACTAACCTCGTTGCTATGATCAAATCCAGTGGAAAATCCATTCTTCTTGGAGCCCTTTGCTGGATCGCTATCATCCTGACTAGTCTTGGCATGCAATTACTCATCGGTATTTTCTAAGAAAAAAGGGAGCCTAAAGGCTACCTCAGAACGTAGACAAACGTCATTTTTGGCGTTTGTCTTTTTGTATCTTCAAAGATATTTTGTCTTATCATCTACTATTCCATCCAAAAATCTGATTTAAAGCAAAATAAAAAGGGATATTCCCTATCCATTTCGATAATTTTTTCATTACCCATTCTTCATTATCAATCATCAAACACTCTGCCTGTGAGTTGGTACATGAGGTAAATGTGCTCCAAGGTTTTGACAATTCGCGTCACATGAAGTTATTTAAGCATCTCCTTTTCTCTCATTACCATTTTCTGTTATAATAAATTGTACTTCTAGAATAGAAAGGTCTTAAGATGGCAACTCTTATTAAGCATAAACGTGTAGAATTTTCAGAACTATTTTATGACCTAGTGTTTGTTTTTGCAATTTCAAAAGCAACTGCTTTAATTCACCCTATTCATAACGGTGTTTTGGCTTGGGACTCTTTACTTGATTTCTTCATCTCTGTCATGGTTATCATCAATTCCTGGATGATTCAAACCATTTATACCAATCGCTATGGAACAAACTCGTTATTTAACATGGTAATCATGTTTATCAACATGGGACTTATGCTCTTTATATCCAATATGATTGGATACAATTGGCAACAATGGTACTATCATACCTGTTGGGCTGTTGGCACATTAACCCTTACCTTATTTTTTCAATATTTGGTTCAGTTTTTTAGAGGATCAACCGATAGTGCTGATCGGGAAAGTATCAAAGGTTTTCTATGGTTGACAGGTCTACAAAGCTTAGGAGTCTATCTGGCAGCTCTTTTTCCTATTTACGTTGGAGTCTATATCTTTATTGCTAGTATTCTGCTAACATTTATTGTGCCAATTTTCTTGATTACTAAAGATGAGCATTTCCAAGTAAATCTTCCCCATTTAATCGAGCGCGTCTCCCTTCTTGTCATTATTACGTTTGGAGAGATGGTTATTGGGCTAGTTAACTTCTTTACAGTTGAGAATTTCTCGATATATTCGGTTCTTAATTTCGTTATCATGCTTTCTCTGTTCTTGTTTTATTTTGGTGAATTTGACCATGCTATTGACGAAGGATCCAATCAAAAGGGATTATTTATAATTTATAGTCACTATCCTATTTTCATTGGGCTTATGTTGATGACAGTTTCGATGGGTTTTCTTCTGAATCCTGAGGCTAATCTTCTCGTTGCAATCAGCTTCTTTTATATCGGAATTGGCCTCTTCCAAGCTGCTGTCCTAGCAAATGGGCCCTATAACAAAAACTATCTTCGCTATTCGAAAAGTTACTACTGTGCTCAAGCGACACTCTATCTGGCTGCCTTGATTCTCTCTTTGGTTTTCGCTTCGAATCCTACAATAGTGCTGAGTATTGCAACCATCTTCGCTCTAGCTATAGCCATTCATTTTATTTATTTTTATGTGACACAGAATAAAAAATATTCCAAATCTAACTGGGGGTTCTTTTAATGAGTTTATAACATAAAAAAGCTTTGGGAACCAAGGCTTTATATGATATCAATCACCGACCACGAAAATGTTTAGCTTACAGAACTGCTAGTGAAGCTCTAGAGGATGAGTTCGAGTAAATGTTGCACTTATTCTTGCAATTTATCATTTACTTGATGCACGAACTCGATATTTTTTTCGTTAATTTGTTTTTGCCCCACTTTTGCCCCATTTTTAAATCCTGACATTGAAAATACCTAAAAGTATTTCCCTAAAATCAGCTATATTTCAACATTTTTGTTTATTTTCAATATGAAAAGTTCTTACAAATTCATGTAGGGGGCATCTTAATATCGGAAAGAGACTTGCTTATAAGTCTCTTTTTATTTTTCTAAGAAAGAACTCACTTTAAACAGAAATTTACGTGTTTATTTGTCTAAACGAGAGTTGTTCCCAATGATAATTTCTTCTAAATATATGCTTTGTGTTATGATAATAGTCAAGAAACAGAATTGAAAAAGGAGACATGAGTTGAAAATTGCAATCATTGGCTATAGTGGTTCTGGAAAGTCGACTTTGGCAAATTTTTTAGGTCAACACTACAATTGTGAGGTTCTTCATTTAGATAAAATTCATTTCACATCAAATTGGCAAGAGCGAACAGTTGATGAAATGACTGACGATATATCAACATTTATGCTACAAAGTGATTGGATTATTGAAGGGAATTACTCGGCCTGTCTTTATGAGGAACGTATGAGGGAAGCTGACTGTATTGTCTATTTCAACTTTAACAGAGTTAATTGTCTCTATCGGGCGTTTAGGCGTTATTTAACATATAGGGGAAAGACACGTCCTAGCATGGCAGAAGGTTGTAATGAAAAATTTGATTTTGCATTTGTGAAATGGATTTTATTAGACGGACGTTCTAAAAAATATGTAGAGCGATATAATGCAGTTGTTAAAAATTATTCTGACAAGACAATTATTTTAAAGAATCAAAGGCAGTTAAATGATTATATGAAGCAGGTTAAATAGCTACTAGAACTATTTAGTGGTAAAATAGCTGATAGTTATACATAAGAAGCAAGGTTAAAAAGATATAGTAAATAACTAGTTGCAATCTTAGCTATAACTGTCAGAATATTTTGTAAGAAGCGCTTTCAACGTTGAACAAATAGACTTTTTTCTGCTATAATAAACTGTAACGCAAAACTTGTGGGTGAAATTCCCACCGTGAAGTTTTTCAAGAAAGGTGGGGACAGCCTCGTAAAGGTGGAGCTGTCCGTTATCAAAATAATATGACATCAGTAGTTGTTGTGGGTACCCAGTGGGGTGATGAAGGTAAAGGGAAAATTACAGATTTCCTAAGTCAAGATGCCGAAGTGATCGCACGTTATCAAGGTGGAGACAATGCAGGTCACACGATTGTTATAGATGGTAAGAAATTTAAATTGCACTTGATTCCATCAGGTATTTTCTTCCCAGAGAAAATCTCTGTTATCGGGAACGGTGTAGTGGTCAATCCTAAATCACTTGTCAAAGAGTTGGAATATCTTCATGCAGAAGGTGTGTCAACAGAGAGCCTTCGTATTTCTGACCGCGCACACGTTATTTTGCCGTACCATATTAAACTTGATCAACTGCAAGAAGCCGCCAAAGGTGACAATAAGATTGGTACAACTAACAAAGGTATTGGTCCTGCCTATATGGATAAGGCTGCGCGTGTAGGTATCCGTATTGCAGACCTTTTGGACAAAGAAATCTTTGCTGATCGTTTGAAAACGAACTTAGCTGAGAAAAACCGTCTTTTCAGTAAGATGTATGAAGCTGAAGAATTATCATTCGATGAGATTTTTGAAGAATACTACGCTTACGGACAACAAATTAAGCAATATGTCACAGATACATCCGTTATCTTGAATGACGCTCTTGATGCAGGTAAACGTGTCCTCTTTGAAGGAGCTCAAGGGGTTATGCTTGATATTGACCAAGGTACTTACCCATTTGTAACGTCATCAAACCCAGTTGCGGGTGGTGTTACAATCGGTTCTGGTGTTGGTCCATCTAAAATTAATAAGGTAGTTGGTGTATGTAAGGCCTATACGAGTCGTGTTGGTGATGGTCCTTTCCCAACTGAGTTATTTGATGAAGTTGGTGAACGCATCCGTGAAGTTGGTCATGAATATGGAACAACAACAGGACGTCCACGTCGTGTAGGATGGTTTGACTCAGTGGTGATGCGCCATAGTCGTCGTGTATCAGGTATCACAAACCTCAGCTTGAACTGTATCGATGTTCTCTCAGGTCTTGACACTGTAAAAATTTGTGTAGCTTATGACCTTGATGGTGAGCGTATTGATCACTACCCAGCTAGTCTTGAGCAACTGAAACGTTGTAAACCAATCTATGAAGAATTGCCAGGTTGGGAAGAAGACATCACAGGTTGCCGTAGTTTAGATGAGCTTCCTGAAAATGCTCGTAATTATGTTCGTCGTGTTGGTGAATTGGTAGGTGTACGTATCTCTACTTTCTCTGTAGGACCAGGACGTGAACAAACAAACATCCTTGAAAGTGTTTGGTCAAATATCTAAAGCCAACAAAAGGAGAATCTAGGAAACTAGGTTCTCTTTTCTCACGCCTTAAACATATAGATTAATATGAATATTGCAACTGTTAAAAAAGGTTACTAATTTTTCGATATGATTAGGAAAGAAACCTTTCTATTTGATTAGTTTTTCGGTATAATATGGATTGATTAAATGAAAATTAATGAGAACCTACTTTCATGATTTAAAAGTGTGTTCATAATTTTGACGAAGAAAATAAGTGAGCATATCTCTTAATAGTTTTGGGCAAGAGGTGAATAATGAATAAGATTGTATTTGTTTGTCTGGGGAATATTTGTCGTAGCCCAATGGCAGAATTTGTGATGAAAGAGCTGGACCAAGAAAAGTCTTTGCATATCGAAAGTCGCGCGACATCTTCATGGGAGCATGGAAATTCAGTTCATCAAGGAACCCAAAAGATTTTAAGGAAATATGCTATTTCTTTTGACTCTTCCAAGGGCTCACAACAGATTAGTCAGGCTGATTTTGAGTTCTTTGATCTAGTTGTGGGAATGGATGAGTCAAATGTTGAGGATCTTTTACAGATATCTGCAAGGCGTTATGACGATAAAATCAAGCTTTTCCGACCTGGTGGAGTGCCGGACCCATGGTATACAGGTGACTTTGAAGAAACATATAAATTGGTAACTGCAGGTTGTCGAGACTGGTTACAGTGGATTAAGGATAGACAATGAATTTTAAACAACTAAAGGATTTTGATTTTAAAAATATTGATATCGACCGAAATCAATTTGAGCGTATTACAGTAGGGGTTATTATTTTATGCGCCCTGTCCTTGTTTTTGGTGACTATAAAAACGCAACATTCTATCAAGATTGATGGGACTAAGATTGCCTATAAAGGTCAGATGCAGAACCATCGTTTGAATGGTCAAGGAACTTTGACCTATGATAATGGTGATACCTATACGGGAGAATTTAAGAATGGTTCCTTTAATGGTCAAGGAACCTTCAAATCTCATGAGGGTTGGATTTATCAAGGAGAGTTCAAGTCTGGTCAAGCCGATGGTCAAGGAAAATTGACTACTGAAAATAAGGTTACCTACAAAGGAAAATTTAAACAGGGGATTTTTAAAGGATGAGAATTAACTGGTTTTCTTATATTCGTGTGACAGGACTTCTTTTGGTTCTGATCTATCATTTCTTCCCAAGTATTCTTCCTGGGGGCTTCATCGGTGTTGATGTCTTCTTTACCTTCTCGGGGTATTTGATTACAGCACTTTTGATTGATGAGGTATCTAGGACGCATCGCATTGATTACCTTGGTTTTATGCGACGACGCTTTTACCGGATAGTACCACCACTTGTGTTGATGGTTCTTATCTGTACCCCTTTGGCGCTCTTGGTTCGAAATGATTTTATTGCAGGTATTGGACGTCAAATCACCTCTGTTATCGGTTTTGTAACTAACTATTATGAGATTTTGACCGGGGGAAATTATGAGAACCAATTTAACCAGCATATTTACCTCCATACATGGAGTCTGGCTATTGAGGTTCACTATTATATTCTTTGGGGTGCCTTGCTTTGGTTCCTAGCTAAGCGTGTCAAACACCAAAATCAATTTAGAAGCCTAGTCTTTATGGTATCTCTTGCCTGCTTTATGGTGAGCTTCCTATCAATGTTTATTAGCGCTTTCTTTGTTGATAGTTTTTCTCGCTTATATTTCTCATCAATTACGCATGCCTATCCATTCTTCCTAGGTTCTCTCTTTGCGACACTTTCAGGTGTGTATGAAACGACCGCTAGGTTCAAGAAAAATATACGCCTTTGGACTCTGAAAAAGACAGTCCTTTATATGGTAGGAAGTTTTGCCTTGCTCGTATTGTTGGGCTTAGTTCTCCATTTCGAGGAACGCATTACCTATCTATTTGGTTTTGTTTTAGCTAGTTTGTTCACGGCTGTTATTATTTACTCTGCCCGTGTCCTCCATGAGAAATTGCCTGGAAAATCAGAGCCTGCTCTTATTAGTTATTTGGCAGAGATTAGCTATAGTGTCTATCTTTTTCACTGGCCGCTATATATTATCTTTAGTCAATTGACCAATAATATTATTGCAGTCATTCTGACAACGATTCTGTCAATTGTTTTCGCAACACTTTCCTACTATATAATAGAGCCATTTATTGCAGGAAGAAAGGCCAGTCTCTTTGGAATAGATTTAGACTTGACGCCGTACCGACATATTGTGCTTTATGTTTTTAGTGGTCTTACTTTAATTACAGTGCTTATTTCTCTCTTTGCGCCAGCTGTAGGGAACTTCGAGAAAGATTTAGAAGCTAATGGTTTGTCGCAAGCTCAGACTAAGATGAAATTAACGCGTACCAATGCGGAAAACAGTCAGGCTACTTCATTTGGTGTGAATAAGGGAGTGACAGTTTTAGGGGACTCCGTAGCTCTTAGATCAAAAGATCAGCTGGAATCAAGTATTGATAATGTCGCTATAGATGCAGTTGTCAGTCGTAACCTATCAACAATCAATGATTTGCTTAAAGATTACGCGGATAGTAATGCTCTTGCTAAGGATGTTGTCATTGCTGGTGGTGTTAATGAGATTGACGACTATAAAGGCGTTATTAATAAAATCATCAAGAATTTACCTAAGGGTCACCATATTATCTTTGTGACACCATATAATGGTAGTAAATCTGGTAATGAGGCCCAATCTTTGATTCAGTTACGTAAGTATGAGTTAGAGATGGCTAAGAAATACGACTTTGTGACGGTTGCTGACTGGTATCAAGTGGCTAAAGAAAATATTTCTATCTGGAATGGTACAGATGGGGTTCACTTTGGATCTGATAGCGACTCTATTAACCGTGGTGCTAAACTCTATACTAAGACAATTAAAGAAGCTATAGAGAAAGCTGATAAGGCACCAGTTAAGGGTGGTAAGAAATAATCAAAAGAGAAGGCAAGTCTTGTCTTCTTTTTTATGGACAAATTTTGACTGCATTTTTTGTTTTGTGCTAAAATAAGCCTATGGCAAGAATATTAGATAATGATTTACTAGGAGATGAAGAGTATGTTGAGCGTACCCTTCGTCCTCAGTACTTTAAGGAATATATTGGTCAAGATAAGGTTAAGGACCAATTAAAGATTTTTATAGAGGCAGCTAAACTTCGTGATGAAGCATTGGATCATACTCTTTTGTTTGGTCCTCCAGGTTTAGGGAAAACGACCATGGCTTTTGTGATAGCTAATGAGATGGGCGTCAATTTAAAGCAGACGTCTGGGCCAGCAATTGAGAAGGCTGGAGATCTGGTTGCCATACTAAATGACTTGGAGCCAGGTGATATCTTATTTATTGATGAGATTCATCGAATGCCTATGGCAGTGGAAGAAGTACTTTATAGTGCTATGGAAGATTACTACATCGATATCATGATTGGTGCAGGTGAAACAAGTCGTAGTGTTCACCTAGAGTTACCACCGTTCACTTTAGTGGGTGCAACCACACGAGCAGGTATGTTGTCAAATCCATTGAGGGCTCGTTTTGGGATTAATGGTCATATGGAATATTATGAGTTACCAGATTTGAAGGAAATTATAGAACGTACTTCAGAAATCTTTGATATGACTATAACACCTGAGGCTGCCCTAGAGTTAGCACGTCGTAGTCGTGGAACGCCACGTATTGCTAACCGCCTACTTAAGCGTGTGAGAGACTATGCACAAATTATGGGTGATGGAATCATTGATGATAAGATTGCAGACAAGGCGTTGACTATGTTGGATGTGGATCATGAAGGACTAGATTATGTCGACCAAAAAATTCTCCGAACCATGATTGAGATGTATGGTGGTGGACCGGTTGGTCTAGGGACCTTGTCAGTTAATATTGCTGAAGAGCGAGAAACGGTAGAAGATATGTATGAACCCTATCTAATTCAAAAAGGATTTATTATGCGAACACGAACAGGACGTGTTGCAACGGTTAAAGCCTATGAACACATGGGGTACGACTACACTAAAGAAAGTTGATAAAAAATCCATCGAAGGTGGATTTTTTTGTTTAGTCAAAAAGAAAATAAAGAAAAAAGAAAAAAACTTAAAAAATCCCTTGCAATGAGTGGGTTCTTTTGTTATTATATTATGGTGCTGTAAATACAGCGCTTAGCTATGATACAAGAGGTTGCGACACGCCTGGTTGCACTGCCACGCAATCCGTGTTGGTTTTCTTGAGGAGCTAGCCTATTATCTTAAATAGACGAAAGAGGAGAAAAAATGGCAAACAAAAAAATTCGTATCCGTTTGAAAGCTTACGAACACCGTACGCTTGATACAGCGGCTGAAAAAATCGTAGAAACTGCAACTCGCACAGGTGCGACAGTTGCTGGGCCAGTTCCACTTCCAACTGAACGTAGTCTCTACACAATTATTCGTGCGACTCACAAATATAAAGATTCTCGCGAACAATTTGAAATGCGTACACACAAACGTCTTATCGACATCATCAACCCAACTCAAAAAACAGTTGACGCTTTGATGAAACTTGATCTTCCAAGTGGTGTGAACGTAGAAATCAAACTTTAATTTAAAGTTTGATTCAATGAGCATAAAAAACGCTCGTTAAAAACTTTTTTGAGCATAAAAAACGCTCATAAAAAACTTTTTGAAAAAACAATAAAGTAAAGGAAATATTTTCTCATGACAAAAGGAATCTTAGGGAAAAAAGTGGGAATGACTCAAATCTTCACTGAAGCAGGTGAATTTATCCCTGTTACTGTCATCGAAGCTACTCCAAACGTTGTGCTTCAAGTTAAAACTGTTGAAACAGACGGTTACGAAGCAGTTCAAGTTGGTTTTGACGACAAACGCGAAGTATTGAGCAACAAACCTGCCAAAGGCCACGTAGCGAAAGCTAACACAGCTCCTAAGCGCTTCATTCGTGAATTCAAAAACATTGAAGGCTTGGAAGTTGGATCAGAAATCACTGTTGACACATTCGAAGCTGGAGATGTTGTTGACGTAACTGGTACTTCAAAAGGTAAAGGTTTCCAAGGTGTTATCAAACGCCACGGTCAATCACGCGGACCTATGGCTCACGGTTCTCGTTATCACCGTCGTCCAGGTTCAATGGGACCTGTTGCGCCTAACCGTGTTTTCAAAAACAAACACTTGGCAGGACGTATGGGTGGCAACCGTGTGACAATTCAAAATCTTGAAGTTGTACAAGTTATCCCAGAGAAAAACGTTATCCTTATCAAAGGTAACGTACCAGGTGCTAAGAAATCTCTTATCACTATCAAATCAGCAGTTAAAGCTGCTAAATAATAAGAAAGGAGAAATCAGTTAAAAATGGCAAACGTAAAACTATTTGACCAAACTGGTAAAGAAGTTAGCACAGTTGAACTTAACGACGCTATCTTCGGTATCGAACCAAACGAATCAGTAGTATTTGATGTCGTAATCAGCCAACGTGCTAGCCTTCGCCAAGGTACTCACGCGGTTAAAAACCGTTCAGCAGTATCAGGTGGTGGACGTAAACCATGGCGTCAAAAAGGAACTGGACGTGCTCGTCAAGGTTCTATCCGCTCACCACAATGGCGTGGTGGTGGTGTTGTCTTCGGACCAACTCCACGTTCTTACGGATACAAACTTCCACAAAAAGTTCGTCGCCTTGCATTGAAATCTGTTTACTCAGCTAAAGTTGCAGAAGATAAATTTGTAGCAGTTGAAGCTCTTTCATTTGCAGCTCCAAAAACTGCTGAATTCGCAAACGTTCTTTCAGCTCTTAGCATCGATTCTAAAGTACTTGTTATCGTTGAAGAAGGAAACAAATTCGCTGAACTTTCAGCACGTAACCTTGCAAACGTAACTGTTGCAACTCCTGCAACTGCAAGCGTACTTGACATCGTAAACGCAGATAAACTTCTTGTTACTAAAGAAGCTATCTCATCAATCGAGGAGGTTCTTGCATAATGAATTTGTATGACGTAATCAAAAAACCTGTTATCACTGAGAAATCTATGATTGCTCTTGAAGCAGGAAAATACACTTTCGAAGTTGATACACGTGCACACAAACTCTTGATCAAACAAGCAGTTGAAGCTGCATTTGAAGGTGTTAAAGTTGCTAGCGTGAACACTGTAACTGTTAAACCAAAACAAAAACGTGTTGGACGTTACACTGGTTTCACTTCAAAAACTAAAAAAGCTATCATCACTCTTACAGCTGATTCTAAAGCAATCGAGTTGTTTGCAGCTGAAGCTGAATAATCAAAGGAGAAATTAACGTGGGTATTAAAGTTTATAAACCAACGACAAATGGCCGTCGTAACATGACTTCTTTGGATTTCGCAGAAATCACTACAAGCACTCCTGAAAAATCATTGCTTGTTTCTCTTAAGAACAAAGCTGGTCGTAACAACAACGGTCGTATCACTGTACGTCACCAAGGTGGCGGACACAAACGTCACTACCGTTTGATTGACTTCAAACGTAACAAAGATGGCGTTGAAGCAGTTGTTAAAACAATTGAGTATGATCCAAACCGTACTGCAAACATCGCTCTTGTACACTACACTGACGGGGTTAAAGCTTACATCATCGCACCTAAAGGTCTTGAAGTAGGTCAACGTATCGTTTCAGGTCCAGATGCGGATATCAAGATTGGTAACGCTCTTCCACTTGCAAACATCCCAGTTGGTACAGTTATCCACAACATTGAGCTTCAACCAGGTAAAGGTGCTGAACTTATCCGTGCCGCTGGTGCTTCTGCTCAAGTTTTGGGTCAAGAAGGTAAATACGTACTTGTTCGTCTTCAATCAGGCGAAGTTCGTATGGTTCTTGGTACTTGTCGTGCAACTATCGGTACTATAGGTAACGAACAACAATCACTTATCAACCTTGGTAAAGCCGGCCGTAATCGCTGGAAGGGTATTCGCCCAACAGTTCGTGGTTCTGTAATGAACCCTAACGATCACCCACACGGTGGTGGTGAAGGTAAAGCACCAGTTGGACGTAAAGCGCCATCTACTCCATGGGGTAAACCTGCGCTTGGTCTTAAAACTCGTAACAAGAAAGCTAAATCTGACAAACTTATCGTTCGTCGTCGTAACGAAAAATAATTTAGTCGCTTAGCACATAACATCCGCCAACTCGGTAGCATTTCTTAGTGCAAGCCGCTGTGGTACATTCAATTTAAAGGAGAAAACTACAAAATGGGACGTAGTCTTAAAAAAGGACCTTTCGTCGATGAGCATTTGATGAAAAAAGTTGAAGCTCAAGCCAATGACGAAAAGAAAAAAGTAATTAAAACTTGGTCACGTCGTTCAACGATTTTCCCAAGTTTCATCGGATACACTATCGCAGTTTATGATGGACGTAAACACGTTCCTGTTTACATCCAAGAAGACATGGTAGGTCACAAACTTGGTGAATTTGCACCAACTCGTACTTACAAAGGTCACGCAGCTGACGATAAGAAAACACGTCGTTAATAGGAGGAGGACACAATGGCAGAAATTACTTCAGCTAAAGCAATGGCTCGTACAGTGCGTGTTTCACCTCGTAAAACACGTCTTGTTCTTGATCTTATCCGTGGTAAGAACGTTGCTGATGCAATCGCAATCTTGAAATTCACTCCAAACAAAGCAGCTCGCATTGTTGAGAAAACTCTTAACTCTGCTATCGCTAACGCAGAAAACAACTTTGGTTTGGAAAAAGCTAACTTGGTAGTATCTGAAACATTCGCAAACGAAGGACCAACAATGAAACGTTTCCGTCCACGTGCGAAAGGTTCAGCTTCACCAATCAACAAACGCACAACTCACGTAACAGTAGTTGTGTCAGAAAAATAAGGAGGTAAACTCGTGGGTCAAAAAGTACATCCAATTGGTATGCGTGTCGGGATCATCCGTGACTGGGATGCGAAATGGTATGCTGAAAAAGAATACGCAGATTACCTTCACGAAGATTTGGCAATCCGCAAATTCATTCAAAAAGAACTTGCAGACGCTTCAGTTTCAACTATTGAAATCGAACGTGCTGTAAACAAAGTTATTGTTTCACTTCACACTGCAAAACCAGGTATGGTAATCGGTAAAGGTGGATCAAACGTTGACGCTCTTCGCGCTCAACTTAATAAATTGACTGGAAAACAAGTACACATCAACATCGTTGAAATCAAGAAACCTGATTTGGACGCTCACCTTGTTGGTGAAACAATTGCTCGCCAACTTGAGCAACGTGTTGCTTTCCGTCGTGCACAAAAACAAGCTATCCAACGTGCAATGCGTGCTGGAGCTAAAGGAATCAAAACTCAAGTATCAGGTCGTTTGAACGGTGCAGATATCGCCCGTGCAGAAGGATACTCTGAAGGTACAGTTCCACTTCACACACTTCGCGCTGATATCGATTACGCTTGGGAAGAAGCTGACACAACTTACGGTAAACTTGGTGTTAAAGTTTGGATCTACCGTGGAGAAGTTCTTCCAGCTCGTAAAAACACTAAAGGAGGCAAATAACAAATGTTAGTACCTAAACGTGTTAAACACCGTCGTGAATTCCGTGGAAAAATGCGCGGTGAGGCTAAAGGTGGTAAAGAAGTATCATTCGGTGAATACGGTCTTCAAGCTACAACTAGCCACTGGATTACAAACCGTCAAATCGAGGCTGCTCGTATTGCCATGACTCGTTACATGAAACGTGGTGGTAAGGTTTGGATTAAGATCTTCCCACACAAATCATACACTGCTAAAGCTATCGGTGTACGTATGGGTTCTGGTAAAGGGGCACCTGAAGGTTGGGTAGCACCAGTTAAACGTGGTAAAGTAATGTTCGAAATCGCAGGTGTTTCTGAAGAAGTTGCACGTGAAGCGCTTCGTCTTGCTAGCCACAAATTGCCAGTTAAATGTAAATTCGTGAAACGTGAAGCAGAATAAGGAGAAGACATGAAACTTGAAGAAATCAAAAAGTTTGTTGCTGAGCTTCGTGGCTTGTCTCAAGAAGAGCTTGCTAAAAAAGAAAACGAACTTAAGAAAGAACTTTTCGACCTTCGTTTCCAAGCTGCAGCAGGTCAACTTGATCAAACTGCCCGTTTGAACGAAGTGAAAAAACAAATTGCACGTGTTAAAACTGTGCAATCTGAAATCAAATAATAGATTGGGAAAGGAGCAATTCTAATAATGGAACGTAATCAACGTAAAACCCTTGTTGGACGCGTAGTATCTGACAAGATGGATAAAACAATCACAGTTGTAGTTGAAACTAAACGTAACCACCCAGTCTATGGTAAACGTATCAACTATTCTAAAAAATACAAAGCACATGATGAAAACAACGTTGCTAAAGAAGGCGATATCGTTCGTATCATGGAAACTCGCCCACTTTCAGCTACAAAACGCTTCCGTCTTGTAGAAGTTGTGGAAGAAGCTGTTATTATCTAATAAAACTAAAAGGAGACAATTGAAATGATTCAACAAGAAAGTCGCTTAAAAGTTGCTGATAATAGCGGTGCTCGTGAAATCTTGACTATCAAAGTTCTTGGTGGTTCAGGACGTAAATTCGCTAACATCGGCGACGTTATCGTTGCAACTGTTAAACAAGCTACACCAGGTGGAGCTGTTAAAAAAGGTGATGTTGTTAAAGCTGTTATCGTTCGTACAAAAACTGGTGCTCGCCGTCCAGACGGTTCATACATCAAGTTTGATGACAACGCTGCAGTAATCATCCGCGATGACAAAACTCCTCGTGGAACTCGTATCTTTGGCCCTGTTGCACGTGAATTGCGTGAAGGTGGATACATGCGTATCGTATCTTTGGCGCCAGAAGTACTTTAATCTGAATTAACACAAACTTAGTCCCCTGAAATGTTCAGGGTGCCCATTAGGGCGTAAGAAATAATAGGAGAAATACTCAAATGTTTGTAAAAAAAGGCGATAAAGTTCGCGTTATTGCTGGTAAAGACAAAGGAACTGAAGCAGTAGTTCTTAAAGCTCTTCCAAAAGTAAATAAAGTTGTTGTTGAAGGTGTTGCAATCATCAAAAAACACCAAAAACCATCAGCTGAAAACCCTCAAGGTGCTATCGTGGAAAAAGAAGCACCAATCCACGCTTCAAACGTTCAAGTTCTTGACAAGAACGGTGTAGCTGGACGTGTAGGTTACAAAGTTGTTGACGGCAAAAAAGTTCGTTACAACAAAAAATCAGGCGAAGTGCTTGACTAATCACGAAGGAAAGGAGAAAGTATTAAATGGCTAACCGTCTTAAAGAAAAATACACTAACGAAGTAATTCCAGCTTTGACTGAAAAATTCAATTATTCTTCAGTTATGGCTGTGCCAAAAGTTGATAAAATCGTTATCAACATGGGTGTTGGTGAAGCTGTAAACAACGCTAAAACTCTTGAAAAAGCTGCTGCTGAGTTGGCACTTATTTCAGGTCAAAAACCATTGATTACTAAAGCTAAGAAATCAATCGCTGGCTTCCGTCTTCGTGAAGGTGTAGCGATCGGTGCTAAAGTTACCCTTCGTGGTGAACGCATGTACGAATTCTTGGATAAATTGGTATCAGTATCACTTCCACGTGTTCGTGACTTCCATGGTGTTCCAACTAAATCATTTGATGGACGTGGTAACTACACACTTGGTGTTAAAGAACAACTTATCTTCCCAGAAATCAACTTCGACGATGTTGATAAAGTACGTGGTATGGATATCGTTATCGTAACTACTGCTAACACTGACGAAGAAGGTCGTGAATTGCTTAAAGGCCTTGGAATGCCTTTTGCAAAATAATCTAGGAGGTAAATAAATTGGCTAAAAAATCAATGATTGCTAAGAACAAACGCCCTGCGAAGTTCTCTACGCAAGCTTACACTCGTTGCGAACGTTGTGGACGTCCACACTCAGTTTATCGCAAATTTAAACTTTGCCGTGTTTGCTTCCGTGAATTGGCTTACAAAGGTCAAATTCCAGGTGTTACCAAAGCTTCTTGGTAAAAAACATGGTACATTTAAGTTAGTTTCACCTAATTTGAATGTATTTAACACAATCTGAGCCTAGCTCAATCATTAACTAGCAAGTGAATTATTCAAACTACTAGTAAGAGGAGAAAATATAAAATGGTTATGACTGACCCAATTGCAGATTTCTTGACACGTATTCGTAACGCTAACCAAGCTAAACACGAAGTACTTGAAGTACCTGCATCAAACATTAAAAAAGGTATCGCTGAAATCCTTAAACGTGAAGGTTTCGTAAAAAATGTTGAAGTTATCGAAGATGACAAACAAGGTATCATCCGCGTATTCTTGAAATACGGACAAAACGGTGAACGTGTTATCACTAACTTGAAACGTATTTCTAAACCAGGTCTTCGTGTTTACTCTAAACGTGAAGATGTTCCTAAAGTTCTTAACGGACTTGGAATCGCGATCATCTCTACTTCAGAAGGTCTTTTGACTGATAAAGAAGCTCGTCAAAAGAACGTTGGTGGAGAAGTTATCGCTTACGTTTGGTAAGAAGTTGATACTAAGCACTTATCTCAATGATTTGTGCGAGTTTCGTTGATTATATTCTATGAAACTCATCCCCGTGAAAACTAGTCACTTTGTGGCTTGATAATCTAACAGGAGAATTAAATACTATGTCACGTATTGGTAATAAAGTTATTACTTTGCCTGCTGGTGTTGAAGTAACAAACAACGATAACGTTGTTACTGTTAAAGGACCTAAAGGCGAACTCACTCGTGAGTTTAACAAAAACATTGAAATCAAAGTTGAAGGCAATGAAGTTACACTTCACCGTCCAAACGACTCAAAAGAAAACAAAACAATCCACGGTACTTCACGTGCAAACTTGAACAACATGGTTGTTGGTGTTTCTGAAGGTTTCAAAAAAGAACTTGAAATGCGCGGTGTCGGATATCGTGCGCAACTCCAAGGAACAAAACTTGTTCTTTCAGTTGGTAAATCTCACCAAGACGAAGTTGAAGCTCCAGAAGGTATTACTTTTGAAGTACCATCTGCAACTTCAA
The DNA here is from genome assembly GCF_016648915.1 of Streptococcus sp. 3.1. Classification (NCBI taxonomy): domain Bacteria; kingdom Bacillati; phylum Bacillota; class Bacilli; order Lactobacillales; family Streptococcaceae; genus Streptococcus; species Streptococcus sp. 3.1. The sequence goes on along the minus strand of NZ_JACLQV010000001.1, from coordinate 93,903 downwards.
TCGTTGTAAGTGGTATTAACAAAGAAGTTGTTGGTCAGACAGCAGCTTACATCCGTAGCCTTCGTTCACCAGAACCTTACAAAGGTAAAGGTATCCGTTACGTTGGTGAATACGTACGTCGTAAAGAAGGTAAAACTGGTAAATAATAGGATTCTATCCTTATGGCAATTCTTTGTGGATTGTCACTTTACCAAAAGCTCTCATGAGCTAGCATTATAATTAAGAGGTGAAAATTGTGATTTCGAAACCAGATAAAAACAAACTCCGCCAAAAACGCCACCGTCGCGTTCGCGGAAAACTCTCTGGAACTGCTGATCGCCCACGTTTGAACATTTTCCGTTCTAATACAGGCATCTACGCTCAAGTTATTGATGACGTAGCGGGTGTAACGCTCGCAAGTGCATCAACTCTTGATAAAGAAGTTTCTAAAGGAACTAAAACAGAACAAGCCGTTGTTGTCGGTAAACTTGTTGCTGAACGCGCAGTAGCTAAAGGTATTTCTGAAGTGGTGTTTGACCGCGGTGGATATCTCTATCACGGACGTGTTAAAGCTTTGGCTGACTCAGCTCGTGAAAACGGATTGAAATTCTAATAGGGAGGACACTTAATAATGGCATTTAAAGATAATGCAGTAGAACTTGAAGAACGCGTAGTTGCTATCAACCGTGTTACTAAAGTTGTAAAAGGTGGACGCAACATGCGTTTTGCTGCTCTTGTTGTTGTTGGTGACCGTAATGGTCGCGTAGGATTTGGTACTGGTAAATCTCAAGAGGTTCCAGAAGCTATCCGTAAAGCAGTTGAAGCAGCTAAGAAAAACCTTATCGAAGTTCCTATGGTTGGTACAACTATTCCTCACGAAGTTCGTTCAGAATTTGGTGGAGCGAAAGTATTGTTGAAACCAGCTGTTGAAGGGGCTGGGGTTGCCGCTGGTGGTGCAGTTCGTGCCGTCATCGAATTGGCTGGTGTTGCTGATGTAACATCTAAATCACTCGGTTCAAACACTCCAATCAACATCGTTCGTGCGACTGTTGAAGGATTGAAACAACTTAAACGTGCTGAAGAAGTTGCGGCTCTTCGTGGCATCTCAGTATCTGACTTGGCATAAGAAAGGAGATAACAATGGCTCAAATTAAAATTACTTTGACTAAGTCTCCAATCGGACGCAAACCAGAACAACGTAAAACAGTTGTTGCTCTTGGACTTGGTAAATTGAATAGCTCAGTTGTTAAAGAAGACAACGCTGCTATCCGTGGTATGGTCAACGCAGTATCTCACTTGGTAACTGTAGAAGACGTTAAATAAAAATTGATTTAAGTCGTGAGGGTTACCTTGCGACTTAAACTGAATTTCATGTATAGGCGAGTTTCTAATCAAGCTACCTTACTTGGTTAGAGGCGCTAGCATTTTACAAAAAGAGGAGAAAATAATAATGAAACTTCATGAATTGAAACCTGCTGAAGGTTCTCGTAAAGTCCGCAACCGTGTAGGTCGTGGTACTTCATCTGGTAACGGTAAAACTTCAGGCCGTGGTCAAAAAGGTCAAAAAGCTCGTAGCGGTGGTGGCGTACGTCCAGGATTTGAAGGTGGACAAACTCCATTGTTCCGTCGTCTTCCAAAACGCGGATTCACTAACATCAACGCTAAAGAATACGCACTTGTAAACCTTGATCAATTGAACGTCTTTGAAGATGGTACAGTAGTAACTCCAGCAGTTCTTAAAGAAGCTGGAATCGTTCGTGCTGAAAAATCAGGCGTTAAAGTTCTTGGTAACGGCGAATTGACTAAGAAATTGACTGTTAAAGCAGCTAAATTCTCAAAATCTGCTGAAGCAGCTATCACTGCTAAAGGTGGTTCAATCGAAGTCATCTAATGAGGGGTAACTCATTATGTTCTTTAAACTATTAAAAGACGCATTGAAAGTCAAAAACGTTCGTAATAAGATTTTATTTACAATCTTCATTATTTTCGTTTTTCGTGTAGGGACTCATGTAACAGTTCCTGGTATCAATGCGGAAAGTTTGAAACAATTAAGCGATTTACCTTTCTTGAACATGCTTAACTTGGTGTCTGGTAATGCCATGAATAACTTCTCAATCTTCTCGATGGGGGTTAGTCCTTACATTACAGCATCAATCATCGTCCAACTTTTGCAGATGGATATCTATCCGAAATTTGTGGAGTGGGGCAAACAAGGGGAAGTTGGTCGTCGTAAATTGAACCAAGCGACTCGCTATATTACTCTTGTTTTAGCCTTTGTTCAATCGATTGGTATTACAGCAAGTTTTAATACTCTCTCATCAATTTCATTGGTTAAAACACCAAATGTTTCAACCTACCTATTGATTGGGACAATTCTAACTGCTGGTAGCATAATTGTGACATGGCTTGGTGAACAAATCACAGATAAAGGTTTTGGTAATGGTGTGTCAATGATTATCTTTTCAGGGATTATTGCTTCTATTCCAAAAATGTTCTCAACGATTTACGAGGATTTCTTTGTCAATGTTCGTTCAGGAGAATTGACTCGTTCATATATCATAGTTGCTTTGTTAATTGTGGTAGGTTTGGCGATTGTCTTCTTTACGACCTTTGTTCAACAGGCAGAATATCAAATTCCAATTCAATATACTAAATTGGTTCAAGGGGCTCCAACGAGTTCTTACCTTCCATTGAAAGTAAATCCAGCTGGTGTTATTCCCGTTATCTTTGCTAGCTCGATTACAACAATTCCTAGTACTATTCTTCCATTCTTCTCGAAGGTTACATGGTTATCACACTTACAAGGACTACTCTCGTATAATACACCTAGTGGAATGATTACTTATGCGATATTGATTATCTTATTCTCATTCTTCTACACATTTGTCCAAGTAAATCCTGAAAAAACTGCTGAAAATCTTCAAAAGAATGGGTCTTACATTCCTAGTGTTCGTCCAGGTCGTGAGACTGAAAAGTACATGTCTTCATTGCTTAAGAGATTGGCAACAATCGGGGCTGTATTTCTCGCGTTTATTTCATTGGCTCCAATTGCGGCTCAACAGTTTATGCACCTTACAAGCTCAATCGCGCTTGGTGGTACATCTCTCTTGATCTTGATTTCAACTGGTATCGAAGGTATGAAACAACTCGAAGGTTACCTATTGAAACGTCAGTACGTTGGATTTATGAATCTTGAAGACTAAGTCTTCTCATGAACAATTGAGAGGGAAAGAAAGGTTACTTTCTGTCCCTTCTCTTTTGTTTTTTGATAACTCTACCAATGTGTTAAAACCTTGATAGAGTTATTTGAAAACAAAAATAAGGAGTTCGTAAGATGAATCTTTTAATTATGGGTCTACCAGGTGCTGGTAAAGGGACTCAAGCTGCAAAAATTGTTGAAGAATTTGGTGTAGCTCACATCTCAACTGGTGATATGTTCCGTGCTGCTATGGCTAACCAAACTGAAATGGGTGTTTTGGCCAAATCATTCATCGATAAAGGTGAATTGGTACCAGATGAAGTAACAAACGGAATCGTTAAAGAGCGTTTGGCTCAAGACGACATTAAGGAAAAAGGATTCCTTTTGGATGGTTTTCCTCGCACAATCGAACAAGCTCATTCCTTGGATCAAATCTTGGTTGATCTTGGTTTGGAGCTTGATGGAGTAATCAATATCGAAGTGGATCCATCTTGCCTTCTTGAACGCTTGAGTGGTCGTATTATTCACCGCGAAACAGGTGAAACTTACCATAAAGTATTCAACCCACCAGCTGACTACAAGGAAGAAGACTATTACCAACGTGAAGATGACAAACCAGAAACAGTGAAACGCCGCTTGGATGTGAATATTGCTCAAGGTGAGCCAATTATTGCACATTACCGTGAGCTTGGTCTTGTATCAGATATTCAAGGTAACCAAGATATCGACGATGTATTCGCTGATGTTAAAAAAGCGATTGCAGCAATTAAATAATTATATAATCTTACTTGCGTATCAGACTTAAGCATGTTATAATACTTTAGTCTGACTTATAATTGTTACCTCTGTGCTCAGAGGAAATCAAATCGAAATTTTAGGGGGTACTTTTGCGTGGCAAAAGAAGACGTGATTGAAATTGAAGGTAAAGTTGTAGAAACTATGCCTAATGCTATGTTTACTGTTGAATTGGAAAATGGACACCAAATTTTGGCGACAGTTTCTGGTAAAATCCGTAAAAACTACATTCGTATTTTGGTCGGTGACCGTGTGACTGTTGAAATGAGTCCTTATGATTTGACACGTGGACGCATCACATACCGCTTTAAATAATCGAAATAATTGGAGGGATTGAAACATGAAGGTAAGACCATCGGTTAAACCAATTTGCGAATACTGTAAAGTTATTCGTCGTAACGGTCGTGTTATGGTAATTTGTCCAACAAATCCAAAACACAAACAACGTCAAGGATAATATAGAAAGGAGAAATCATGGCTCGTATTGCTGGAGTTGACATTCCAAACGATAAACGTGTAGTAATTTCACTTACTTACGTATACGGTATCGGACTTGCAACATCTAAGAAAATCTTGGCTGCTGCAGGCGTTTCTGAAGACATCCGCGTTAAAGATTTGACAAATGATCAAGAAGACGCTATCCGTCGCGAAGTGGATGCAATCAAAGTTGAAGGTGACCTTCGTCGTGAAGTTAACCTTAACATCAAACGTTTGATGGAAATCGGTTCATACCGTGGTATCCGTCACCGTCGTGGACTTCCTGTCCGTGGACAAAACACTAAAAACAATGCCCGCACTCGTAAAGGTAAAGCTGTTGCGATTGCAGGTAAGAAAAAATAATTAAAATAAAATAGGAGGTAAAAACATTGGCTAAACCAACACGTAAACGTCGTGTGAAAAAGAATATCGAATCTGGTATTGCTCACATTCACGCTACTTTCAATAACACTATTGTTATGATTACAGATGTGCATGGTAACGCTGTAGCATGGTCATCAGCTGGTGCTCTTGGTTTCAAAGGTTCTCGTAAATCTACACCATTTGCTGCACAAATGGCTTCAGAAGCTGCTGCTAAATCTGCACAAGAACATGGTCTTAAAACAGTTGAAGTAACTGTTAAAGGTCCTGGTTCAGGTCGTGAGTCTGCTATCCGTGCTCTTGCTGCTGCAGGTCTTGAAGTAACAGCAATCCGTGATGTAACACCTGTACCACATAATGGTTGTCGTCCTCCAAAACGTCGTCGTGTGTAATCTTTAATAACAATAGTACACAAGGTTCGTTTCGAGGGAGTATAATAAATGATTGAGTTTGAAAAACCAATAATAACAAAAATTGATGAAAATAAAGATTACGGCAAATTTGTCATCGAACCACTAGAACGTGGTTATGGTACAACTTTGGGTAACTCTCTTCGTCGTGTACTTTTGTCATCACTTCCAGGTGCTGCCGTAACATCAATTAAGATTGATGGAGTACTCCACGAATTTGATACCGTACCAGGCGTCCGTGAAGACGTGATGCAAATCATCCTTAATATTAAAGGACTTGCTGTAAAATCTTACGTCGAAGACGAAAAGACAATTGAACTTGATGTCCAAGGTCCAGCTGAAGTTACTGCTGGAGACATCTTGACTGATAGCGACATTGAAATTGTTAACCCTGATCATTATCTTTTCACTATCGCTGACGGCGCTTCTTTGAAAGCGACTATGACAGTAGCTACAAACCGTGGTTATGTTCCAGCAGATGAAAACAAGAAAGACGATGCACCAGTGGGAACATTGGCTGTAGATTCAATCTACACACCAGTGAAAAAAGTCAATTATCAAGTTGAACCTGCCCGTGTAGGTAGCAATGATGGTTTTGATAAATTGACAATCGAAATCATGACAAACGGAACAATCATCCCTGAAGATGCCCTCGGTCTCTCGGCTCGCGTTTTGATTGAACACTTGAACTTGTTTACTGACCTTACTGATGTTGCTAAAGCTACTGATGTAATGAAAGAAACTGAAAAAGTGAACGATGAAAAGGTGCTTGACCGTACCATCGAAGAACTTGATTTGTCTGTACGCTCATATAACTGTTTGAAACGTGCCGGTATTAATACCGTTCATGATTTGACAGAAAAAACTGAGCCTGAAATGATGAAAGTCCGTAACCTAGGTCGTAAATCTCTTGAAGAAGTCAAAGTTAAGTTGGCTGATCTTGGACTTGGACTCAAAAACGATAAATAATAATATAGGAGGATAACATGGCTTACCGTAAACTTGGACGCACAAGCTCACAACGTAAAGCGGTTCTTCGTGATTTGACTACAGATCTTATCATTAACGAAGCAATCGTTACAACTGAAGCACGTGCTAAAGAAATCCGTAAAACAGTTGAAAAAATGATTACTCTTGGTAAACGTGGTGATTTGCACGCACGTCGTCAAGCAGCTGCATTTGTACGTAACGAAATTGCATCTGAAAGCTATGATGAAGCAACTGATAAATATACATCAACAACTGCTCTTCAAAAACTTTTCTCAGAAATCGCACCTCGTTATGCTGAACGTAACGGTGGATACACTCGTATCCTTAAAACAGAACCACGTCGTGGCGATGCTGCCCCAATGGCAATCATCGAACTTGTTTAATTTTTATCAATTTTGTTGAGTGTTATGATGATGGAATAGCTTAGCTTTTCTTAGTCTAGCTCTGGTCTACCGCTGGGCATACGCCTAGCGGGAACACTCATCATAAAAATGGGAATAAATAAGCATGTAACGCTTGTTTACGAAAGGTAATACGGTTATTTTTCGTAAGCAGGCGTTTTTTTGTCTATAAATCGTCTGAATATTTTGATATAATGGAATAAGCTTATTTTAAAAAGGGGGACATTATTTTGACAACAGCCAAGGAACTGCTTAAGCAAAGGTACTATGAGCCAATTAAGGAGCAACCCGAATTATTTGTGGGGATTGAGTTGGAATACCCAGTTGTTAATTTGAGTGGTAATGCTACAGATGTCTCTCTTACAAAACAGTTACTAGTCTATCTTTTGGATAATTTTGATTTTCAAGCTGATAAGTATGATTCTTATAATAATCCTATTCAGCTTATCGATAAAGTTTCTGGAGACATGATTCTTTTTGAAGTTTCGTACAATACGATCGAGTTTGCTTTTGCAAAGGCTGAGAGAATTTCTGAGGTTGAGGAACGTCTGGATACTTACCTCAGTATAATCCAATCCTATCTTCAGAATCATAATCATGAGTTGCAAGGTTGGGGAGTGAATCCAAACTGGGCAAAAAATGACAACAGACCTGTTAAATCTCCTCGTTATGAAATGCTTATGGATTTTCTCGAGCTATCTAAAGCAAAGAACGATCCTTTCTTTCATGATTATCCAGAATATGCTTCTTTCATCTGTGGGAGTCAGGTACAATTAGATGTTTCAAAAACATCCTATTTAAGAGTCTTAAATGCTTTTAACCAAATAGAGGGACCCAAGGCAGTATTATTGGCAAACTCTGAGTTTTGGGGTTCTGATTGGGATTTAGCGCTTTCCCGTGATGTTTTCTGGGAGAATTCCATGCATGGTGTGTTTGAGGAAAATGCAGGAGTATTTCCTAAGGTATTTAAGAATGAAGATGACTATTTTTCTTACTTGTCTGAGACAGCCCTTTTTACTGCTAAGCGTGGTGACGAAACTTACTATTTTGAACCAATACGCGCTAAAGACTATCTGAGTACGCCATCTATCAAAGCACACTCTATTCGTGGCGAAGTAGTCACTATTGAACCAAGTGAGGAAGATTTTAAGACTCACCGTTCTTATCAATTTCAAGACTTAACGACTAGGGGAACCGTTGAGTTTCGCAGTGTTTGTACCCAACCTTTCTCATCAACCTTTGCGCCAGCAGCCTTTCACCTTGGTCTTTTAGTCAATTTGGTAAATCTAGAAAATATTTTAAATGACTCACCTTTTTTTGAAGCACTTGACTATGATTACCCTAGAATTCGTCGTTTATTTTCGAAAAAAGATATTTCTGCTACAGACCTCAAAATGATTTTACCTTTGACAGAATCGTTATTGTCTTGTGCTGAGGATGGCTTAAAATTGCGTGGTTTTGGAGAAGAAGTTTACTTAGCTCCCCTTAGAGAGAAATTAGATAGGCTGAATAAGAGTTTAGCTTAACCTTTGACAAGAGATATGATAGATAGTTTTTGCTAAAAAATTTAAAAAAAGTCAAAAAAGTATTGACGTCAGCAAACAATAAATGGTATTATATAATAGTTGTTTCGAAAGAGACAAGAGAAAGTTATTAAAAAACTTTCAAAAAAGTATTGACACGAGTTGTCAATCTTGATATAATAACTAATGTTGTTAGCGGAAATGGCGGAATTGGCAGACGCGCAGGACTAAGGATCCTGTGACCGCTTTAGGTCGTGAGGGTTCAAGTCCCTCTTTCCGCAGAGTAACCAGTCACATGACTGGTTTTTTTGTATTAAAAAATCAAAACGCTTACAAATTGTAGAAAAGCTAGTTTTTTGAGTTCAATTGTGATAGAATAAACTTGTAAACGGGTTCAAACCCAAAAAAATATAGGAGGCCTTTATAATGGCAATCGTTTCAGCAGAAAAATTTGTCCAAGCAGCTCGTGATAATGGTTACGCAGTTGGTGGATTTAACACAAACAACCTTGAGTGGACTCAAGCTATCTTGCGTGCAGCAGAAGCTAAACAAGCTCCAGTACTTATCCAAACTTCTATGGGTGCAGCTAAGTACATGGGTGGTTACAAATTGTGTAAAGTCCTTATCGAAGAATTGGTTGAATCAATGGGTATCACTGTACCAGTTGCTATTCACCTTGACCACGGTCACTACAATGACGCTTTGGAATGTATCCGTGTAGGTTACACTTCAGTTATGTTTGACGGTTCACACCTTCCAGTTGAAGAAAACCTTGAAAAAGCAGCTAAAGTTGTTGAATTTGCACACGCTAACGGTGTATCAGTTGAAGCTGAAGTTGGTACAATCGGTGGTGAAGAAGATGGTATCATCGGTGATGGTGAATTGGCACCAATCGAAGATGCTAAAGCTATGGTTGCAACTGGTATCGACTTCCTTGCAGCAGGTATCGGTAACATCCACGGTCCTTACCCAGAAAACTGGAGCGGACTTCACCTTGACCACTTGCAAAAATTGACAGAAGCTGTTCCTAACTTCCCAATCGTATTGCACGGTGGATCAGGTATTCCTGATGATCAAATCCAAGAAGCTATCAAACTTGGTGTTGCTAAAGTTAACGTTAACACTGAATGTCAAATCGCATTTGCTAACGCAACACGTAAATTTGTTGCTGAATACGAAGCAAATGAAGCAGAATACGACAAGAAGAAACTCTTCGACCCACGTAAATTCTTGAAACCAGGTTTCGAAGCTATTACAGAAGCTGTTGAAGAACGTATCGACGTATTCGGTTCAGCAAACAAAGCTTAATTAGACTATATAAGCTTGAAAATAAAGGGTTTGTCCAATATGGACAAGCCTTTTTCTTATGTTTTGCCACAAATTTGCCACACTTTCTAAATCTCAGTTCCTTTTGATTATAGATGTAGTGCAAACAAAGCGCAATTAGGCTATTAAAACAAGGTCCTTTCTGGGTCTTGTTTTTTTGTACCCAAATAAATAGTTAGTATCTGCGAATCAATCTGTGATTGAGAGGAAACAAATTTTAAAGATTGGATATGGCTTTGGTTGATAGATTCTATTTCCTAACTTTTTAAGATATGCTATAATATGAATATGTTTGATAATTATATTGTACCTGTATTTTTTGGTGGTGGAGCTCTTGCTCTACTAGGTTTAGTGTTATTTGGTTGGGCCTTGCCTTCATTTTTGAAGGGTAAGTGGTCTTATTTGATTTCTTTGCTAGGTTTAGGTTTGGTTGCTTTTGCCTATTTTGATGCGGCGATTGTTATCACTTATAAAATCTGGCTTGGATTGCTAGGTGTCATCATGATTGGTTGGGGACTTCCTTTCAACAATCGCAAGGGACGCCGTGCGATGACTATTTTCTGGGCTGTCATGGCAATCGTTGTGGGTATTGCTGCTATTGCATTCACTATTGCTTATGGTGTCATTAACCGCCACTAACATGAAACTGTAAAACATGCTATAATAATGGCATGTTTTATTTTATGACCCTATCATTTATTATCATGCCTGCCTTGGGCTGCTTCTTAATAGGCTTGGCTTTTGCTAAATCAGATTGTTGGGAGTTTTCTTGGATATTATCCTTAATAGGTTTAGTGGCCTTTATTTCTTCTTTTTGGCATATAGCACGCGTAGATTTATGGTTTATGCTAAGTTATAGTGTTGGTCCTTTTTTGATGGGATTTGGTTTCTCTTGGGATCTAAGTAAGAAACGCCGTAGGCAGTTATTATTATTAGGGGTATTTTTCCTTATCTTTTTTGTGATTCTGTACTATCTTATTGTGCGAATCCTGAATACAGCTGTTGTCTAAAGGAGGGCTGTTGTGATGTTGCTAGATTTAGAAGAGAAGACACGTGTGCTTGTAGAAGATATTGTTGAACGTTCCGCTATTGGGCGAGGAGCTATCTTTGTCTTGGGATTGTCTTCCAGTGAGGTCGCTGGTGGGATAATCGGAAAAGCCTCTAGCCGTGAAATTGGCCAACGAATTGTGAAAACGATTCTTGAAGTTTTGGAACCTAAAGGAATTTACTTGGCTGTTCAAGGATGCGAACATCTGAATCGTGCTTTGGTTGTTGAGCGTGAGCTCGCCATGGCTAAAGATTTGGAAATTGTTAATGTTCTTCCGACCTTGCATGCTGGGGGAAGTGGTCAGCTGGCTGCTTTCGACTATATGAAGGATCCTGTTGAGGTGGAGGAAATTGTCGCTCAGGCTGGTATCGATATTGGGGATACCTCTATTGGTATGCATGTGAAGAGGGTCCAAGTTCCTCTTCGCCCGATTGCTCCAGAATTAGGTGGTGCCCATGTGACTGCTTTGGCGAGTCGACCTAAGTTGATTGGTGGTGCTCGTGCGGAGTATCTAGCAGATCCTATCCGTAAAAACTAAAAAGTATCGGACAAGTGTTCGATACTTTTTCTTTTGGATTCGTTTTAGTGATGACGCTTGGCATAGTCGACAAATTTGAATTTTTCAAGTTTGTGTCGACTTTCGGTGAACTGAAACTGATTTCCATTATTCAGATAAACTTTTGAGCGTATGCAGACGACGTGGTGATCTTTACCGATATCGATGAGGATTTTGTCTTGCTCGGTAGTGTTGTCAATTGTGATTTCTTTAAAGGCATGAGAAATGCTAAGGTGGAGCTGATTCTCAAGGTAATCATAGATGGAGTTCTCAGCGATGCCACGGTTGAGTTGAGGCATAAGCCTCGCATCCAGGTAATCAATATCAACGACAGAGGCACAGCCATCAACGACTCTTTGCCGAATAAGACGCCAAACCTGTTGGCTTCTTGAAAATCCAGTTTTTTCTGAGAGATTGGTGTCAACGATGATTTTATCTAGAGAGATAACGTTGGTTTGTGATTTAATGCCTTGTTGTTCTATGAGCTCTTGGTAACTGGTTAAGTCAGATACAGGGAAGTTCACTTGTTCATGGCTAATAACTTGAGAAAAGGACGAAGTTTTAGTAGATTGTCCAGAAAATGAAGGGAAACCGGCTTATACGGATAAACCAATCGTGCATGATTATCTTCACATGATGAATGAAGCGACCTTTGGTTCTGACGATAGTTTTATGACGGTCGGAGAGATGTCTTCAACAACCATTGATAACTGTGTTCTTTATTCGGCACCGGAACGTCAGGAGTTGTCTATGGCCTTTAACTTCCACCATTTAAAAGTGGACTATGAAGATGGACAAAAATGGACCATTGCTCCCTTTGATTTTGAAGAGCTCAAGCGCCTCTACCACACCTGGGGCAAGGAAATGAGTGATCGTGGTGGATGGAGTGCCCTCTTTTGGAATAACCACGACCAACCTCGTGCCTTGAATCGCTTTGTGGATATTAAGAATTTCCGTAATGAAGAGGCTACCATGCTCGCAGCTAGCATCCACTTGTCACGTGGAACACCATACATCTACATGGGTGAAGAAATCGGGATGATCGATCCAGAGTATGACTCGATGGCAGATTACGTGGATGTGGAATCCATCAATGCTTATCAAATGCTCTTGGACCAAGGTAAATCTCCTGAGCAAGCCTTCAAGATTATCCAAGCTAAGTCACGTGATAATTCTCGTACGCCCATGCAATGGGATGCTTCTCTAAATGCAGGTTTTTCAACAGGCACTCCATGGTTGAAAGTTGGTAAATCTTATAAAGACATCAACGTTGAAAATGAAATCGATGGACCAATCTTTAAATTCTATAAAGAATTGATTCGCTTGCGCAAAGAAATGCCTATCATTTCAGAAGGAAGCTATCAGCCAGCACTTGAAGATAGCAAGCAGGTCTACGCCTTTGAACGCCACTTAGACGGTCAAAAACTCTTGGTGCTCAATAATTTCTATGGAAGTGAAGCTGAAGTGGAGATTCCAGAAGAATACCAAGCAGGGCGCGTGCTCTTGTCCAACTATGACGATGCGGAGCTTGCTGAAAAGGTAAGTCTTAAGCCTTATCAAACCCTAGCAATCTTAGTAAAATAAGCCAAACTTTCCTCAGTAAATGCTTTTGCTGGGGAATTTTGTTATAATGAAAGCACTTTTAATGTTGATGGAGGAAGTGTAATGACACGCTTACAAGATGATTTTTATGAATACGTCAATGGGAAATGGGCTGAGACAGCAGTCATTCCAGACGATAAACCTTCGACTGGTGGCTTTATGGACTTGGATCGAGATATCGAAAACTTGATGTTGGATATTACCGGAAAATGGCAACGGGGAGAAGAATTACCCGAAGATAGCATTCTGCAAAACTTTGTCAAATACCACAAGATGGTAGCTGATTTTGATGCACGAGAAGCAGCTGGTGTGGCTCCAGCCATGCCCTTGATCAATGAAATCAAGGCTCTGTCTTCTTTTGAAGACTATACCAGCAAGTTGGGCACCTATGAACTAGCTGGCAAACCAAATCTCTTGCCATTTAGCGTGTCGCCAGACTTTAAGAATGCCCAAATGAATGTCTTGTGGGGAGAAGCACCGGCTCTCATCTTGCCAGATACGACCTATTATGAAGAAGGCAACGAAAAAGGCCCAGAATTACTGGCTATCTGGCGTCAAATGATGGAAAAACTCTTATCTAAATTTGATTTCTCAGAGGAAGAAATCAAAGATATTCTGGATAAAGTGATTGCAGGGGACGCAGAATTGGCCAAATATGTCTTGTCGAACGAAGAAAAATCAGAGTACAACAAACTCTACCATCCCTATGAGTGGGCGGATTTCAAGGCCTTGGTCCCAGAATTGCCACTCGATGCCTTCTTTACAGAAGTAATCGGACAAACTCCAGATAAAATCATCGTGCCAGAAGAGCGTTACTGGAAGGAATTCGCACCAACATTCTACTCAGCAGCCAACTGGGAGACCCTTCATGCTGCATTGAAACTCGGCGCAGCTCTTTCTTGGACTCTATTTTTGACGGAAGAAATCCGTGTTTTGGCTGGTGAATATAGTCGTACGATTGCAGGTATTCCAGAACCTCGTCCAAAAGAAAAAGCAGCCTTATCAATAGCAGAAGTACCATATAGCCAAGCGCTTGGACTCTGGTATGCAGGTGAAAAATTCTCACCAGAAGCAAAAGCAGACGTAGAGCATAAAGTTGCAACTATGATTGAGGTTTACAAAGATCGTCTGGAAAAAGCAGATTGGCTCGCCTCTGAGACTCGTGAAAAAGCCATTGTCAAACTCAATGTCATCACACCTCATATCGGTTACCCTGAAAAGTTACCAGAAACTTATGCCAAGAAGGTTATCGACGAGAGCAAAACCTTGGTTGAAAATGCTCAGACTCTCTACGAAATTTCGATTGCCCATAGCTGGAGCAAGTGGAACCAACCGGTCGATCGTAGTGAATGGCACATGCCGGCTAATATGGTCAATGCCTACTATGATCCGCAACAAAACCAAATCGTCTTCCCAGCAGCGATTTTGCAGGTACCTTTCTATGACCTTCATCAATCTTCCTCAGCTAACTACGGTGGAATTGGAGCGGTCATTGCTCATGAAATTTCACACGCCTTTGACACCAATGGTGCTTCCTTTGACGAGCACGGTAGCTTGAAAGACTGGTGGAAGCCAGAAGATTACGAAGCCTTTACCGCTCGCACGCAAAAGGTCATCGATCAGTTTGAAGGGCAAGACTCTTACGGTGCTAAGATTAACGGGAAATTGACCGTTTCTGAAAACGTGGCAGACCTAGGAGGCATCGCTGCAGCCCTTGAAGCCGCTAAGAAAGAGGAAGATTTTTCAGCAGAAGAATTCTTCACCAACTTTGCTCGCATCTGGCGCATGAAAGCTCGGACAGAATATATGCAACTTCTTGCAAGTGTTGATGTCCACGCACCAGGAAAACTCCGTACCAATGTTCAACTACCAAACTTCGACGAATTCCACAAGGAATTTGACGTTAAAGAGGGCGACGGCATGTGGCGTGCCCCAGAAGATCGCGTGATTATTTGGTAATAATGATGAAATCTGTCCAAAAATGGACGGATTTCTTTATTTTTGTTGTTGTAAGGGTTTACATAGCGACTAGAAAACGCTATAATATACTTGTGTTAAAGCTTGTGAAGTTTTTAACAAGTATTCAAAGGAGTTTCATATGACTAAACAAACTAAAGATATTCAAACAGTAATTGATGAATTGGCAATAAAGGGGGTTAAAGCCCTCGATGCCATGGCTAACTTTACGCAGGAGCAAGTGGACCACATTGTTCACCAAGCTGCGATTGCTGCCCTAGATAAACACATGTACTTGGCAAAATTGGCCGTTGATGAAACAGGCCGTGGTATTTATGAAGATAAAGCCATCAAAAACATGTATGCCTCTGAATACATTTGGAATAGTATTAAATATGACAAGACAGTAGGCGTTATCGATGAAGATAAAGAACAAGGTTTGGTTTCTATCGCTGAGCCAGTAGGCGTTATCTGTGGGGTGACACCAACAACTAACCCAACTTCAACAACGATTTTCAAGGCCCTTATCGCTCTTAAGACACGTAACTCTATCGTCTTTGCCTTCCACCCATCAGCTCAAAAATCATCAGCAGAAGCTGCGCGCATTGTTCGCGATGCTGCTATTGAAGCGGGTGCACCTAAGAACTGTATCCAGTGGATTGAAGAGCCATCTATCGAAGCAACTGGTCTTTTGATGAACCATCCTAAGATTGCCACAGTACTTGCGACTGGTGGACCTGGTATGGTTAAGGCCGCTTATTCAACTGGTAAACCAGCTCTTGGTGTAGGAGCCGGGAACGTACCATCTTATATTGCTGCTGATGCTAAAGTTAAACGTGCTGTCAACGATATCATCGTTTCAAAAACTTTTGACAATGGTATGATTTGTGCTTCTGAACAAGCAGCTATCGTTGATGCGGCTATTTATGATGAAGTTAAGGCTGAATTCGAAGCACATCAATGTGTCATCATTTCTAAAAAAGCTGATATTGCTAAATTGGAAAAAGTCGTTCTTAATGAAGCACGTACAGCTGTAAATGGCGCTATTGTAGGTCACTCAGCTATTGAAATTGCTGAAAAAGCTGGTCTTAAAGTACCTGCAGGTACAAAAATGCTTTTGGCAGAAATTCCAGATGCAACAATGGAACACCCACTTGCCTTGGAAAAATTGTCTCCAGTCCTTGCCCTTATCAAATCTGATGGCGTTGAAGATGGATTCAAAAAAGCAGAAGGCATGCTCAATTTGGGAGGTCTTGGACATACAGCTGTTATCCACACTGAAAATGAAGAGCTACAACTCCAATACGGTATCCGCATGAAAGCCTGCCGTGTCTTGGTGAATAGCCCATCGGCTGAAGGTGGTATTGGTAATATCTACAATAACATGATTCCATCCTTGACTCTTGGTTGTGGTTCACATGGTCATAACTCAGTTTCACACAATGTTAGCTCATTTGATCTCTTGAATGTCAAGACATTGTCAAAGCGCCGCAATAACATGCAATGGTTTCGCGTCCCACCAAAAATCTTCTTCGAAAAAGATTCAATAACTTACTTGCGTCACATTGAAGCTGACCGCGTGATGTTGGTTTGTGACCCTGGTATGGTTCAGTTTGGTTACGCTGACTTGGTTAAACGCCAATTGGAACTTAACCGCCACAGACCAGTAGTAGATGTTTTCTCAGATGTTGAGCCAAACCCATCTACTAATACAGTTTATAAAGGATTGGAACGTTTTGTAGACTTCCAACCAGATGTGATTATCGCTCTTGGTGGTGGTTCTGCAATGGATGCTGCTAAGGCTATGTGGATGTTCTTTGAACACCCAGATGTAAGCTTCTTCGGTGCTAAACAAAAATTCTTGGATATCCGTAAACGTACTTACAAGATTCCTTACGCTCAGAAGACAACATTTATCTGTATCCCAACAACTTCAGGTACAGGTTCAGAGGTAACGTCATTTGCAGTTATCACTGATAGTGAAACTCATATCAAGTACCCATTGGCAGATTATGCTTTGACTCCGGACATTGCTATCGTTGACCCTGCTTTGGTTATGAGTGTACCTGCCAGCGTTACAGCAGATACAGGTATGGACGTTTTGACTCACGCCATTGAATCTTATGTATCAGTCATGGCTAGTGACTATACACGTGGGCTTTCACTCCAAGCAATTAAACTTGTTTTTGAAAATCTTGAACATTCTTACCGCTTTGGTGATGAAGAATCACGTGAAAAGATGCATAATGCGTCAACAATGGCTGGTATGGCCTTCGCCAATGCCTTCCTTGGTATCAACCACTCACTAGCTCATAAGGTTGGTCCTATGTTTGACATTCCACACGGACGTACTAATGCGATTTTGATGCCTCACGTTATCCGTTACAACGGTCGTGATCCTCAAAAACACGCTATGTTCCCTAAATATGACTACTTCCGTGCAGACAAAGATTACGCAGATATCGCTCGTTTTATGGGATGGGGTACTGACAAGCAATCAGATGCTGAATTAGTTGAAGTTTTGGCACAAAAAGTATACGAATTGGGTATTGCCGTTGGTATTGCCATGAACTGGAAGGGGCAAGGTGTTACTAAGAAACTTCTTCAAGACACTGCCTATACTTTGGCCGAACATGCTTATGAAGACCAATGTACAACAGCTAATCCGAAAGAACCACTTATTTCAGAATTGAAAGAAATCATCGAAATTGCCTTTGATTATAAAGGATAAGCGATAGACTAAAGTAGCTCTATAAGGGCTACTTTTTTTGCTAGAAACCTTCTATATTAGAGTGTTTATCCAAATTAAAAATAAAGGACTTTCCCGAATAAGATAGAAAAACGCTTTAAGAATTGTTATAATAACCTTACAGCGAGATAAGGAGATTCCTATGACAAAAGAAGAAGGGCTTAGTTTGGGTGAAACAGCACATCCTCTCAAGTCTCGTGAATTGAGGCCACCAGTGGCTTCTGCAGCAGGAAATAGAGCGACTAATAAGTTTAAAGAGTTTAATGCTGATAGGATGGTGAGTGTTCAATTCAATCCTAGTCAACAAGTAAAAGAATCAAAGGAGCCAGTAACCTCAAAGAATATTGTGGGGATGGTATCAGGTGTGATTGCAGCGATACTCACCATACTTTTGATTGTTTGTCTCGTGATGGGATACCGTTATCGAGCCGCAAGCATTGAGGGCGATTGGACAAGCCCAACCTTTAGTGAGAAAATGTTAGCCACTCTGAAAGATACTGCTAATACTAAGAATAAAGTTAGTAATGCTTTACCACAAGGTCAAGATCTTATCACCGATATCAATACAGCAATGAGTATTACTGACAATAAGGCTCACTTAAAAGTGAGCTTTGTTTACAATCGTAAAGGTCTTTATCAGGCTTACCAGAGTAGAGTTACTGAATTGAAAGGTCAGTACGGCGAGGAGTTCTCGGAGGTTTTTGATAGTTATTCATTGTCAGAAAAAGACTACTATAAACAGTTTGATGAGACAGTGAAGAAAGAACTTCCAAAGAGTTATACCTACGATGCCAAAACCGGTCGTGTCACAACAACTGCTTTTACGGGTGATATTAACCGTTGGGAGCAAACAATCACTGTGGATAAGGCTGGAGATTCAGATGCTTTTAAAAAAGGTGATGTATTAGATTATACGACTAACAATGGAGGCTTTACTATTAAGGCACACAGTGAATTTGGTGACATTAGCTTTACAAAAAATAAATAAAAAAGGAAATTAAAGGGGAATATAAATGACAAGAGCAGAATGGTTGGACTATTTTGAAACGGTAAACGGACGCAAGCCGAGTGTTCAGGAAATGGCGGATGCTTTGAAAGCTGGGGAGTTTGTTAATGAAGCACCGGCTAAAACTGAAGATGCAGCTACTACTGAACCTATTAAGGTTGAGGCAGAAATCGTCGAGACAAGTACTAGTCCTCTACCAACTGAAACGGCACCAGTAGTAACAGCAACTGCACCTTCTACGGTTCCTTTTCCAGAAGGACAAGCAGCTATGGCAAATTTGGCTCCTAAAAAACCAATGGATCCCAAAAAGAAAAAACGCATCCTAGTCTCAGTTTTGTCAGCAGTAGTCCTTGTCTTCTTATGTATCGGTGGCTTTATGACTTACCGTTATGTGACAGGTAATATTGATGGCAAATGGTACAGTAGTTCTCTAGGTAGAGAGTATAGCTCAAGCATGTCTGAAAGTTTGACAGACTTGGATAGTAAGGAGCTTGAAAAGTACTTTAAAGATACTGCTGTAACCATGAAAGTAAAGGGTAGCAATGCCAAGGTGACTGCTAGCTATACTTTTGATAAGAAAACCTATATCAAGGACTATCGTGAGAGGGTTCAGAAGTCCTTCTCAGCCTTTGGAGATTTATTTAAAGCCTTCTATGGAGATTCCTTTGAAAACTATTATAGTGAGGAAACCATAGAAAAAGAACTTGATGAAGCTCTTGAAAAAGCTGCGAAAGATAATGGTCAAAAGTATGATTCGAAGACAGGCGAAACAACAACAACCCTTTTCAAAGGGAAGGTTAGTCGCTTGGGGCATAAGATGACTGTTACTTCTGTCAACAAAGATGTTGATATCGATGGTCTCAATGTGAAAAAAGGTCAAGAGCTAAAAGTGACTAAAAAAGACAAGAAAGTAACGCTTAGTGGTGATGGTAAATCAAAAGATATTACTTTCTCAACTAAGAATGACACCAAAGATAAATTTTAAAATGACATCCGGAATCGCTATTCCGGATTTTTTCATGTCTTTGAGGGAAGAGAATAAGGTGATATCCGAATGATTTTCTCATAAGTCACAATACGTGTAGAAATATTCTGACAATTATGCTACAATAGAGCCACAGACTATCTAAAAAGAGGATTTACCATGACACTTGTATACCAATCAACACGTGACGAAAATAATAAAGTAACTGCTAGTCAAGCTATTCTTCAAGGTTTGGCAACAGATGGTGGCTTGTTCACACCATTGTCAACACCTGAGGTTGCTTTGGACTTTGATCAATTGAAAGACGCTTCTTACCAAGAAGTTGCTAAATTGGTCTTGTCAGCTTTCTTGGATGATTTTACGGAAGAGGAATTAGATTACTGTATCACAAATGCTTATGACGACAAGTTTGATACAGCTACTATTGCACCAGTAGTTAAACTTAAGAACCACTATAACCTTGAACTTTTCCATGGTTCTACTATCGCTTTCAAAGATATGGCCCTTTCAATCTTGCCTTACTTGTTAACAACATCAGCTAAAAAGCAAGGTGTTGATAATAAGATTGTTATCTTGACAGCGACATCAGGTGATACTGGTAAGGCTGCTATGGCTGGTTTTGCAGATGTTCCTGGAACTGAAATTATTGTCTTTTATCCAAAAGACGGTGTTTCAAAAATCCAAGAATTGCAAATGACCACTCAAACAGGGGCTAACACTCACGTTATTGCCATTGATGGTAACTTTGATGATGCTCAAACCGATGTGAAACGTATGTTTAATGATGTTGACTTGCGTGAGAAATTGTTGGCTCATCATACGCAATTCTCATCAGCTAACTCAATGAACGTCGGTCGTTTGGTACCACAAGTGGTTTACTATGTATATGCCTATGCGCAGTTGGTTAAGGCAGGTCATATCCAAAACGGAGATAAGGTTAACTTCACAGTACCAACAGGAAACTTTGGTAATATCTTGGCGGCTTATTATGCACGTCAGATTGGTGTTCCGGTTGGCAAATTAATCTGTGCCTCTAATGAAAATAACGTCCTCACAGACTTCTTCGCAACAGGTACTTATGACAAGAAACGTGACTTCAAGGTAACGACAAGTCCTTCTATGGATATCTTGGTATCTTCTAACTTGGAACGCTTGATTTTCCACCTTCTTGGTAATGATGCTGCTAAGACTAAAGAGCTCATGGATGCACTTGTGACTAAGGGCGAGTATACTTTGGCTGGTGCAGATAAAGATATTCTTGATTTGTTTGCAGCAGGTTTTGCAACTGAGGATGAAACAGCTGCTGAAATCAAACGTGTCTATGATGAAAACAAGTATATCGAAGATCCTCATACAGCGGTTGCCTCAGCTGTTTACGAAGCATATGTTCAAAAGACAGATGACCACACCCCTACAGTTATCGCTTCAACAGCTAGCCCATACAAATTCCCACGTGTGGCTATTTCAGCTGTCACTGGTAAAGACAGTGGGGATGATTTCAAAGCAGTAGAAGATTTGCACCAACTTTCAGGTGTAGCTATCCCAGCTGCTGTAAATGGACTTGAACATGCGGAAGTTCGCCATAAAACAGTTGTTGCGGCAGCTGATATGCAAAAAGCAGTTGAAAGCTATCTTGGTGTATAAGAATAAAAAAATAGGAGCTGAGAAATCAGCCCTATTTTTATCAATATAGAAGAGAATATTATGACAGAAACAAAGAAAATTCTAAACATAGCCTTGCCTGCTATGGCCGAAAACCTTCTACAAATGTTGATGGGGGTTGTCGATTCTTACCTAGTGGCTCAGGTTGGTATTGTCGCCATATCAGGGGTTTCCGTAGCCAATAATATAATCACGATTTACCAAGCTATCTTCATTGCTCTAGGAGCCTCAAGTGCCAGTGTCATTGCTAGAAGTCTAGGGAAGGGAGATGTTAAAGCGACTAACCGAGACACCTGGGATGCTATTATTATTACCCTTGCTCTTAGTCTCATTCTTGGTTTGCTTTCCATTTTTGGTGGTGGGGCCATTCTTAATCTTTTAGGTACTGAGCAATCTGTGACTCAGGCTGGTAGTCTCTACCTTGCTCTTGTCGGTGGAGGAGTGGTCTTCCTAGCCTTAATGACTACTTTTGGTAACATACTACGGGCTAAGGGACGGCCTCGTATTTCCATGGTCGTCAGTCTTTTGACTAATGTCCTTAATGCTATTTTATCTTCTTTAGCTATCTTTGTGGGACATTGGGGGATTATTGGGGTCGCAACGGCTACGGTTTTTTCTCGTCTGGTTGGGACAGTGATACTGTGGCAAGCGATGAAATTGGATGTGAAGCAGCTTGAAGTTACCAAACCTTTCAACAGGGAGTTGTTGGGGATTGCTCTGCCAGCAGCAGGTGAACGACTGATGATGCGTGCTGGAGATGTGGTCATTGTGGCTATTATTGTTACCTTTGGTACAGCCGTTGTCGGTGGTAACGCCATCGGTGAAAACCTTACTCAGTTTAACTATATGCCTGGTATGGGAGTCGCAACGGCTACGGTTATCTTGGTTGCCAATAGTTTGGGTCGAGGGGATAAGGCTCAGATGAAGCGTATT
This sequence comes from Streptococcus sp. 3.1, assembly GCF_016648915.1. Classification (NCBI taxonomy): domain Bacteria; kingdom Bacillati; phylum Bacillota; class Bacilli; order Lactobacillales; family Streptococcaceae; genus Streptococcus; species Streptococcus sp. 3.1. Next base: position 71,925 of record NZ_JACLQV010000001.1, on the reverse strand, counting down.
GTACGAGAGTCTTATTGGATTTCAACCTTTTTGATGGTTCTGGTTTCAGGGAGCATCTTGCTTTTTGGACAAGGCTTATCAGGTCTCTTTACAGATAATAAAGCAGCTATTGCGGCTAGCCAGGTAGTTATTCTTTATTCTTTCCTTGGGAATCCTGTGACCTCGGGGACTCTAGTCTACACAGCAGTTTGGCAAGGTCTTGGTAAGGCTAAGATGCCTTTCTATGCAACAACTATTGGGATGTGGATTATCCGAATTTTCTCAGGATATTTCCTTGGGGTGAGTCTGGGAATGGGTCTTGCTGGTGTCTGGATTGCAACCGTTGTTGATAATGTATGGCGTGCGGTCTTCCTCTATGTGATGTACCGTCGTTATCTCATAAAGAGAAAGTTTTAATGATAAATATTGAGGAGATACTCTTATTCAAAGGGTATCTTCTTCTTATTTTTTACAAGTAAGCTCGAATATGGTAAAATAAGCTGATAAAAACTTTTTGAGGTAGTAATTATGACTGTAAAAATCAATACAAAAGATGGTCAAATCGAATTGTCAGATGATGTCATCGCAACAGTAGTTGGCGGTTCAGCAACAGAAATTTTTGGCGTTGTCGGTATGGCAAGTAAGAGTGCTATCCGAGATAATTTTCAAGCACTTCTTGGAAAGGAAAACTACGCAAAAGGAGTTGTCGTGAAATCTACTGATGCAGGTATCACTGTGGATGTTTACACTGTTATGAGTTACGGTGTTAAGATTAGTGAGGTTTCAAAAAATATTCAAGAACGTGTGAAATTTAATCTTGAGAATCAACTCGGTATCAAGGCTGAAACAGTAAATGTTTACGTTCAAAATATTAAAGTCGTAGGAGAAAACTAGTGTCTAAAATTACAACAAGCTTGCTTCAGGAGATGGTCCAAGCAGCAGCAACACGTCTAGGTAAGCAAGCAGAATATGTGAATTCACTCAATGTCTTCCCAGTACCAGATGGAGATACTGGAACAAACATGGGAATGACTATGGATAACGGAGCTAAAGCTGTCGCAGATCAATCAGCTTCAACAGTTGGTGAAGTTGGTCAGATTTTATCTAAAGGTCTTTTGATGGGTGCCCGTGGTAACTCGGGTGTTATCACGTCACAATTGTTCCGTGGATTTGGTCAAAGTATCAAGGATAAAACGGAACTTGATGGTCAAGATTTAGCTCATGCCTTCCAAGCAGGTGTTGAAGTTGCTTATAAAGCAGTTATGAAACCTGTCGAAGGAACAATCCTTACAGTATCACGTGGTGCAGCTTCAGCAGCGATTAAGAAAGCTGAATCTACAAATGATGCTGTTGAGGTTATGCGTGCAGCTCTCGATGGAGCTAAGGCTGCCTTGGCCAAGACACCAGAGATGCTTCCAGTTTTGAAAGAAGTTGGTGTGGTAGACTCAGGTGGTCAAGGTTTGGTCTTCATTTATGAAGGTTTCTTGTCAGCCCTCACAGGTGAGTATATCGCTTCAGAGGACTTCCAAGCGACACCTGCTACGATGACAGAGATGATCAATGCAGAACACCATAAGTCAGTTGCTGGTCATGTTGCAACAGAAGACATTACCTTCGGTTACTGTACGGAAATCATGATTGGTCTCAAACAAGGTCCGACTTATGTGAAAGACTTTGACTATGAAGAGTTCCAAAATTACTTGAGTAACCTTGGGGATTCTCTTCTTGTGGTTAACGACGATGAAATTGTAAAAGTTCACGTCCATACAGAGGATCCAGGTCTTGTCATGCAAGAAGGTCTTAAATATGGGGCTCTTGTCAAAGTTAAGGTTGACAACATGCGTAACCAACACGATGCACAAGTTCAAAAAGAAGAAGCTATCCAAGCTACACCTTCTGCTCCTAAAGACTTTGCCCTTATTGCAGTTGTTGCCGGAGATGGACTTGCAGATATCTTCAAATCACAAGGTGTTGACTATGTGATTTCAGGTGGTCAAACAATGAACCCATCAACAGAAGATATTGTTAAGGCTATTGAACAGGTCAATGCTAAGAATGTAATCATCTTGCCAAACAATAAAAACATCTTTATGGCAGCGCAATCAGCTGCTGAAGTAGTAGATGTCAATGCGGCTGTTGTTGAAACACGTACAGTTCCACAAGGATTTACAAGTTTGCTTGCTTTCGATCCTAGCCAAAGTATCGAAGCTAATGTTGAAGCTATGACAGCTAGTCTTTCAGATGTAACAAGTGGTAGCGTGACATTGGCGGTACGTGATACAACTATTGATGGTCTTGAGATTCATGAAAATGACATCCTTGGTATGGTGGATGGTAAGATCCTTGTGTCTACACCAGATATGGACCAAGCCCTTCTTGATACCTTTGACAAAATGATTGACGAAGACAGTGAAATTGTTATGATTTACGTCGGCGAAGAAGGTAATCAAGAACAAGCTCAAGCACTTGCGGAAAAATTGGAAGAGGCTCACGAAGATATCGAAGTTGAAATCTTCCAAGGAGACCAACCAGTTTATCCATACCTCTTCAGTGTTGAATAATTTTGAATAATCATTTAGGAAGTCTTAGGGCTTCCTTTTTGTTTTGTCAGTTTTGATATAGCAGGGATATCTTTTCGGAATTACAAAAATATTCTGAAAATTCCTTGACATTACTTTCCAAAGTGGTAACATATGTTGTAAGAAATTTTATAGATTGAAGGTAACATCATGAGAAGTGATATGATCAAAGTTGGTGTTGATAAGGCACCAGCACGCGGACTTTTGTATGCGACTGGGCAAGTTAAATCTGCCAATGACATGCAAAAGCCCTTCATTGCTATTTGTAACTCTTATATTGATATTGTTCCAGGGCATGTTCACTTGCGTGAATTAGCAGATATTGCCAAGGAAGCTATCCGTGAGGCTGGCGGTATTCCTTTTGAGTTTAATACCATTGGTGTGGATGATGGGATTGCCATGGGGCATATTGGGATGCGTTACAGTCTTCCATCTCGTGAATTGATTGCCGATTCTGCAGAAACAGTTATTAATGCCCACTGGTTTGACGGGGTTTTCTACATTCCTAACTGTGATAAGATTACACCAGGGATGATTTTGGCGGCCATGCGTACTAATGTGCCAGCAGTATTTTGTTCTGGTGGCCCTATGAAGGGTGGCGTTGACATGACTGGTCACCAAGCGACGCTATCAAGTTTGTTTGAAGCTGTAGGTACCTATCAGGCTGGAGATATGAGCAAGGAAGAGCTCGATTATTTGGAGAAAAATGCTTGTCCAACTTGTGGTTCATGCTCAGGAATGTTTACCGCTAACTCAATGAACTGTTTGATGGAAGTTTTGGGCCTTGCCCTTCCAGGTAACGGTACTATCCTAGCCGTTTCAGATGAACGCCGTGAATTGGTTCGTCAAGCAGCCACAAAATTGATGGATAACATCAAAAATAATGTTCGCCCACGTGATATTGTGACCAAAGAAGCCATCGATGATGCGTTTGCTCTAGATATGGCCATGGGTGGTTCAACCAATACTGTTCTTCATACGCTTGCTATTGCGCGTGAGGCCGGTATTGACTATGATCTTAAAGACATTAACGAGATTGCCAAGAAGACACCTTATCTCTCTAAAATTGCACCTTCAAGTGTTTACACTATGCATGATGTCCATGAAGCTGGTGGTGTTCCAGCCATTATTAATCAGTTGATTAAAAAAGGAGCCATTAAGGGTGATCGTATTACAGTTACTGGTAAGACTTTGAAAGAAAACGTAGCTGGTGCTGAAATCAAAAATGAAGAAATTATCCATCCAATTGAGCATCCTATCTCACCAGTTGGTGGTTTGTCTATCCTTTACGGAAATATTGCTCAGGATGGAGCGGTTATCAAGGTCGGTGGTGTAGATCCGTCTGTTAAAACTTTCCGTGGTAAAGCTATTTGTTGTGATTCACAAGATCAGGCCCTTGAGTTAATTGATAATGGAACAGTTAAGAAGGGCCATGTCGTTGTCATTCGTTACGAAGGTCCTCAGGGTGGACCTGGTATGCCAGAAATGTTGGCACCAACTTCTAAGATTGTCGGACGCGGTCTTGGTAAGGATGTGGCTCTGATTACGGATGGTCGTTTCTCAGGAGCTACTCGTGGTATTGCTATTGGTCATGTTTCTCCAGAAGCAGCAGAAGGTGGTAATATCGCCCTAATCGAAGATGGGGATGAAATCGTGATTGACCTACCAAATCGTACCCTTGATCTGCTTGTCGATGATGCAACCCTTGAAGAACGCCGCAAACATTTGAAAACTTTCAAATCAAAAATTTCAAGTGGTTGGTTGCGTCGCTATACAGCCTTTGCTAAATCAGCCAATGTTGGCGGAACTTTGATGAGTGACGAAGAATTCGAAGAACGTAAAGCAGAACGTCAAGCACAAGAAAAAAACTAAGAACATTCTTTCCGAAGAGTTTGTGATATTTTTCTCCGAAACCCTTGCAAATTTGGTTAAAAATGTTATCATAGTATACAAGGTTTTGAATTTTTAGACAATTCGAAAAAAACAACTACTAAAGGAGGTCCATGTGAAGAAAATTGAACTTGAAGAAGCACGCTCTGGTGCTGATTTAATTCTAGATACACTTCTTGAACTTGGGATTTCAACTATCTTTGGATATCCTGGCGGAGCGGTTCTTCCTTTGTATGATGCTATTTACAAAAATGACAAGATTAATCATATCTTATCTCGTCATGAGCAAGGAAGTCTGCACGAAGCTGAAGGTTATGCCAAATCAACTGGTAAACTCGGTGTTGCTCTTGTAACGAGTGGTCCTGGTGCCACTAATGCTATTACCGGGATTGCAGATGCTATGAGTGATAGCGTACCTCTCCTAGTCTTTACTGGTCAGGTCGCAACACCAGGTATTGGTAAGGATGCCTTCCAAGAGGCTGACATTGTCGGAATTACCATGCCGATTACCAAATACAATTATCAGATTCGCGATACAGCTGATATTCCTCGTATTATTAGGGAAGCGGTTCATATTGCAACAACTGGCCGACCTGGTCCAGTTGTTGTCGACCTCCCTAAAGATGTCGTGGCTAAGGAAACAGCCTTCATCAACGATCCTGAAATTAATCTTCCAAGTTACCAACCGACGCTAAGACCAAACGAAATGCAAATCAAGAAAATCTTGAAGCAGTTGGGTAAAGCTAAGAAGCCGGTTATTGTAGCTGGAGGTGGGGTGTCTTATTCTGAATCTGCTAAGGAGCTAGTTACTTTTGCAGAACGCTACCAAATCCCAGTTGTTACAAGTCTTTTAGGTCAAGGGACAATTGCTACTAGTCACCCCCTCTTCTTGGGTATGGGTGGTATGCACGGTTCATATGCAGCTAACATTGCTATGACCGATGCTGACTTTATGATTGCCATTGGTTGTCGTTTTGATGACCGTTTGACAGGTAATCCTAAAACATTTGCCAAGAATGCCAAGGTTGTCCATATTGATGTAGATCCAGCTGAGATTGGTAAAATTATTGCAGTGGACCTTCCAGTTGTTGGTGATGCCAAGCAAGCTCTTGAAATGCTCTTAGCAGAACCAGTGGTTAAGAATAACACTGAAAAATGGATTGAAAAAGTTACAAAAGATAAAGAGCGTGTACGTTCTTACGATAAGAAGGAACGTATGGTACAGCCTCAGGCAGTTATCGAGCGTATCGGTGAATTGACTAAGGGTGACGCGGTTGTTGTTACTGACGTTGGTCAACATCAAATGTGGACAGCTCAGTATTATCCATACCAAAATGAGCGTCAATTGGTGACCTCAGGTGGTCTTGGAACAATGGGGTTCGGTGTTCCAGCAGCAATTGGTGCTAAAATTGCTAATCCTGATAAAGAAGTTATCCTCTTTGTTGGTGATGGTGGTTTCCAAATGACGAATCAAGAATTGGCTATCTTAAATGTTTACAAGGTGCCAATCAAGGTTGTTATGTTGAATAACCACTCACTTGGTATGGTACGTCAATGGCAAGAGTCCTTCTACGAAGGGCGTACATCAGAGTCTGTCTTTGATACCCTTCCAGATTTCCAATTGATGGCTCAAGCTTACGGCATTAAGTCTTACAAGTTTGATAATCCAGAGACAATTGATCAGGATTTGGAAGTTATCAAGGAAGACGTGCCAATGTTCATCGAGGTGGATATCTCTCGTAAAGAGCATGTCTTGCCAATCGTTCCGGCTGGTAAGAGTAATCACGAAATGTTGGGGGTGAAGTTCAATGCGTAGAATGTTAACAGCTAAACTTCAGAACCGTTCAGGTGTCCTTAACCGCTTCACAGGTGTTCTTTCACGACGTCAAGTTAACATTGAAAGTATCTCTGTAGGGGCTTCTGAGGATCCTAACGTTTCACGTATTACGATTATTATTGATGTGAATACTCAAAATGAAGTGGAACAAATCATCAAACAGCTTAATCGTCAGATTGATGTGATTCGCATCCGTGATATCACGGATCAGCCACACTTGGAACGTGAAGTTATCCTAGTTAAGGTATCAGCACCAACCTCTAAACGTGCTGAAATCTTGGCGATTATTCAACCTTTCCGTGCTTCGGTGGTTGATGTGGCACCAAGCTCTATCACTATCCAGATGACTGGTGATGCTGAAAAGAGCGAGGCGCTTCTACGAGTTATTCGTCCTTACGGAATCAAAAATATCGCTCGTACGGGTGCTACTGGATTTACCCGTGATTAAAAAATCCAACTTAAATTTGTTAACCCAGCCTTAAAAAGGCAATAAATTATTTTTTTAGAAAAGAGACATATTACTATGGCAGTTCAAATGGAATATGAAAAAGACGTAAAAGTAGCAGCACTTGACGGTAAAAAAATCGCCGTTATCGGTTACGGTTCACAAGGTCATGCGCATGCACAAAACTTGCGTGATACAGGTCACGATGTGATCATCGGTGTTCGTCCAGGTAAATCATTTGATAAAGCTAAAGAAGATGGTTTTGATACTTACACAGTAGCAGAAGCAACTAAATTGGCTGACGTTATCATGATCTTGGCTCCAGACGAAATCCAACAAGAACTTTACGAAGCAGAAATTGCTCCAAACCTTGAAGCTGGTAATGCTGTTGGTTTTGCACACGGATTTAACATCCACTTTGAATTCATCAAAGTTCCTAAAGATGTTGATGTCTTCATGTGTGCTCCTAAAGGACCAGGTCACTTGGTACGTCGTACATTTGAAGAAGGTTTTGGTGTTCCTGCACTTTACGCAGTATACCAAGATGCTACAGGTAACGCTAAAGACATCGCTATGGACTGGTGTAAAGGTGTTGGTGCAGCACGTGTTGGTCTTCTTGAAACAACATACAAAGAAGAAACTGAAGAAGATTTGTTTGGTGAACAAGCAGTTCTTTGTGGTGGTTTGACTGCCCTTATCGAAGCTGGTTTTGAAGTCTTGACTGAAGCTGGATATGCTCCAGAATTGGCTTACTTTGAAGTGCTTCACGAAATGAAATTGATCGTTGACTTGATCTACGAAGGTGGATTCAAGAAAATGCGTCAATCAATTTCAAACACTGCTGAATTCGGTGACTACGTATCAGGTCCACGTGTTATCACTGAACAAGTGAAAGAAAATATGAAAGCAGTTCTTGCTGACATCCAAAATGGTAAATTCGCTAACGACTTCGTTAACGACTACAAGGCTGGACGTCCAAAACTTACTGCTTACCGTGAAGAAGCTGCTAACCTTGAAATCGAAAAAGTTGGTGCTGAATTGCGTAAAGCAATGCCATTCGTTGGTCAAAACGACGACGACGCATTCAAAATCTATAACTAATGTGATAGTCTCGAAAACCGGCCTAGTGCTGGTTTTTTGTGTTCTGAAGAGAGTAGTTGGGAATCAATCCTACTGCTCTTTTTTGGTAGATAAATTGTAAAATATAGTGCAACAAAAAAACTCACTCCATTAAGGAGTGAGAATAGCTATAAATTAGTAAGTCAAGACAAAGTTTTTCTTCTTACCACGACGGATAACAGTAATTTCATTATCAATTTTATCTGTGTCTGAGAGAGTGTAATCCAAGTCTTGTACACGTTCACCGTTGATGTAGATAGCGCCGTTTTGGACATCTTCACGTGCTTGACGTTTAGATGGTGAAATTTTTGCATTGACGAGAAGTTCAACGATGTTCAGATTTTCATCTGCAGAAATTTCATAAGTTGGGACACCGTTAAGGGCAACTTTAAGGTCTCGTGCTGAGAGAGCTTTAAGGTTACCAGCGAAGAGTTGTTCAGTGATGTGAACAGCTTGTTCGTAAGCTTCTTTACCGTGGACCAAAGTAACAACTTCACGAGCCAAAACCTTTTGTGCCAAACGTTGATGACGAGCTTGGTCAAATTCTTTACCGATCTCTTCGATCTCTTCAAGTGACAAGAAAGTGAAAATCTTCAAGAAGCGAACGGCGTCATCATCCATGACGTTGAGCCAGAATTGGTACATTTCGTAAGGGGTTGTTTTAGTAGCATCAAGCCAGACAGCGTTACCTTCTGATTTACCGAATTTTTTACCAGTTGAATCTGTGATAAGTGGTACAGTGATGACGTGTCCAGATTTATCTGCTTTACGACGCAAGAGCTCAGTACCTGCTGTCATGTTACCCCATTGGTCAGAACCACCAATTTGGAGGGTTACGCCGTACTTATCGTTGAGTTCATAGAAATCGTAACCTTGCATGATTTGGTAGGCAAACTCAGTGTAAGAGATACCTGTTTCGATACGTTTCTTAACAGATTCCTTACTCATCATGTAGTTAACTGTGAAGTATTTACCTACGTCACGTAAGAAATCAATGAAGCTGACTGAACCAAACCAGTCATAGTTGTTGACCATAACGGCCTTGTTGTCACCATTTTCAAAATCAAGGAAACGAGAGAGTTGTCCTTGGATTTTTTCAACCCAACCTTCAACAGTTTCTTTGGTTTGCAGGCTACGTTCAGCATCTTTAAATGATGGGTCACCAATCAAACCTGTTGCACCACCAACGAGGGCGTAAGGTTTGTGTCCAGCCAATTGAAGCCGGCGACTTGTAAGGATAGCGACAAGGTGTCCAAGGTGGAGACTGTCTGCTGTTGGGTCATAACCAGTGTAGTATGAGACTGGTCCCTCTTCAAAGGCTTTTACAAGGGCTTCTTCATCAGTGGTTTGAAAAATCAAGCCACGTGCTTTTAGTTCTTCAAAAATTGTCATGATATTCTCCAGTAAAGTATATTCTGAACCATTATACCAAAAGAAAGCAACCCTATGCAAGCTTTGTCAAAGTTTGTTATAATAGGCTTTGAGGTATTTCTATGAATTTTGAAAAAATAATAAATTATTTTAGGCGACTAGGGCAGACTATTCGTACAAAGTTTGCTAGTTCTAGGTCTAAAAGAGGAGATAAATCTTTTAAAGAAAGGAAAGCTACGACTGGATCTAAGTGGAATCGTAAGCAAGCACGGAAGTCGCCTGAGGATGGGATGACACTCTTAGACATGGGTGATGTTTTCTTAAAAACTTTAAAGCTCTTGTCTGATTTCTTTTATGTGGTTATTATCGTTCTTACCTTATTCGGTGCAGGAATTGGTTTGGGTTATCTGGGGAGTCAAATTGAGTCTGTTCCGTCGATTAAGGACAAAACCTTGTTGAATCAGATTAGTGAGGTTAGTTTGGTATCTTCGATGAGCTATTCTGATTCCAAGAAGATTGCGGATATTGATACTGACTTGCTGAGAACACCTATTGAGAGTGATGCGATTTCTAACAATGTCAAAAATGCCATCATTGCGACTGAGGATGAAAATTTTAAAAAGCATAAGGGTGTTGTACCAAAGGCAGTTTTTAGGGCTTTGGTGTCATCAGTTTTGGGGGTTGGCTCTTCAAGTGGTGGTTCGACGCTAACGCAGCAGTTAATCAAGCAACAGGTAACAGGCGATGCGCCAACCTTTAAACGTAAGGCAGCAGAGATTATCTATGCCTTACAATTGGAGCGTCGCGCTTCTAAAAATGAAATTTTAACCGATTATCTGAATGTTTCTCCTTTTGGACGTAACAACAAGGGGAAAAATATTGCTGGTATTGAGGAGGCTGCTCAAGGTATTTTTGGGGTATCTGCAGCGGATTTGACAGTTCCTCAGGCGGCTTATCTGGCAGGTTTGCCACAGAGCCCGATTGTCTACTCACCTTATACAGCTGACGGTCAATTAAAAAATGCAGAGGATCTTTCTTATGGCTTAGCACGTCAGCAAGATGTACTCTACAATCTTTATCGCGGTGGCTATCTAGATAAGTCGCAGTATGAAAGCTATAAGGATTATGATATCACTAAAGATTTCAAGGCTGGTGAGAAGTCTGATGCCGTAAGTCATGACTATTTGTACTATTCTGTCATGTCTGAGGCTCAGGATGTCATGTATGATTATCTAGTTAAACGTGACAAGGTATCGAGTCAAGATTTGAAAAATGATAAGACCAAGGAAAGCTATCGTGAGAGGGCCCTACAAGAGCTACAAACCGGTGGCTACAGCGTTAAGACAACTATTGATAATGCAGTTTATAATGCGATGCAAGATGCTGCGAGTCAATATGGTGGCCTCCTCGACCAAGGTGGAAATAGTGGAGTTGAAGTCGGAAATGTGCTCATGGATAATGCGACTGGAGCAATTCTAGGATTTGTTGGTGGTCGTAGTTACGAAAATAATCAAAATAATCATGCTTTTGATACGGCACGCTCCCCAGGCTCATCTATTAAGCCTATTATTGCTTATGGAATTGCTATTGATCAAGGTTTAATGGGTAGCTCAAGTATCCTTTCTAACTACCCAACTAATTTTACGGGTGGAACGCCTATTCTCCATGATGGTGATAAGGGTACAGCTATGATGAACCTCCAAGAGGCACTCAATACCTCGTGGAATATTCCAGCCTTTTGGACATATCAAATGCTTCAACGTCATGATGTTGACGTTGAGGGTTACATGACCAAGATGGGTTATAAGATTGCTAACTACAATATCGAGAGTTTACCTCTTGGCGGGGGAATTGAAACCACGGTTGCCCAGCAAGTAAATGCCTATCAGATGCTTTCAAATGGTGGCGTCTATGAGAAGGGTCATATGATTGATAGTATTACTGACCGGACTGGCGAAGTTATCTATCAGCATAAATCTGAAGGGGTTCAAGTCTTTTCAAGAGCTACGGCTAGCATCATGGATAACCTGCTCAAGGAAGTTGTGGTTAAGGGAGCGACAACTCAATTTCATTCTGAATTGAAAAATGTCAATGGTGCAGCAGCCTCAGCTGACTGGATGGGTAAAACAGGAACGACAGATAACTTTGCAGATGCTTGGTTGATCGTCTCAACGCCTGGTATTACTCTTGGTGGTTGGGCTGGTTATGACAATAATACACCAACCAATTCTAAAACGGGTTACACCTACAATGCGCAATATATGGCTCGTTTAACTTCCGCCATCTACAATGCCAATCCAGGTATTTTTAAAACGGGAGATAAGTTTAATATCGATTCAAGTGCTATTAAGGCAAGTGTGCTCAAATCAACAGGCCTTAAACCAGCAACAGTGTCTGTCAATGGTCGTAATGTTTCTGTAAGTGGTGAAATGGTCGATACTTATTGGGCTAAAAATGGGCCTGGAGATACAACCTACAAATTTGCTATTGGTGGAACTGACAGTGACTATCAAAAAGCCTGGTCTAGCATTCTTGGAGGGCATTAGGAATTCCCAAGAAAACTTGCAAAAAAGCAAAAAATTAGGTATAATATAGACAACTATTTGTCGTCTTACTTGGTTGAAATATTGTCCAATCAAGAGATACAGCAGTTAAATCAACGTTTTTTCGGTCAGATTTAGCTGCTATTTTTGTGCTTATTTTTAGGATTTTCAAGTGTTGTAACTCATATTTAAAGGTTCTAAAAATTCAAATACTAAGAGTTTTGCTTATCCTTGATCAGATAAGTGGATGTTAGTGTTTAATCACTTGTTAATGGGACAAGCGACTGAACAAGGCAGAAGACAAATATTTAAAGTGCACGACTTGCAAAGCAGGTCTCGAATGTAGAAAAGGAGTAGAAGACTTGGCAGGACATGACGTTCAATACGGGAAACATCGTACCCGTCGTAGTTTTTCAAGAATCAAAGAAGTTCTTGATTTACCAAACTTGATTGAAATCCAAACGGATTCATTCAAAGAATTCTTGGATACTGGTCTTAAAGAGGTTTTTGAGGATGTACTTCCTATCTCAAACTTCACAGACACTATGGAATTGGAATTCGTTGGTTACGAATTGAAAGAGCCTAAGTATACACTTGAAGAAGCTCGTATCCACGATGCATCATACTCAGCACCTATCTTTGTGACTTTCCGTCTTATTAACAAAGAAACTGGTGAAATCAAAACTCAGGAAGTCTTCTTCGGAGATTTCCCTATTATGACTGAGATGGGTACTTTCATCATCAATGGTGGTGAACGTATTATCGTTTCTCAGTTGGTGCGCTCACCTGGTGTTTACTTTAACGATAAGGTTGATAAAAACGGTAAAGTGGGTTATGGATCAACAGTTATCCCTAACCGTGGGGCATGGCTTGAGCTTGAAACAGATTCAAAAGACATTGCCTACACTCGTATCGACCGTACACGTAAGATTCCATTCACAACGCTTGTGCGTGCGCTTGGATTCTCAGGTGATGACGAAATTGTTGATATCTTTGGTGATAGCGAGTTGGTTCGTAATACCATTGAAAAAGATATCCACAAAAACCCAGCAGATTCACGTACTGATGAAGCGCTTAAAGAAATTTATGAACGTCTTCGTCCAGGTGAACCAAAAACTGCCGACAGCTCACGTAGCTTGCTTGTAGCTCGTTTCTTTGATCCACGTCGTTATGACTTGGCTGCTGTTGGTCGTTACAAAGTCAATAAAAAACTTAACATCAAGACACGTCTTTTGGGACAAACAATTGCTGAAAACTTGGTAGATCCTGAAACAGGTGAAATCCTTGTTGAAGCTGGTACTGAAATGACACGTGATGTGATTGATTCAATCGCAGAATACTTGGATGGTGATTTGAACAAATTTGTATACACACCAAACGATTATGCGGTGGTTACAGAACCTGTTGTTCTTCAAAAATTCAAGGTTGTTGCACCAAATGATCCAGATCGTGTGGTTACAATTGTTGGTAATGCCAACCCAGATGACAAAGTTCGTGCTTTGACAACAGCGGATATCTTGGCTGAAATGAGTTACTTCCTCAACCTTGCTGAAGGTATCGGTAAAGTAGACGATATCGACCACCTTGGTAACCGTCGTATCCGTGCCGTTGGTGAATTGCTTGCTAACCAATTCCGTATTGGTTTGGCTCGTATGGAACGTAACGTACGTGAGCGTATGTCAGTTCAAGATAACGAAGTCTTGACACCACAACAAATCATCAATATTCGCCCTGTAACTGCAGCTGTTAAAGAATTCTTCGGTTCTTCACAGTTGTCACAGTTCATGGACCAACACAACCCATTGTCAGAGTTGTCACACAAACGTCGTTTGTCAGCCTTGGGACCTGGTGGTTTGACACGTGACCGTGCCGGATATGAAGTTCGTGACGTGCACTACACGCACTACGGTCGTATGTGTCCAATTGAAACACCTGAAGGACCTAACATCGGTTTGATCAATAACTTGTCTTCATACGGACACCTTAACAAGTACGGTTTCATTCAAACACCATATCGTAAGGTTGACCGTGCAACTGGTAAAGTAACCAACGAAGTGGTTTGGTTGACTGCTGATGAAGAAGATGAGTACACAGTTGCTCAGGCTAACTCTAAATTGAACGAAGATGGAACATTTGCAGAAGAAATCGTTATGGGTCGTCACCAAGGTAATAACCAAGAGTACCCATCACACCTTGTAGATTTCGTGGATGTTTCTCCTAAACAGGTAGTTGCCGTTGCGACAGCATGTATTCCTTTCTTAGAAAACGATGACTCTAACCGTGCCCTTATGGGTGCCAACATGCAACGTCAGGCTGTGCCTTTGATTGATCCTAAAGCACCTTATGTTGGTACTGGTATGGAATATCAAGCTGCCCACGATTCAGGAGCTGCAGTTATCGCCCAACACGACGGTAAAGTTGTCTACTCTGATGCTGATAAAGTTGAAGTTCGTCGTGAAGATGGTTCTCTTGATGTTTATACTATTCAAAAATTCCGTCGTTCAAACTCAGGTACTGCCTATAACCAACGTACTTTGGTTAAGGTTGGCGATATTGTTGAAAAAGGTGACTTTATCGCTGATGGTCCATCTATGGAAGGTGGAGAAATGGCCCTCGGTCAAAACCCTATCGTCGCATACATGACATGGGAAGGTTACAACTTCGAGGATGCCGTTATCATGAGTGAGCGTCTTGTGAAAGATGACGTTTATACATCTGTTCACTTGGAAGAATTCGAATCAGAAACACGCGATACAAAGCTTGGGCCTGAAGAAATCACACGTGAATTGCCAAACGTTGGTGAAGAAGCCCTCAAAGACCTTGACGAAATGGGTATTATCCGTATCGGTGCTGAGGTTAAAGAAGGTGACATTCTTGTTGGTAAGGTAACACCCAAGGGTGAAAAAGACCTTTCTGCTGAAGAACGTCTTCTCCACGCTATCTTTGGTGATAAATCTCGTGAAGTACGTGATACGTCACTCCGTGTACCTCACGGTGGTGATGGTGTCGTTCGTGATGTTAAAATCTTCACACGTGCAAACGGTGATGAATTGCAATCAGGTGTTAACATGCTTGTTCGTGTTTACATCGCTCAAAAACGTAAGATCAAGGTCGGAGATAAGATGGCCGGTCGTCACGGTAACAAAGGGGTTGTTTCTCGTATTGTTCCGGTTGAAGACATGCCTTACCTTCCAGACGGTACACCAGTTGATATCATGTTGAACCCACTTGGGGTGCCATCACGTATGAACATCGGTCAGGTTATGGAACTTCACCTTGGTATGGCTGCACGTAACTTGGGTATCCACATCGCAACACCAGTCTTTGATGGAGCAAGCTCAGAAGATCTCTGGGATACTGTTCGTGAAGCAGGTATGGATAGTGATGCTAAGACAATCCTTTACGATGGACGTACAGGTGAACCATTTGATAACCGTGTGTCAGTTGGTGTCATGTACATGATCAAACTTCACCACATGGTTGATGATAAACTTCACGCTCGTTCAGTAGGTCCTTACTCACTTGTTACCCAACAACCTCTTGGTGGTAAAGCACAATTTGGTGGACAACGTTTCGGTGAGATGGAGGTTTGGGCCCTTGAAGCTTATGGTGCATCAAATATCCTTCAAGAAATCTTGACTTACAAGTCAGATGACGTTAACGGACGTTTGAAAGCCTATGAAGCTATCACTAAAGGTAAACCAATTCCAAAACCAGGTGTACCAGAATCATTCCGAGTACTTGTTAAAGAATTGCAATCACTTGGTCTTGATATGCGTGTCCTTGATGAGGATGACTACGAAGTTGAATTACGTGATCTTGATGAAGGTGAAGACGATGATGTCATGCACGTTGATGATCTTGAAAAAGCACGTGTACAACAAGCTAAAGAAGCTGCTGAATTAGAAAAAGCTAAAGAAGAAGCTTCAGATAAAACAGAATAAAATAAGCTTTAGAGAGGGAGCTCACTCTCTCTGCTAAGGTAGCTGATAAAGGTGAGAATAGCGCTGCTATTGTCAATAGAACAAAAGAAAGGTAATACTAGTGGTTGACGTAAATCGATTTAAAAGTATGCAAATCACACTAGCTTCACCAACTAAGGTCCGTTCATGGTCTTATGGTGAAGTTAAGAAACCTGAAACAATCAACTACCGTACGCTCAAACCAGAACGCGAAGGTCTCTTCGACGAAGTGATCTTTGGTCCTACCAAAGACTGGGAATGTGCGTGTGGGAAATACAAACGTATCCGTTATAAAGGTATCGTTTGTGACCGCTGTGGTGTTGAAGTAACACGTGCTAAGGTTCGTCGTGAACGTATGGGTCACATCGAGTTGAAAGCACCAGTATCACACATCTGGTACTTCAAGGGAATCCCTTCTCGTATGGGATTGACTTTGGACATGAGTCCTCGTGCGCTTGAAGAAGTTATTTACTTCGCAGCTTACGTGGTTATTGATCCAAAGGAAACACCACTTGAACCAAAATCTCTCTTGACAGAACGTGAATATCGTGAAAAATTGCAAGAGTATGGACATGGTTCATTTGTCGCTAAAATGGGTGCCGAAGCTATCCAAGATCTCTTGAAACAAGTAGATTTGGAAGCTGAAATTGCTGAACTCAAAGAAGAGTTGAAAACAGCAACTGGTCAAAAACGTGTTAAAGCTGTTCGTCGTTTGGACGTTCTTGATGCCTTCTACAAGTCTGGTAACAAACCAGAATGGATGGTGCTTAACATCTTGCCAGTATTGCCACCAGACCTTCGTCCAATGGTTCAATTGGATGGTGGACGTTTTGCGGCATCTGACTTGAACGATCTTTATCGTCGTGTTATCAACCGTAACAATCGTTTGGCTCGTTTGCTTGAATTGAATGCCCCAGGTATCATCGTGCAAAACGAAAAACGGATGCTCCAAGAAGCGGTTGACGCTTTGATCGACAACGGTCGTCGTGGTCGTCCAATCACTGGACCAGGTAGTCGTCCACTTAAATCTTTGAGCCACATGCTTAAAGGTAAACAAGGTCGTTTCCGCCAAAACTTGCTTGGTAAACGTGTTGACTTCTCTGGACGTTCCGTTATCGCCGTTGGTCCAACACTTAAAATGTACCAATGTGGTGTGCCACGTTTGATGGCCATCGAACTTTTCAAACCATTTGTGATGCGTGAAATCGTTGCGCGTGAATACGCAGGTAACGTGAAAGCCGCTAAACGTATGGTTGAACGTGGTGATGAACGTATTTGGGATATTCTTGAAGATGTTATCAAGGAACACCCAGTACTTCTTAACCGCGCACCTACCCTCCACCGTTTGGGTATCCAGGCCTTCGAACCTGTCTTGATTGATGGTAAGGCCCTTCGTCTTCACCCATTGGTATGTGAGGCCTACAATGCCGACTTTGACGGTGACCAAATGGCCATCCACGTTCCATTGTCTGAAGAAGCTCAAGCTGAAGCACGTTTGCTCCTTCTTGCGGCTGAACACATCCTTAACCCTAAAGACGGTAAACCGGTCGTAACGCCATCTCAGGATATGGTTCTTGGTAACTACTACTTGACTATGGAAGAAGACGGCCGTGAGGGTGAAGGTATGGTCTTCAAGGATATTGATGAGGCAGTTATGGCTTATCGTAATGGTTATGTTCACTTGCATAGCCGTGTCGGTATCGCAGTAGACAGCATGCCTGATAAACCTTGGAAAGAAAACCAACTTCACAAGATTTTGGTTACAACTGTTGGTAAGATTCTCTTTAACTCAATCATTCCAGCAGAAATTCCATATCTTCAAGAAACAACAAATGAGAACTTGACAGATAGTACACCAGATAAGTACTTCCTTGAACCAGGTCAAGATATCCAAACAGTTATTGATAGTTTGGAAATTAATGCGCCATTCAAGAAGAAAAATCTTGGTAACATCATCGCTGAAACCTTCAAACGTCTTCGTACGACTGAAACATCAGCCTTCCTTGACCGTTTGAAAGACCTTGGTTACTACCACTCAACACTTGCTGGTTTGACAGTGGGTATCGCCGATATCCCAGTTATCGATAACAAACAAGAAATTATTGATGCTGCTCACCACCGTGTTGAAGAAATTAACAAGGCCTTCCGTCGTGGTTTGATGACAGATGATGACCGTTATGTTGCTGTTACAACAACATGGCGTGAAGCGAAAGAAGCACTTGAAAAACGTCTGATTGAGACACAAGATCCTAAGAACCCAATCGTTATGATGATGGACTCAGGAGCTCGTGGTAACATCTCTAACTTCTCTCAACTTGCCGGTATGCGTGGTTTGATGGCTGCTCCTAACGGACGTATCATGGAATTGCCTATCCTTTCAAACTTCCGTGAAGGTTTGAGCGTTTTGGAAATGTTCTTCTCTACTCACGGTGCGCGTAAAGGTATGACCGATACGGCCCTTAAGACAGCCGACTCAGGTTACCTTACTCGTCGTTTGGTTGACGTTGCCCAAGATGTTATCATCCGTGAAGATGACTGTGGAACAGACCGTGGTCTTCTCATCCGTGCGATTACTGACGGTAAAGAAGTTACGGAAACACTTGAAGAACGTCTTCAAGGTCGTTACACTAAGAAATCAGTTAAGAATCCTACAACAGGTGAAGTAATCGTAGGTCCAGATACTTTGATTACTGAAGACATGGCTGCTGCTATTGTCAATGCTGGTGTTGAAGAAGTAACTATCCGTTCAGTCTTTACATGTAACACACGTCACGGTGTCTGCCGTCACTGTTACGGTATCAACTTGGCAACAGGTGATGCGGTTGAAGTTGGTGAAGCAGTTGGTACTATCGCCGCTCAATCTATCGGGGAACCTGGTACACAGCTTACTATGCGTACCTTCCACACCGGTGGGGTAGCCTCAAACACCGATATCACACAGGGTCTTCCACGTATTCAGGAAATCTTTGAAGCACGTAACCCTAAAGGGGAAGCGGTTATCACTGAAGTTAAAGGTACTGTTATTGAAATCGAAGAAGATGCCGCAACACGTACTAAGAAAGTCTTCGTTCAAGGTAAGACTGGAATGGGTGAATACGTTGTTCCATTTACAGCTCGTATGAAAGTTGAAGTGGGTGACGAAGTACACCGTGGTGCAGCCTTGACAGAAGGGTCAATCCAACCTAAACGTCTCCTTGAAGTGCGTGATACCTTGTCAGTTGAAACTTATCTTCTTGCAGAAGTACAAAAAGTTTACCGTAGCCAAGGGGTAGAAATCGGTGACAAACACGTCGAAGTAATGGTTCGTCAAATGCTTCGTAAAGTACGTGTTATGGATCCAGGTGATACAGATCTCCTTCCAGGTACACTTATGGACATTTCTGACTTCACAGATGCTAACAAGGATATTGTTATCTCTGGTGGTGTTCCTGCAACATCTCGTCCAGTCCTTCTTGGTATTACGAAAGCCTCACTTGAAACAAATTCATTCTTGTCAGCGGCTTCCTTCCAAGAAACAACACGTGTGCTTACAGATGCAGCTATCCGTGGTAAGAAAGACCATCTCCTTGGTCTTAAAGAAAATGTTATCATTGGTAAGACTATTCCTGCTGGTACAGGTATGGCTCGTTACCGTAACATTGAACCACTTTCAGTTAACGAAGTTGAAGTTATTGAAAACATTGCTGTTGATGAAGCAATTGTGGAATCATCTGAAGACTAAAACGAAATCAAAAGAACTCACAATGAATTGTGAGTTCTTTTCGTATTTATATGACTAGAATTTCTTCAATTTTTGATAAATATAAAACCATTTTTTTTATCTTTTCCAGAAAATTTTGTATAATAGGAACACCAAAGATGAAGTGAGAAAGAAAAATGTACCAAGTAGTTGAAATGAAAGGGGATTTGGAACCGTGGTGGTTCTTAGAAGGCTGGCAAGAAGATATCATCAGTACTAAGGAATTTGAAAATTTTTATGATGCCCTCAAGTACTATAAAAAACTTTGGTTTGCCATGGAAGAAACCTTGCCAAGTTATATCAGCCGTAGTAGTGTCATGACTGCTTTTTGGGACCAAGAGGATAAACACTGGTGTGAGGAGTGTGACGAATATCTGCAGGTCTATCAATCGATTGCTCTTTTGGATGATTGGCAGGAAATTCCTGAGGAAAAATACCGTCCGGGATATGAAAAGCGAAATGACCTTCCAAATCATGCCCACTGTAAAATTAAACGTTAAACAATGCAGAAGCTCGAATTTTTTCGGGCTTCTTTTCATTTTCTTAAACTTTTTACGAATAGGTCTATGAGGAGGTCCTTATGGTAACAGAATTTGCTAAGGAAATGATCAAAAATGCTGATAGTTGTGGGGCTCAAGACATCTATGTCATTCCACGTCAGGATAATTACGAGCTCTATATGCGAGTTGGCCAGGAGAGGAGATTAATTGATGTATATCGGCCTGATTTCATGGCTAGTCTTATTGGTCACTTTAAATTTGTGGCGGGAATGATGGTGGGTGAGAAGCGTAGGAGTCAACTAGGTTCCTGTGACTATGATTGTGGTGATGGTCAAAGGGTTTCTCTGCGTTTATCAACCGTTGGGGATTATCGCGGCTTAGAAAGTTTAGTTATTCGTGTTCTACATTCCGAACGTCGAGAATTGGTGTATTGGAATCAAGGAATCCAGCCGATTATGGATGCTTTGGATTATCGTGGCTTGTATCTCTTTGCAGGTCCCGTAGGTTCTGGAAAGACTACGCTTATGCATGAATTGGTTCAGGAGCGTTTTAAGGGACAGCAGGTGATTTCGATTGAAGATCCTGTGGAAATTAAACAGGATAATGTCTTGCAACTCCAGGTAAATCAGGCAATTGACATGACCTATGATAATTTGATTAAGCTATCACTACGTCACCGCCCGGATGTTTTGATTATTGGAGAAATTCGAGATAAGGAGACTGCTCGAGCGGTTATTAGAGCTAGTCTGACAGGAGTGACTGTTCTTTCAACTATTCACGCAAAGAGTGTGGCAGGTGTTTATGAGCGTCTTCTGGACCTTGGTGTAGATAAGTCTGAGTTGGATAATGCTCTTCAAGGGATTGCCTATATGCGTTTGATTAAGGGAGGAGGTGTGATTGATTTTGCCAGTGAAAATTTCCAAAGCCATTCGTCAACCAGCTGGAACCAACAGTTGGAAGGCTTGGTTCAACAAGGATATCTCACTGAAGGGGATATCCAAGGGGAAAAAATTAAAGATTAATCAGCAAGTCAAGGTTATCCAGCTTTTCAAACAACTTCTAAAGGCAGGGTTTACTTTAACTGAAATCGTAGCCTTTTTGGAGCGAAGTCACTTGTTGAAAGAATCGTCATTATCTCTTATGAAAGCAAGCTTAATGCGAGGCGACAGGCTAGACCAGATGTTTGCGTCAGTGGGTTTTTCGGACAATATTGTTACTCAGATTGCCCTTGCTGATAAGCACGGTAATCTTCTAGGGAGTTTAACCAAGATTGAAACCTACATGCTTCGCATGACCAAGGTTCGTAAGAAACTCATGGAGGTAGCGACCTACCCTATCCTACTCCTGGGTTTCCTGATTCTGATTATGTTAGGACTTAAAAATTATCTTTTGCCTCAACTGTTAGAGGGTGATGGTAAGGATAATTGGGCTGTACAGTTGGTTCAAATCTTTCCCCAGCTCTTCTTTGTGGGTTTGTGTGGACTTCTTGTATTAAGCTTAATTCTTTATCTATGGGTCAAACACCAGCCAGCCCTTGTCTTTTATCGACGAATGGCAAAAATCCCTTTCATAGGCCAAACTGTCAGGCTATATACGACCGCCTATTATGCTAGGGAATGGGGAAATCTCTTAGGACAAGGCATTGACCTGTTAGACTTGGTTTCTCTTATGCAAGAGCAAAAGTCCAAGCTCTTTCGTGAGCTGGGGGCTGATTTAGAAGAGGCCTTGATGCTAGGACAGAGTTTTCCTGACCGTATTGCTACTCACCCTTTTTTCACTAAGGAACTATCCTTGATTATTGCTTATGGAGAGGCTAATGCTAGGTTGGGCTATGAGTTAGAAGTCTATGCTGAAGAGGTTTGGCAGGCTTTCTTTAACCGTCTTAATAAGGCAACAACCTTTGTGCAACCCCTCATTTTTGTTATTGTTGCTGTCGTGATTGTAATGATCTATGCAGCCATGCTATTACCAATGTATCAAAATATGGAAGGAATGATATCATGAAAATGATGTTTAAAAAATTGAATGCCGTTAAACTACGAGCTTTTACGTTAATTGAAATGCTAGTCGTGCTTCTCATTATCAGTATTCTCCTCTTGCTTTTTGTTCCTAACTTGAGTAAGCAGAAGGATTCTGTTAAAGAGACTGGAAATGCGGCTGTGGTCAAGGTCGTGGATTCTCAAGCAGAACTTTATGAAATGAAGAATAACAAGACAGCTAGCTTAGCAGCTCTTGTTTCAGAAGGTCAAATCACGCAAAAACAGGCAGATTCATACAATGATTACTATGCGAAACATGGTGGCGAAAGCCGCTCAGTGGCCAATTAGAGCCTTCACCTTGTTGGAGAGTCTGGTGACACTAGCAGTGGTTGCCTTTCTCACTCTGAGTTTGTCAGGCTCAGTGACAGGTATTTTTCAACAGGTTGAAACTAACCTTTTTTATCTGCGCTTTGAGTACCTATACCGAGATAGTCAGCGCTTGGCAGCGGCAGAAGGGGCCAATGTTGAATTGCAGTTGACCAAGGATAAAATCAGTAACGGAAAATCCAGTCTGGTGATTCCTAAAAGTATTCATCTTGATAAGGGGCAGACGCTAATGTTTGATGCCAAAGGAGGCAACTCGAGCCTCACCAAGATTCGTTTTTCAAGTGATAAGGAGGTGGTGACCTATCAGCTTAACATGGGCAGTGGTAAATATAAAAAGACGGTCTCTTAGAGGCTATATTCTTATCGAAAGCCTGGTAGCAATGGCTGTCTTAGTGCTTGTCAGTGGTCTTATATTAGATCAAATCAATACCAATCGTAGGTTAATGGCTAGGAATCTCCACCAACAGGAGGTTTTGAGTGTGGCAACCATGGCAGTTCAGACCAAACAGGATCAGTTGACCTTAAATGGTATCACAGTGACAGTAAAACGTAGCAAGCAAGGTATCGCGGTTTATGAATCAGGAAAGGAGATTATTCATGTCTCTAAATAGTAAGGTCCGCGCCTTTACCCTCTTGGAATGTCTAGTAGCCTTGTTGGTGATTGCTGGTTCAATTCAAGTTTATCAAGGTCTGACCACAGTATTGGTGAGCAATGTTAAGCAGGTCAAGCAACAAGAAAACCAAGACTGGCTTCTATTTGTTCAACAAATGGAGGCAGAGTTAGAAGGTTGTCAGTTTGTAAAGGTAGAAGGGAACAAACTCTATGTTAAGCAGGATAATCAAGACCTGGCTTTTGGACTTTCAAGTGCTACTGATTTTCGAAAAACAAATGCTGACGGTCGAGGCTACCAACCAATGCTTTTCAATGTAAAATCTAGTACGATTAGTCAAAATAACCAGATAGTCACTATCCAAGTGACTCTTAAAAATGGGCTACAAAGGAGTTTTGTTTATGCTTTTGAAAAAACAGGTTAGGGGAGGCGTTCTCCTCTACGCTCTTTTTATGGCTGGCATTTTCACACTTCTTCTTCATGTTTATCTGGAGCGGGTGGTTGCTAGCTCTAGACAAAACCAAGCGCAAATGACTTCCAGTCAAAGTCATCTCATGGCAGAAATGACCATGGACTTGGCGGACAAGGAAGCTGGTGCTTTTAGTTTTTCTCAGGGAACTACGACTTATGAGGTTAAGGACAAACAAGTGATTGTTAGAGTTGCCAGTAAAGGCCAAATCAAGACCTATCGTTATATGAAGAAACAGGAGCAGAAATAGAAATTCTCTTCCCTTTTTGATATGATAGAAGGACGGAGGAAATCATGAATTTTGAAGCAATTGAGACAGCTTTTGAGCTATTGTTAGAAAATGTCCAAACCATTGAAAATGATCTTGGAACCCATGCTTACGATGCACTTATTGAGCAAAATTCCTATTATTTGGGGGCTGAGGTAGCTAATGAAGTCATCATCAAAAACAACGAGAAATTACGTGCTCTTGATCTAAGTAAAGAGGAGTGGCGTCGTGCTTTTCAGTTCTTGTTTATCAAACTAGGGCAATTGGAAGCTTTACAAGCCAATCACCAATTTACACCAGATGCTATTGGATTTATCATTCTTTACCTACTCGAAGGTTTGACCAAGGACGACCAATTAGATATTTTGGAGATTGGTTCAGGGACAGGAAACTTGGCTGAAACTCTTCTAAATAATAGTCAGAAAACCCTTAATTATATGGGAATGGAGGTTGACGATCTCCTTATCGATTTGTCAGCTAGTATTGCTGATGTGGTGAATTCAAGTGCAGTTTACATCCAAGAAGATGCTGTTCGACCACACATTCTCAAAGAGAGTGATGTTATTATCAGTGACCTACCTGTTGGGTATTACCCAAATGATGAGATTGCGAGTCGTTTCAAGGTTGCAGCAACTGGTGAACACACCTATGCCCATCACCTTCTCATGGAGCAATCACTCAAGTACCTGAAGAAAGATGGTATTGCTATTCTTTTGGCACCAACTAATCTTTTGACAAGCCCACAAAGTGACTTGCTTAAGAAATGGCTATCAGGATATGCTGATATTATTGCCGTTATCACTCTTCCAGAAGCAGCTTTTGGCAATAAACATAGCATGAAGTCTATCTTCGTGCTTAAAAAACAAACTGAAAATGCTCCAGAGACCTTCGTTTATCCACTTAGCGATTTGCAAAACCCAGAGATCCTCAAGGATTTTACAGATAATTTCCAAAAATGGAAATCAGATAATTCCATTTTCTAGCAAAACATGTTAGAATAGGACTATATTATTGAAAGCGTTTTACAAAGAGGTGGCTTATGACAAAAACAATAGCAATTAATGCAGGAAGCTCAAGCTTGAAATGGCAACTATATGAGATGCCAGATGAAGTTGTTCTTGCTAAGGGGTTGATTGAACGTATCGGCTTGAAGGATTCTGTTTCAACAGTAAAATTTGATGACCGTTCAGAATCGCAAACCCTAGATATTGCTGACCATGTTCAGGCAGTAAAAATCTTGCTTGATGATTTGATTCGTTTTGATATTATCAAGAGTTATGATGAAATTACAGGTGTTGGTCACCGTGTGGTTGCTGGTGGAGAATATTTCAAAGAATCAAGCTTGGTGGATGAAGATGCCTTGGCTA
Source organism: Streptococcus sp. 3.1 (assembly GCF_016648915.1). Taxonomy (NCBI): domain Bacteria; kingdom Bacillati; phylum Bacillota; class Bacilli; order Lactobacillales; family Streptococcaceae; genus Streptococcus; species Streptococcus sp. 3.1. Next base: position 46,880 of record NZ_JACLQV010000001.1, on the reverse strand, counting down.
AGATTGAAGAATTGTCAGCCTTAGCACCTTTGCACAATCCAGGTGCAGCTTCAGGGATTCGGGCCTTTAAGGAGCTCCTCCCAGATATTACCAGTGTTGCTGTTTTTGATACAGCCTTCCATACATCTATGCCGGAAGTGGCCTACCGTTATCCAGTGCCTAATCGTTACTATACAGACTACCAAGTCCGTAAGTATGGAGCACACGGAACTAGCCACCAATATGTTTCTCAAGAAGCAGCTAAGTTGTTAGGTAAGCCAATTGAAGAAACTAAGATTATCACAGCCCATGTGGGAAATGGTGTTTCAATTACTGCCGTTGCTGGTGGTAAATCAGTAGACACGTCAATGGGGTTGACACCACTTGGTGGCGTTATGATGGGAACACGTACTGGGGATCTTGACCCTGCGATTATTCCATTTGTTATCGACCGTGAGCCTGAAATGGCAGATGCAGAGCGTATCCGTCACGTCTTTAATAAGGAATCAGGTCTCCTTGGTATTTCTGAAAAATCAAGTGATATGCGTGATATCATTGCTGGTAAGAATGCTGGCGATGAAAAATGTGCCTTGGCCTATAATCTTTATGTGGATCGTTTGCGTAAATACATTGCTCAATACTTCGGTGTGTTGAACGGAGCGGATGCTATCGTCTTTACAGCAGGTATTGGTGAAAACTCTGCAGAAGTTCGTGCTTCAGTCTTGGATGGTCTCACTTGGTTTGGTATTGAAGTGGATCCTGAAAAGAATGTCTTTGGACATGTAGGCGACATTACAACAGCAGAGTCAGCTGTTAAAGTATTTGTTATCCCAACAGATGAAGAGTTGGTGATTGCGCGTGATGTTGAGCGCCTTAAAACTAAATAAGTTATCAAAAATTTGATAAGACCAGAAAAGTTGGCTGAGTGATTGGCCAGCTTTTTTGAATGCTCTGACAGAATCATTCGCCTATGTTTATAAATGTGTAATTCAATAAGTAAAGAAAACTTTATAAAAAATGTAAAAGAGACTTTACAAAAAATGTAAAGTGAACTATACTATATATGTAAAGTAAACTTAACAAAGAAAAGTAAGGAGTTTAACTATTTGAGAATAAACGATAAAGTTGAGGTACCACATGGAAACAAAAATTCAGGAACTTCGTAAGGCTAATAAGATTAGTCAGGCAGACTTAGCAGATGAGATGGGGGTCACGAGACAGACCATCATTTCACTCGAAAAAGGTCGCTATAATGCGTCGTTGGAACTAGCTTTTAAAATTGCTAGGTATTTTGGAAAGACTATTGAAGAAGTCTTTATTTTTGAGGAAGATTAAGGAGAAAAGATATGTTTAAACAGGTAATGAAGAAAATTGGTGTTATTGTTTTAGCGCTCACTCTACTAATCTTAGATTTAACACTATTAGGTGCTTTCCCGCTACTTACTCAGGATGGTAAGTTTTCACTTGTGGAGCAAATAGGTTACGGTATTTGGGCATTAGGGAGTTTGGCTATTTTTATCGTGATTGCTTATAGATTTAAACTCTTATCGCTTAAAGAGATTAATTGGAGACGTCTCGTTGCGATTGCTTCTCTTAATCTCGTCATCTTTTTCCTAGGTGATCTTCTAGGGTATTTTGTTGGTCAGTTAACACACAATGCGACTATGGAAAATCAAGATGCTTTAAATAAGATATTTATTCACGTACCAACCTATCTTAAGTTTGCAGTAGTAGGTTTTATCGTTCCTATTATGGAAGAAATCATTTTTAGGGGACTCTTAGCCAAGGTGCTCTTTGGAAAATACTTTAAGACGGGTCTTGTTATTTCCAGTCTTCTCTTTATGGCTGGTCACTCAGCATTTACGCTTCAGACAATTGTCATCTATGGTGTTATGTCAGCTGGTCTTGCGATAACATATTATAAGACTAAGCGTATCGAGTACAGTATGGGTGTTCATATCTTAAACAATAGCATAAGTGTACTACTCAGTCTTTTCGTTTAAGGTGAATAAGTGTTTAAAGTTGTCAGTGAAAAAAGTTATATTGCTCTTATAAAGGATAATAAAGGGAGTGTTAAGATATGTTAATAAAAATGTTAGTAGGAAAGAGAAAAACAGAGGATGAGTTTAAGAAATACATTACACGAGTAGCCTGTTCTCTTTTGTCTTTGGGTGTTTTGGGATTGTTTATTATTCGCTCTAACAGTCTTAGTGATTATGCTCTAGGCTTAGTTTTAGGACTTACCATTGGGGTTTATGTCTTGTCAATCTATTATTTTGCGACGCTTACTCATCCTAAACGTCTTCACCAGATGTATATTGCTGCCTATGATGAGCGAAATAAACAGATTTTAATGGCGACAGCAGTTGCAACTCTGATTTTAGAGTTTTTGCTTATCTTTGCTTTGATTGCTCTATATGCCTTTGTCAATATTCAGTTGCCATATGTTACAGTCTTATCAGTCTTGCTCTATGGCTTAGTATTGGGATTTGCTCTTATTCGTCTCATCCTATCTAAAATAGGATAAGAGCCTATATTATCTTGAAAAATTCACCTCTCGTTCTCTTTTTGTCTTGTCAAGTAAGTTTTGTTGTATTATAATAAAGATACAAATAAATGATGAAAAGAGGTGGATTCTCATGAACAAAGGGTCAATTCTCAAACGCTTTCTTTATTTTTTACTAGCTTTCCTAATACTAATTATTGATCAAGTTCCAACCATCTATTTAGGTGTCAAAGATATAAGGCTGGTCTGTCTCTTAATTTTTGTCTTGCTTCTTATGAGCGCAGGAGCTCTTTTCTTAGGAAAACGTCTTGGGCTTTTCGAAGGCTTTAAGGCCCTTTCTTCCCTGAAGGCCTGGGGTATGATTGGCTTGACCTACCTAGGTATTTATATCGTTACTAGGATTGGTTCTATGGTCATGATGATGGAAGGTGTTAGTAATAGCACCAATCAGGCAGCCATAGAAAATGCCCATATGAATCCCTTCCTCCTCATAACGTTTACGGTAATTATGGCACCGATTGTGGAAGAGCTGGTTTTTCGCGGGCTCCTCATGGGACGCGTCTTTAATCCATATTCTATTGTTGGCTTGATTGTTAGTAGTTTACTTTTTGGCCTTGTTCATATGCCGAATAGTATCGGTGTTTGGATTGTATATGCAGGTATGGGTCTTGCCCTTGGAATAGCATATCGTAAGTTTCAAAAGTTAGAGTACTGTATCATGGCCCATATCATTAACAATAGCATTGCGGTTTCAATGTTGTTACTCTTACAATTTTTAGCGCCATATATCAAATAAAGCTCGGAATCTTCCGAGCTTTTTTCTTATAGTTTTTTGGCTTTAGCAATGGTTGTATCAATACTTGAAACTACACTATGGGTGAGGCCTGTACGCTCAAGGTCCATGAGACCGGCGATAGTAGTCCCACCAGGGCTACAGACCTTGTCAATAAGGTCATGTGGACTGTCGCTACCAAGACTGAGATTTTCAGCAGTAGCTAGAACCGTCTGTGTGGCAATGGTCAGAGCGACCTGCTTACTTAGGCCGTTTTTGACACCAGCCTTGGCTAGAGCCTCGATAAAGAGGGCGATGTAGGCAGGGCTAGAACCTGCTAAGGCAGTAAAGGTATCAAAGTCCTTCTCAGCCAATTCAACAGTGGTTCCAAAACTGTCTGTGATTTCCTTGGCAACTGCCAAAAGGTCCTCGGATACCTTATCATTAGTGCAAAGACCAGTAGTGCTTTTGAGAATTTGAGCATTAAGGTTCGGCATGATACGAATAAGAGGAAGGTCTGGACTGGTGAGGGAAGCGAGGCGTTCTAAGGTCACTCCAGCAGCCATACTTATGATAGGTTGATGGAAATTGAGATCGGCTAGTACCTTATCAAACATTTGAGGTTTGATACCAAGGATGACCAGGTCAGCATTATCCAACAATTCCTGATGGGAAGCAGCCGCTTCAACCTCTAGTTCCTCTGCAATCTGGCGTGAACGAGCCAAGGAAGACCCTGAAATAATGATACGATGTGAGCTTTTATTTAGGCCGTTGATAATGGCTGTAGCCATCTTTCCGACACCGATAAAACCTATAATCATGGGTTACTCCTTGTCTTAGTAGTTTTTAATTAAATCTACTGTTGAGCGATCCAACTTCTTAACAATAGCTTGTAAGAAGGCCTGTGCTTCTAGGAAGTCATCCATCGCATAAAGGGTTTGGTGCGAGTGAATGTAGCGGGCACAAACACCGATAGTTGTTGATGGAACACCAGCATTCTGCAAGTGAGCGGCACCAGCATCTGTTCCGCCCGCAGCACAGTAGTATTGGTATTTGATACCCGCTTCTTCAGCTGTAGTCAAAAGGAAATCTTTCATATTTGGCAACATGATGTGACCTGGATCGAAGAAACGAATAAGGGTACCATCGCCTACCTTACCTTGATTACCATAGATATCCCCTGCAGGAGAACAGTCCACTGCAAAGAAAACTTCAGGATCAAATTTAGTGGTAGAGACATGGGCACCACGTAAACCAACTTCTTCTTGAACATTGGCACCAGCAATTAGAGTATTGTTGAGTTCTTGATTCTTAACGTTTTCCAAGAGTTCACGAATCATGAGAACACCATAACGGTTATCCCAAGCTTTAGAAATGACATTCTTTTGATTGGCTGTGAGAATTGTTTCTGATTCAGGAATGATGACATCACCTGGGAAAACACCGTAGGCATTTGCTTCTTCTTGGTTGGCAAAACCAGCATCAAAGACGATATCAGAAACACTAGGAAGACTTGAAGCTCCGCCACTAGCACGTAAGAAATGAGGTGGAACTGAACCCGAGATGACAGGATAGACACGACCGTCACGAGTGTGTAGGGTGAAGCGTTGTGAGCTGACAACCAGTGGGTTCCAACCACCAAGTTCGACGACACGGAAAGTCCCGTCTGCTTTGATTTCCTTAATCATAAACCCAACTTCATCCATGTGGGCAGCCACAAGCACCTTAGGGGCATTTTCTGCTTGGCTATGCTTGATACCGAAAATACCACCGAGACCATCTGTTTGGACCTCATCTACAAGTGGGGTGATGTTTTTGCGAAGGTAGTCGCGTACAGGAGCTTCAAAGCCTGAAGTAGCACTGAGCTCGGTTACTTCTTTAATTTTGTCAAATAGGGTAGTCATAAAATCCTCCTTGAGTAGTACTTGCTACTATTTTAGCACGATTCTCAAGAGATAGGTAGCCTCTCCCCATTCGTCTAAAATTATGGTAAAATGTTTCTTATGAAACGTAAAACATTGGCCTTGTTTGCTGGAGGCGTAGGAGCTTTAGGTCTCTTGGCAATGGCAGAGAAGTATAGACAGTCACGTGCAGAAATGAAGAAGGCTGCATTAATCCAAGATATTAGACAAGAATTATCTCACTTGGGGACTATCGCAGTTCTTTATACAAATCCCACTGATAAGGAAAATCCAGGACTTACAGGAGGTATCGTCTTAGAGGATGGACGTTCCTATAGCTTTGTTTATGCAGAGGATATCTTGACCTATGAGGAGGAGCAGGCATGATTATTCCTAAGAATCTTGAAGAATTGGCAAGCTATGTTGAAAGTGATCAAAAGGTGGTTTTCTTTTTCACTGCTGATTGGTGTCCAGACTGCCAGTTCATCTATCCAGTTATGCCTGAAATTGAAGCCCTCCATCCAGATATGACCTTTGTGCGTGTTAACCGTGATGATTATATGGCTTTGGCACAAACTTGGAATATCTTTGGTATTCCAAGTTTTGTCGTGACTCAGAAAGGTCAGGAATTGGGACGCTTGGTCAATAAAGCTCGTAAAACCAAAGAAGAAATCAATGTCTTTTTGTCGGAGATTTAAAAGATGAAAATCAATCACTTTCCTAATATCTCTCTTGATATTTCAGAAACCAAAGAAAAGTATCTGACAGAAAAAAATGAGAGGATCATCGAAGAATTATGCCAAGTTTTAGTAGAGCATTCCAAAATTGAAAGTGATATCTTCCTAAAACACCAAGAAATAAACACCTACAAAAAGGAAAATAATCTTCCTACACATCAAACTATTCCTAGAGAAATGGAGTTATTTGATGAATTTAAAGAGAAGTTGACTCCTTTAGCTCAAAAACACTTGACTGATAACTGTTATAAAAGAGGTTTTTCAGCTTCTTTTGGTTCTCCAGGCACCTATGATTTTGTGTTAGAGCCTTGTCGAGTTAAGTTTATTATGAAGAGTAAGGCTAAGATGTTTCTCGAATTTTCTTATGGGAATGACTTTTGGTACCATAAACAATTTATCGTAAAATTAACAGAGAGTGACTGGAAAATTGACAAGATTAGTTATCGCTATGGTAGTAATGACGATTCTTGGCATGTCAGTCGATTTTAAAATCTATAAAAGAACTATTGAAGGAGAACCCATGATTTTTGCATACAATAAGGAACAAGTTGGTGACGTTTTGTTGGTTATCTTGGAAGATACTAAGGACATCAAACGTAGCGTAGAACGTAAAGGTAAAGTGGCGCGTGTCACAGCTGATGAAACAGGCAAGACTCTTGCTTGGAATATTTTTGAAGCGTCAAGCCTCATTGATATTGAAGGTAACGGTCAAGTTTTCTTGTCAGACCAAGATGTAGCTGTTTTGAACGAGGAATTGGCTAAAGAGGGCTTTGAAGAGCGTTTGGAAAATACACAAGGTCCAGTCTTTGTGGTTGGACAAATTGATGAAATGGTTGCACATCCAGACAGTGACCACCTTAACATCTGCCAAGTGAACATCGGTGATAAGAAGGTCCAAATCGTTGCAGGAGCACCAAACGCAGCCCTTGGTCTTAAAACTATCGTAGCTCTTCCTGGTGCTATGATGCCTAGCGGTGCCCTTATCTTCCCAGGAAAACTTCGTGGTGAAGATAGTTATGGTATGATGTGTGCCCCACGTGAGTTGGCACTTCCAAATGCCCCACAAAAACGTGGTATTATTGAACTTGATGATTCAGCAGTAGTCGGTGAGGCTTTTGATCCAGCTAAACACTGGAAAGGGTAAATAAGACAAGAAGCGGTAAGTAAGCCGCTTTTTTTCAGGAGAGCTCGTCTTGGCAAATGGTTCAAAATTTTCGAGAACCTCTTTATGCTTACCAAGTTCATCATCAAAATATAATAGTATTGCTCTCAATCTCTATTATTTGCCAAAACAACTTTATCCGAGCAATTATCTAAAAAATGTGGCTTCAAGTTTATTAATCAAGTTGTATTTTATTTATCTGTCAGACTCAGATTTGGTGATGATTATAAAAGAAAGGAAAGTTCAATGGCTTACAACAAACATAAGGGAGTCCTTGTTTTTATGATTCTCTATACAGTCCTCTTTGTTTTTGACGGTATACGAGTATTTGATGCTCCCTTACCTTCTTCTTTAACGACCTATTTAGTTTATACCATCATGTTTTTGTATGGTTGCTTCTTATTTAAGTCTGAATTGCTCAAAAAGTGGGAAGAGGTCAGAAGTTCTAAAAGAAAATTTTTCTTGGGGGTTTTAAAAGGCTGGCTCTTACTTGTCCTGGTGACCATTTTCTTTGGACTACTATCGGCAATATTGAGGCAGGTTTTGGGACTAAGTGAACAAGGACTAAACGAGGCTAATATACAAAGTACCTTTAAAGAACAACCACTACTGATAGCAGTTTTCGCCTGTATCATTGGACCTTTGGTGGAAGAACTCTTTTTCCGTCAAATTTTATTGCATTGTTTACAGAGACATTTGCCAAGCTGGCTAAGCATTTGTGTGGTAGGATTTGTTTTCGCCTTGACCCATATGCACAGTTTGTCTTTATCAGAGTGGGTCAGTGCAGTTGGTTACTTAGGTGGCGGAGTAACCCTTTCAATTATTTATGTGAATGAAAAGGGAAATATTTACTATCCCTTGATGGTTCATGTGCTAGGAAATATTTTATCTTTTATAGTATTGGTCATTGGTAGTATGCAATAAGTGAATTCCAAACTATTTCAGCTTACAAAGAAAAAGGCAAAGGACTCTCGTCTCTCTTCTATCAATAAAACAACTTCAAAACGGAGTGTTAAAATTATTTTAAGTGGTAACTCTGGGTCAGCAGAGGATGATTTGAGTAAGTAAACTAATGACAAGTTTGTATGGCGATAACTGTTCTTTGAATCGACAGCTCATACCAAGCTTCCTACTTCCTTTGCTAGTAGCTCAGCTCATCTTCAGATGTCTAATATTTAGTGACAAGTACATTTATTGCAGAACTCATCCTGCTTTTCACCCGAATAGATTTTACTTTTTTCTATTTAATTGAAGTCAATAATGTGATATATATATCTTATTTTTATTCTTGCTTTTTCAAAATCTGTCACTTTTTTTACTTCTACTTACGAATAGATAGGTGGAGGTAAAAAAATGTATAACAAAGTTATTTTAATTGGACGTTTGACGGCGACTCCTGAAATGGTAAAAACTGCTAGTGATAGGTCTTTTACACGTGTCACAGTTGCGGTTAATCGTCGCTATAAGACGCAAAATGGTGAGCGTGAGGCTGACTTTATTACAGTGGTTGTCTGGGGGCGTTTGGCTGAGACCTTAGCATCTTATGCTAGCAAGGGGAGTTTAATTTCTCTTGATGGGGAGCTTCGTACCCGTAGGTACGATAAGGATGGTCAAACCCATTACGTTACTGAAGTGCTTTGTTCCTCTTTCCAACTTCTGGAGAGTCGTGCTCAGCGTGCTGTGAGGGAAAATAATCCTGATAATGACTTGGCTGACCTCGTCTTGGAAGAAGAGCTTCCCTTCTAGTTTATCCTTTGACTAGCTATCTAGGTCTCCCATCTTTGAAGAACCTCTCTAAAAAATCATTATCTTGTTCCATACCTTGTTTTGAAGAATTGTTGGAGATAAAATATTAAACACTTGTTAGACTAATAAACAGTAAAATTAGATAAGACTTAGGATGATAGGTGTTTAATAGTGTAGATAGACTAGAAAAAATAGTTTATGAAGCCCTAAAAGGTTGATATATCAACCTTTTAAATGTTAAGCAAAATATTCAAAAGAATGCATACAATTAACAGTTGTTTCTAATCTATATCATTGTTTTATTACCGATTTTTAAATTAAATGATAGAGGTTTCATGATAAACTATAGATGGGTAAGGAAAAAGCTATAAAAGTTACTTTTATAGTAGGCATTATTTGTTTGGAAGGAAAGTGTGAAATATCACAACTATAACGCTATCCTTGCAATTGTTTGAGACAGTTGCATTTTTGTTTATCGTTGTGAGGCCCTAGGCCTGTATAATGATTTCACAGACAATTGACTATGACACTCCGACTGACATATGAATTAGGATGTTAAGCGGTCGTTGACTTTTCGTCTAGCCTTGGGGGAACACATTGGTGTGATTCCTAAGACTCACCAGACTAATGTGTTTGAAGCTAGGATGATTCGTCTTAGCTTTTTTGTGTCCTTTAAAATGGAGGTCTTCGGTATTTCTTTTCTTATGCTATAATAGAAGGACTAAGTGAGATATTGTCTCGCAAATCTTGGAACGGGAGTGACACTAATGCTTGACTTTACCCAAGAAGAGAAAGACTTTTTTATGTCTGAAGCTCTTAAGGAGGCCGAAAAATCTCTAGTTAAAGCAGAGATTCCAATTGGCTGTGTCATCGTTAAAGATGGCGAAGTCATAGGTCGTGGGCACAATGCACGTGAGGAGCTCAATCAAGCTATCATGCATGCGGAGGTCATGGCTATTCAGGAGGCTAATAGGACTGTGGGCAATTGGCGTTTGTTAGATTGTACCCTCTTTGTAACCATCGAACCCTGTGTCATGTGTAGTGGGGCAATTGGCTTGGCTCGTATTCCTAAAGTGATCTATGGAGCAAGCAATCAAAAGTTTGGTGGTGCGGGTAGCCTTTACGATATCCTAAGAGATGAGCGTCTCAACCATCGCGTAGAAGTAGAGACTGGTGTCATGGAGGAAGAGTGTGCTAAGATTATGCAAGACTTTTTCCGTCAGAGTCGTGAACGCAAAAAAGAAGCCAAACGATTGGCTAAATTGGAAACAAGGCAAGATATGTAAACAAAAGTGCAAGTCCAAAGGGACTTGCACTTTTTAATGGAAGAAGAGTATTTTTGTTTTCCTGAAGGCAGTTTAGGTCACTCTTTCTATGATTTTTTTTCTTTTTCTCTTGTTAAAAGAAAAATAGGCATAAAGAGGATTAGAGTACCAAAAGCGGACTTCAAATTAGTATCAATAATTGGTGTTCCTAATCGTACATGAAAGATAAGGTTGATTAGGAGTATCAAAAGTAGGCTACCGATAATTCCAGCTAAAGCTATTTTTACGAGTAAATAGTTATTCATTTTAGGTGATTGATTAGCAGTAGTATCATTTGTTTGATTTTTTGTATGTTTCATGAGTTATCATCCTCAAAATCTTTGAGATGTCAGGTGAGTTCTGTTAGTTAGTGGGTGAGGTTATAGAAAGACTTACCTGCAGCATAGCTAAGGTCATAAGTCAGTTTTGCAGCAGCAATGCCAACAGAAATAGCGGCCCAAGGAACCACTCCACCTGATACAGCTTCAAGTTCTTGAGTAGTCATGTTTTTACGATTGTTAATGGTCTTAGTCATTGTTCATATGTCCTTTCTTTTATCGCGCAGAGTCCATGTAGCCATTGTAGGCTCCAAGGCATACCATAGTTCCAATAGGTCCTGAAGCTAGGCAGAGCCCTCCAATGGCAAGGTTAGTCTTCCATCCGCCTCCTGTTACTGAGGCTAGGTCAGCTGCCTTCATTTCTTTATTAATCATTGTCATTCTCCTTTTTTTATTTTTGGTGAGTTTTTAAATCTCATACCCTCTCACCACGAGTTAAGAGATGTGTTAAACATGACTTCTCCTTTCAATAGAGTCAGCCATGTCACTAGCTTTTGGTGCTTTCCTCAAGCTATGGATTTATTATAAGGTGTCGAGAAATAAAAAAGTAGTGACATAAATGTCACCATGGTAAGTCTTATGTTTTATCGAAGTTTAGACTGACCGAAGGAAATAATAGGGACTGATAGGAAATAGGTCTAGCTAGTCTTATCGTAAGTTCTCTACTTGCAATCACTTCGATTTATGGTATAATATTTTTCGGAGCAACATCTGTGCGTGAAGCGGGTCAGGGGAGGAATCCAGCAGCCCTAAGCGATTTCAGGTGTGTGCTCTTTTTTTGTGTCGAGGAGGATTTATGGCCAAATTTAGTGTTTTTAAAGATCAAGAGAGCCTTTTTGCTTGTCCAATCTGTCAGGTGCCAATGCATTTGGATTTGTCTAGCTTGGTTTGTCAGAATAGGCATACCTTTAATATAGCTAAGCAGGGCTTTGTCAATTTTTTAAGACAGACTAAGGGAGATAAGCACTATGATATGGCTTCTTTTGAAAAGAGGAGTCAGATTCTTGCAGCAGGTTATTACGATCCTATCCTGGAGGTGATTTCAGAGCGCTTGCGTGACCTTCCTGGACACTCGCACGTGTTAGATGTTGCCTGTGGTGAAGGCTATTATAGCCGTCAGTTGGCTCAAGAGTTTGACAAGGATTTCATGGCCTTTGACTTGTCTAAGGATTCTATCCTTCTTGCGGCTCGTCAAAATCCTCAGAAAAATGTAGCTTGGTTTGTTGGTGATTTGGCTCAATTGCCCTTACGTGAACACAGTATCGATGTCATTTTAGATATCTTTTCACCAGCTAATTATCAAGAATTTGGAAGACTTTTGTCTGATCAGGGCTTGATTTTCAAGGTTATTCCTCACGAAGATCATCTTAAAGAGTTTCGTCAACTGTTACCGGAGGCGCAGGCTTATTCTAACCAGGATGTTCTGGAACATTTTCAAGAGTCTTGTGAGCTTTTGGAGCGTGTGCCGATTGCTAAGACTTGGTCTATGCCATCAGAGCATGTTCAAACATTTGCTGAGATGACACCTCTTTTCTTCCATGCCAATAAGGATACTTTGGACTTGACTTCAGTGACGCAATTAACCGTTGCGGGAGAGCTGCTGATTGGTCGTATTAGAGATGATAAGCAATCCTAACAGTCGTTGGGATTTTTTTGATGGGAAAATATCTCAGTTAGCTTGTTTGGTCTTCCTAAAAGGTGTATGATGGGACCAATAAGTAAGAAAGTTTCAGTAATGGGTAAAAAGTGATGAAAAATAGAGCCTATAAGAACTACATATTTGATTTTTATGGTACCTTGGTTGATATCCTAACCGATGAGAAGGATCCTATGTTATGGGATAAATTAGCCCAACTTTACCAAGCTTATGGGGCGGATTATAAGGGTGAAGGTCTTAAAAAATCTTATGCTAAGCATGTGGCTCAGACTCGTAAGGAGTTAATAGAGATTAAAGGAGTTACTTATCCAGAAGTTGATTTAGCTCACATTTTCAACCAGCTTTATGTAGATGGTCGGTCTCAGTCTAGTTGCCATAATCAGCCAGAAGATTGGGGCCAACTGATAGCTATGGTATTTCGCGTCTTATCTCGTAAGCAGTTGTTAGCTTATCCGCATACCAAGGAGGTTTTGACCTTTCTAAAAGAGCAGGGCTGTCGTCTCTATCTCTTGTCTAATGCTCAAGCAGCCTTTACTAATGCTGAGATTGACTTAATGGAGTTAAGACCTTACTTTGATGCCATTTACCTGTCTTCGGATGTGGGTATCTGTAAGCCTCAACCTGAATTTTTGAAGCAAGTTTTGGATGATTATGGGTTAAAGCCATCTGAGACTGTCATGGTGGGAAATGACCTGACGACTGATATTGCTGTGGCTGAGGCAGTTGGGATCGATGGTATCTTGCTGAATACCTTCCCTTATTCTCGTCGAGAGTTGGAGAATTCCCCAATCAAACCAGATCGAGTGATTACTGACATAGAGGCTCTAAAGACAAATTTTACATAAAAATACACTCTATTTGGCAAAAGCAAAGACAATTATCAGAATTTTTGGTATAATAATTCCTAACTTTATGTGAATGGAGAATCTCATGACTGCACAAAAAATGTCTGCACAAGAAATTATCGCTTTTATCGGTAATGCTGAAAAGAAAACGAATGTTAAAGTAACTTTTGAAGGGGAATTGGCAACCGCTGTTCCAGCTTCTGTCACTAAGCTTGGTAATGTTCTTTTTGGAGACTGGAAAGATATCGAACCACTTCTTGTAAACTTGACTGAAAACAAGGACTATGTTGTGGAACAAGATGGCCGTAACTCAGCTGTTCCATTGCTTGATAAGCGTCACCTTAATGCGCGTATCGAACCAGGCGCTATTATCCGTGACCAAGTAACTATCGAAGATAATGCTGTTGTTATGATGGGTGCTGTTATCAACATCGGTGCTGAAATCGGTGCTGGTACTATGATTGATATGGGAGCAATCCTTGGTGGTCGTGCTACTGTTGGTAAAAACAGCCACATCGGTGCGGGTGCGGTCCTTGCTGGTGTGATTGAACCAGCTTCAGCAGACCCAGTTCGTATCGGTGACAACGTTCTTGTTGGTGCTAATGCTGTTGTTATTGAAGGTGTTCAAGTTGGTAACGGTTCAGTCGTTGCTGCTGGAGCTATCGTTACTCAAGATGTTCCTGAAAATGTGGTTGTAGCTGGTGTTCCAGCTCGTATCATCAAGGAAATCGATGAAAAAACACAACAAAAAACAGCACTCGAAGACGCTTTGCGTAACTTGTAACATATTGATAGTAGAGGCCTGTAAGGCCTCTATTTCTAGATTCTCTATAAAATAAATATAAATAAAAAGGACAAAAACATGACACTTGATTTAATCAAAATCAGACGAGACCTTCACCAAATTCCCGAAATTGGTTTGGAAGAATTTAAAACTCAGGCCTATCTCTTAGAACGTATTGCTGAAATGACTGAAGGGAAGGACTTTGTGGAGCAACGTTCTTGGCGTACAGGAATTCTTGTCTATCTTCACGGGCATGCTCCTGAAAAAACCATTGGTTGGCGTACAGATATTGATGGCCTCCCAATCGTAGAGGAAACAGATCTTGACTTTAAGTCTACTCATGAAGGTCGTATGCATGCTTGTGGACACGATATGCACATGACCACAGCACTTGGTCTTTTGGACCAGATGCTTCAAGTACAGCCTAAAAATAACATGCTCTTCCTCTTCCAACCAGCTGAAGAAAATGAAGCTGGTGGTATGCTTATGTATGAAGATGGTGCCTTTGGAGATTGGTTGCCAGATGAGTTCTATGGCCTCCACGTCCGCCCAGATTTCAAGGTAGGTGATATTGCGACTAACACAAGTACCCTTTTTGCTGGGACTTGTGAAGTCCTTGTTACTTTCAAGGGGAAAGGTGGACATGCGGCCTTTCCACATGAGGCCAATGATGCTCTTGTAGCAGCTTCTTACTTTATTACTCAAGTGCAAACGATTGTCAGTCGTAATGTTGACCCTATTCAGGGTGGGGTAGTTACCTTTGGTTCTTTCCATGCAGGAACGACTAATAATGTTATCGCTGAAACTGCAGAGGTTTATGGAACTATTCGTACCCTTACTCAGGAAATGAGTCTCCTTATCCAGAAGCGCGTGCGCCAGATTGCAGAAGGTGTAGCAGCTAGCTTTGGTATGGAAGTGGATATCATGTTGAAACAAGGTGGTTATCTTCCTGTGGAAAATAATCCAGCCTTGGCTAAAGAGTTGATGGCCTTCTTTGATGCTAGCCCAGAAGTTAACCTGATTGATTGTCCACCGGCTATGACTGGAGAGGATTTTGGTTATTTGCTTAGTAAAGTTCCTGGTGTCATGTTCTGGTTGGGAATCGACACGCCATATGCACTTCACCATCCTAAGATGAGTCCAAACGAAGATGCCCTCGCTTTTGCAGTGGCTGAAATTGGAAAATTCCTTAAACACAAGGCAGAAGCCTAATCAGAGTCGATAAAGCTAAAAAATCTACCAAGTCTGACTTTTGGTAGATTTTTTGATATGATAAACCTATGAAAAATGAACTTAGAAAAACAGTCTTGGCTCAATTAACTTCACAAGAACCTGAGACTAAGGCTAAGATAGATAAACATCTTTTGGAGCAATTGATTGCCTTACCTGCTTATAAAAAGGCTCAGGTGATTGCGACTTATTTGTCTTTTCCTCATGAATATGACACCAGTCTTTTAATCAATCAGGCTTTAAAGGATGGTAAACGACTTTTGATTCCTAAAACATATAAACAAGGTCGAATGATTTTTGTGGATTATGATCCAGATAATCTTGTTGCAACCTCTTTTGGCTTGATGGAACCTGCGTCTGATTTGGCTGTGGAAAAATCAGAGATTGATTTGATTCATGTGCCAGGAGTAGTTTTCAATGATGAAGGCTATCGTATTGGTTACGGAGCAGGTTACTATGACCGCTATTTGTCTGATTTTGAAGGGGATACAGTTAGTACGGTTTATCCTTGCCAGAAACATGATTTTCAACCAGACAGCTATGATATTCCTGTTAAGGAGGTCGTCACATGCCAGTAAATGAGTGGAAAAAATACCCAGCAACCTATCTATTGTTGGGGCTTACGACGTTGACTTTTATCTGTCAATATCTTTTAAACGGCTTTCAAGCGACTTCGCCTTTGAGCCTTTTTAAGATGGGAGCTATGTATGGTTCCTTCGTTCAATACAGTCCCTTGAACCTCTGGCGTCTTGTAACACCAATTTTTGTGCATATAGGTGTTGAGCATTTTCTATTTAATATGCTTGCTCTTTACTTTATGGGGAAAATGGCTGAGCAGATTTTTGGGACTCCACGTTTTCTAGGGCTTTATTTGTTAGCTGGTGTTATGGGAAATGCCTTTACCTTACTTTTTACGCCTAATGTTATTGCAGCTGGTGCTTCGACATCCTTGTTTGGACTTTTTGCGGCTGTTGTGATTCTTGGTTATTACAGTCACAGCCCCTTGCTTAATCAGTTAGGCCGTAATTATTTGGTTTTGATTGTTATTAACTTAATCTTCAACCTTTTTACACCTAGTGTTGGGATTACAGGCCATCTCGGTGGTTTAGTTGGAGGTGCTCTTGCAGCTATCTTTTTGGCCAACAAGGTTGAAAGTCGCTTATTTAGTAAAGGTTGGCGTTCTACAGCCCTTTTAACCTACATTTTACTATTGCTGATTCTTCTAGGATTCACTTATTTTTAAGTCATATGAAAAAACCATCGAATGTCAGGTTCGATGGTTTTTATATTAGTCTTTTTTAGCTGGTTTGCCTTCAAGTTTGTGGCCCAAGTCAATGAGGTATTGCTTGAGGTCATCTTTAACTTGAGGATGTTTAAGTGCGTAATCGATAGACGTTTTCATGAATCCGAATTTGTCACCGACATCATAACGGTTTCCAGTAAATTCGCGAGCAAAGACGCGTTGTGTCTTGTTAAGTGTATCGATGGCATCAGTCAGTTGGACTTCGTTTCCAGCACCTGGTTTTTGAGTTTCCAAAATACCGAAAATTTCAGGTGTTAGAAGGTAACGTCCGATGATAGCAAGATCACTTGGTGCATCTTCTGGATTTGGTTTTTCAACGAAAGTTTCAACGCTATAACGTCCATTTTCGCCTTTGCCTTGAGGGGCGATGACACCATATGAAGAAACTTCTTCGTGAGGTACAGGCATAACTGCAATGGTTGATGCATGTGTTTCCTCATAGTCGTTAATGAGCTGCTTAGTCAAAGGTACTGCTTTGTCATTAGTGATATCCATGAGGTCGTCACCAAGCATGACAACGAATGGCTCATTTCCGACAAATGCTTTGGCTTGAAGAACTGCATCTCCAAGACCACGCGGATGGCTTTGACGGATAAAGTGGAGGTTGATAGCAGTGGTGTCATTAACCAATTTCAACAAGTCTGTCTTACCTTTTTGTTCCAAGTTGTATTCTAACTCGAAGTTTGAATCAAAGTGGTCTTCGATAGAACGTTTTGACTTACCAGTAACCACCAAGATATCTTCAATACCTGATTTGAGGGCTTCTTCAACGATAAATTGGATGGTTGGCTTGTCAACGATTGGCAACATTTCTTTGGCCAAGGCCTTAGTAGCTGGTAAAAAGCGTGTCCCGAGTCCTGCAGCGGGGATGATAGCTTTTCTAACTTTTTGATTCTTCATGAGAACTCCTTAGATTTTTATTTTTTATCCCATTCATTTTCAGAGCGCAATTCATTGGACATCATATTGAGAATAGATTCCTTGATATCAGCACCCTCATAGATAGATTTGTAGATTGCTGTTGTAATTGGCATGTAGACACCGAGTTCTTGGGCGATTTCGTAGGCAACCTTTGTGGTTGAAATACCTTCGATAACCATTCCCATGTTACGTTCAATGTTTTCTAGTTTTTCTCCACGACCGAGCGCATCCCCAGCACGCCAGTTACGTGAATGGATAGAAGTTCCTGTAACAATAAGGTCACCAACCCCAGATAGACCGCTGTAAGTCAAAGGATCGGCACCGAGTTTCACACCAAGACGAGTAATTTCTGCAAGTCCACGAGTAATAACGGCTGCCTTAGCATTGTCCCCATATCCCATACCGTGGAGGGCACCTGCACCTACCGCGATAATGTTTTTAAGAGCACCAGCTGTTTCAACACCAATCACATCTGAATTGGTGTAGAGGCGGAAGTAGTTATTACTGAAAATGCCTTGGACATAGCGTGCCACTTCAAGATCCTTAGATGCTGCTGTAATCAAAGTGATATCGCGAACGATAGTTTCTTCAGCGTGGCTTGGACCAGATACGACAACAATGTCACTGCGAAGTTCCTCAGGAATCTCTTCTTCAAGGATTGTTGAAAGACGTTCGTGTGTTCCGGGTTCCAATCCTTTTGAAGCATGCATGACAACGACTTTGTGGTCCAAAAGTTCGGCAACTTGTTTAGCAACTAAGCGAGTAACCTTGGTTGGAACAACAAAGAGAACAGCGTCGACACTATCTAGGGCTTCAGACAGTTCCTTGTAGGCTTTAATGTTTTCATCCAAAACCACATCCTTAAAGTAGCGGGTGTTGGTGTGTTTCTCGTTAATTTCATCAATTTGTTCAGGGATGTTTCCCCAAATACGGACCTCGTGTCCGTTGTCGTTGAGTACCTGAGCAAGGGCAGTTCCCCATGAACCAGGGCCCAAGACAGCGATTTTTTGTTTTTTCATCATTAGGTCTCCCTTTAGGTCCTTTCTAACAAAGTAGAAAAAGACTGTATTCTTTCTCATTATAACATAAGAAAAGCATGTTTGTCTTGTACTCTCTGTTAGGAAGGCTGACGGCCATTTATTTTTTCAGCCAATTTTGGGCAATGTAGCCTCCAATGAGGGCAGCCATGAGCGTTCCTCCAATCAGGATTAAGATATGACTGCCTGTAAAGGGAACCATAACTTGATTGACATAATCTTGAGTTTTCCCTTTGGCCAGGAGTTGTGCGATATAAGCTTTGGGCGCAAGCCACATGGTGATAATGGGTGCTAAGTTTCCTAGAGAAAAGATCATATAGGAGAGTAGATTAAGTTTATTATTCTCATAGTTCCCTTTCTTAGCTAGAAAATCAGCGACAAGGCCAGCTAAAAAGCTAGGAAGAAAGGCTAGAACAAAGTGCCCAGAGGCAAAGAAGAAGAGGGACATAAAGATACCCAGACAGGTAATAGCTCCAAATTGTTTAGTTTTTCTGATAAGCCCCAAGTAGACCCAGCCTGCAAAGATAGCCGCTAAAGCAGGCGTATGATACATATTTTTGACTTTGAAAAAGATTAAATCAATGGCAACTGCAAAGGCTAGGCAAATAAAATAGAGTAGAATAGCTAGACTGGTTTGTTTGATGAATGTCTTTTGACGCATGAGGTCTCCTAATCAATGTGAGGTGTTTTAGTTTTATTGAGCCAAGAGTATGCCAAACCAATGAAAATACCTCCGCCAATCCAGTTTCCGAAGAAAACGACTATCCACTGACGTAGAATATTTGCCAAAGTGAAATTATCCACAGCGTCACGCACACCGTTGAAACCGAGCAACATGAAAGAGGCAAAGTTAGCAATCAAGTGTTCATTAATTAAAAATACAAACATGAAGATAGCTGATAGCGCAATGAAAATCTTAGCAGATTCTTCTTTGAGGAGCATGTAGCCCAAGATGGCAATATTAACGAACATATTCGCTGTAATACCTTCTGTAAAGTTCATCCAATCTGTTTTTCCAAGCTTGGTTGAGACAGCAGTAACTAAGAAACTCTTGTCAGTCAAATGTTGGAAAGAGAAGGATTGGTTGAAGAACCAGGCCAAGATAAGGGCACCGACAAAATTAAAGAAGGTACAGTAGAGGAGGATGGTACACACCTTGCTCCATTTGATTTTACCATAATAGGCACCACTGGTCAGGAACATCATGTTTGAAGTAGCCAACTCTCCATTGAATATGAGAACGAAGACCAGTCCGATGGCAAAGATAAAGGCAAAAACAAAACGAGAAAGGGCTGGAATACCTGTAGCGATAACATCCGCACCAATAATTCCTACAGCAGTCGACATGGTAAGATAAGCTCCTGCAAGCATAGAACGCAAGGCATAGCGCCCCAGACTTTCGTCAAAGAGAGCTTCTTTTTTAGCACAAGCAGCGAATACTTTTTCTTGAAATTGAGACATAGGTTTACCTCTAAAATATGTGGCATGGAGCATGGCGAATGCGCAAGCTCGAGTGAAACTTAATCTAGGATGACCATGAAAAAAAGTCAGGACAGTTGTCCCAACTTTTCCAAGTCTTAATATGAGGATGCTCCAGATGTGGCATCTGCGGCTGGGGCTGCGTCGCCACCATGACCACCCGCATCTGATGCACCAGATGTGGCATCGCTACCGCCATGACTAGCTGCAGCTGGTGCAAAAGGACCGCTTCCTCCGACAAGGCGTTGACCAGTTGTTTCGAGATACCAGTCAAGCCATGGTTTAAAGTTAAAGACGATTTCATTGATTCCTGCATAAGAACCATCATCATAGTACATAGCCTGATAGTTATGCGTATTGATAACTCCTTCAGGTGACCCTGGAACAATCGTACGAACATATTCTTGGTTACCATTACGAAGTGTACCGATAACCCATTCCACATTTTTCATACGAGCTGGTGGAAGTGAGCCGTGAACAGTTGACATACGGCTACCAGATTGAGGCGGTACACGTTTGGCGAACATAGTATCAGGATCTTGATGGGCGTTATTGTAGTAGAGGAACTGGTTGTTATCATCGGCATAGGTCAATTCAAATGGCATAGCCTTGAGGAACATGTCAATTTGATTAACCGTCAAAATACCGTGGTCCAATTTCACGTAGGTATCACCAGATACCGCACCAGTGATTTCAGCTACTTTTTCTACCCACTCTGGATCGTCAGGATCAACTTCGGTAACAGTTGTAGCGATTGGGTTGTTACAATCCAAGTCTTCAGGTTCAATTGGTTTTGGTTTTTTCAATTTAGAAACCACTCCTACATATTGGATGAAATTGTCTAAGCATTGTTCAAGGAAATTAATAGTACCTTCGTTGGTAATGTTCCCCTCAAGGTCAAAAGCTTCTTTAGCCTTTCCAAGCAAGAATTCATTACCTGGAAGTGTATAAGCATTAACACCAGGTGCTTCAAGGATTTTACGCAAATGCACTTGGGCACGTGAAGTTCCTTGGTCGTAGTAAGAAGCACCAACAATCATTACAGGCTTGTTTTCAAAAGGGTGCACTTCGAATGATAGCCACTCTAATACTGATTTAAGTGCTGCAGAGATAGTGTGATTGTGCTCAGGTGTTGCAATGATGACACCGTCAGCGCGTGTAATTTTGTTATTAAGTAAGCGAAGTTGGAAACTTTCATCCCATTTTTCATCTTGGTTAAACATAGGAACTTCATCAATTTCCAAAACTTCAAGTTCAAATTTAATTTTAAAATGTCTTCTGATAAATTCGAGCAGTTTACGGTTATATGATTGATCATAATTTGCTCCAACGAGTCCAACAAATTTCATAGTTTATATTCTCCTGTCTTATAGGCTTTCCCAGTCGAAGTCTTCAGCTTCTTTATGTAGCAACTCTGTAGCATGTGAGAGTTTACCAGTAATTTTGACGTAGAGACGGAAGTCATCGAAAATAGCATCTAATTTTTTGATGACATCGAGGTCAACTAAATCGCCGTTGCTATCAAAAGCTTGAAGGGAATGTGAAAGCAAGAATTCGTCTGGAAGCACGTTAGCTTTGATTTCTGGAGCATTCAAAATTTGACGAAGTTGTAGCTGTGCACGAGAAGCTCCTAGAGTTCCATAAGATGCTCCTGTAATCATAACAGGCTTATTCAAAAGAGGGAAAACACCGTATGAGACCCAAGCTAAAGCATTCATGAGAACAGCTGGAATTGAGTGGTCATACTCAGGTGTTCCAATAATAACCCCATCAGCCTCATCGATTTTTTTAACGATTTCAAGGACACTTTCTGGCAATTGTTTGTTAGCGGGTTTGTTAAAGACAGGGAGGTCTTTGATTTCAACAAGTTCGATGTCTGCCTTATCTGCAAAATGTTTCTGAATATATTGCAATAATTGTCTATTAGTTGAACGTTTTGAATTCGTACCAACAAGTCCGATGAATTTCATGACAATTCTCCTTAAAAGTATTATATCTATTATTATGTTAGCGTTTTCCTGGTTAAAAGTCAATCTTCGTTTAATGAGAAAGTGATTAGACTATTACCTTTGTCATCTTATTTCGAATAGATTATAATAGGATAGATTTAAAAGTCTGAAGCTAGCATGGCTAGTTTTACAAGAATTAATTTATAGATGTATCGAAAGGAAAAATAATGACAAAAATTCGTGGATTTGAACTTGTATCAACCTATACCAATCAGGACTTGCTTCCAAAACGGGAGACAGCCCATGCAGCTGGTTACGACTTAAAGGTGGCAGAGCGCACAGTGATTGCACCAGGAGAAATCGTCCTCGTCCCAACTGGGGTCAAGGCTTATATGCAAGCGGGTGAGGTGCTTTATCTTTATGATCGTTCTTCTAATCCTCGCAAAAAAGGTCTGGTCTTGATCAACTCTGTGGGGGTTATTGATGGCGATTACTATGGAAATCCAGGGAATGAGGGTCACATCTTCGCCCAGATGAAAAATATTACTGATCAGCCCGTGACTCTTGAAGTCGGCGAACGCATCGTTCAAGGTGTCTTTATGCCCTTCTTAATTGTAGATGGAGATGAAGCTGACGGTGTTCGTACAGGTGGTTTCGGATCGACAGGGAAATAGAGAAAGAATATGGCAGACTATTTATTAGTTGTAGATATGCAGTCAGATTATGTTGCTGTAGGAAAAGCATATCATGAAGAACTGACTGCAGCTGTAAATGACAAAATTGCTAGCTATCCCAGCGACCGGGTTATCTATATTCTCAATCGTTTTTTCTGGGAGAGAAAAGATAGAAAGAAGAAATTTGCGACCGGCTTGCTGCTTGTATCTTCTCGTATCTTTGAGAAGCGTCGGGCTTCTTGCTTTACTAATCCAGATTTAAAAGATTTTTTAGAGGGAGACGGTGCTAAAAGCATAGAGTTTATAGGGGTAGATGGCAATGGCTGTGTTAAGGCTTCCGTTTTGGCAGCTGTCAAGGAGAATTATCAGGTTTCTGTCGATTTGTCCGCTGTCGGAGTTGCCAACCAGAAGAAATTTAAAAAAACATTGCATAAGTGGCATTCTGTCGGAGTAATCGTATAAGGAGAATTATCATAGCAAAGAAAAAATCAACTTTTGTTTGTCGAGAATGTGGCTACAATTCACCCAAATATCTAGGGCGCTGTCCCAACTGTTCTTCTTGGTCCTCTTTTGAAGAAGAGGTTGAGGTGCAGGAGGTGAAAAATGCCCGTGTCAGTTTGACGGGTGAAAAGTCTAAACCAACTAAATTAAAAGAAGTATCCTCAATCAATTATGCTCGCATAAAGACTGACATGGATGAGTTTAACCGTGTTTTAGGTGGCGGTGTGGTTCCGGGTAGTTTGGTTCTTATTGGAGGAGATCCAGGAATAGGGAAATCAACCCTCCTCTTACAGGTGTCAACGCAACTGGCTAACAAGGGTACGGTCCTCTATGTATCTGGAGAAGAATCTGCCGAGCAAATCAAATTGCGGAGTGAACGTTTAGGTGATATTGATAACGAATTTTATCTGTATGCTGAGACCAATATGCAAGCCGTTCGCAGTCAAGTAGAGGTCATAAAACCCGATTTCCTCATTATCGACTCTATTCAGACCATCATGAGTCCAGAGATTTCTGGCGTTCAAGGTTCTGTATCTCAGGTTCGTGAAGTCACTGCTGAACTCATGCAGATTGCCAAAACCAATAACATTGCCACATTTATTGTTGGGCATGTGACCAAGGAGGGACAGCTGGCTGGACCACGTATGTTGGAACACATGGTAGATACGGTACTCTATTTTGAGGGGGAACGTCATCACACCTTCCGTATTTTACGAGCAGTCAAAAACCGTTTTGGTTCAACCAATGAGATTGGGATTTTTGAGATGCAGTCTGGTGGTTTGGTAGAAGTGCTAAACC
Source organism: Streptococcus sp. 3.1 (assembly GCF_016648915.1). Taxonomy (NCBI): domain Bacteria; kingdom Bacillati; phylum Bacillota; class Bacilli; order Lactobacillales; family Streptococcaceae; genus Streptococcus; species Streptococcus sp. 3.1. The sequence goes on along the minus strand of NZ_JACLQV010000001.1, from coordinate 23,257 downwards.
CTAGCCAGGTTTTCTTAGAGGAACGCCTAGACGGTGCCACAGGTTCTGCCATTGTTGTGACAATGGAAGGTAGCAGACCTATCTTAGCTGAAGTTCAAGCCTTGGTGACACCAACCGTCTTTGGTAATGCCAAGCGGACAACGACGGGACTGGACTTTAACCGTGTCAGCCTCATTATGGCTGTTTTAGAGAAACGTTGTGGCCTTCTTCTCCAAAATCAAGATGCCTATCTCAAATCGGCTGGTGGTGTCAAATTGGACGAGCCAGCTATTGACCTTGCTGTAGCCGTTGCGATTGCTTCTAGTTACAAGGAGCTTCCAACCAATCCACAAGAAGCTTTCATAGGAGAAATTGGGTTGACTGGAGAGATTCGCCGAGTAACTCGCATTGAACAGCGTATTAATGAGGCTGCTAAATTAGGTTTTACTAAGATTTATGCTCCTAAAAATTCGCTTCATGGCATGAAGATTCCAGAAGGTATCCAGATCATTGGGGTCACGACGGTAGGAGAAGTACTCAAAAAAGTTTTTTCTTAAAAAAATGCCTCAAAGCCAGAATTTGGAAGCGCTTGCAAAAATACCTGTTCGATGCTATACTTTTCTTAAGAATAGGGAGGTATTTATTATGCAATTTTTTACAGACAGCAACATGCAGTTCCCTTTAGTAGAGTTATCTCTTAATCAAGGTGAAACAGTCTTTATCCAGCGTGGCAGTATGGTATATCACACACCGAATGTGACACTGAGTACCAAATTAAATGCCAGTGGATCAGGTTTAGGTCGCTTTGTAAAAGCAGTTGGGCGTTCAATGGTTTCGGGCGAAAGTAGCTTTATTACTCAGGTTGTCTCGCAGTCCAATAATGGCTATATAGCCTTGGCCCCTGATTCTCCAGGTCAAGTGATTCCACTTTATTTAGGTGAAAAACAGTACCGACTCAACGACGGTGCCTTTCTAGCACTTGATGGCACAGCTTACTATACAATGGAGCTCCAGTCTGTTGGTAAGGCTCTTTTTGGTGGTCAGGGTGGTTTCTTTGTAATGACTACCCAAGGCCAAGGAACTCTCTTGGCAAATGCTTACGGCTCTATTAAAAAAATTGAGCTAAACAATCAAGAAGTGACTATTGATAATGCTCATGTCGTTGCCTGGAGTCAGACACTTGATTATAATATTCACCTGGAAAATGGTTTCTGGCAGTCTATTGGGACAGGAGAGGGTGTTGTTAATACCTTTAGAGGAACAGGTGAAATTTATGTTCAAAGTCTCAATCTTCAAACCTTTGCAGGCTTGCTTAATAGATACTTGCCAAAACGTTCATAATATAAATTGAAGGAGGATGGATGCTTGTTAGCATTTATTCTCCTTTTTTATGTTGCGGACTCAATAGCTGACAAGTTAATAAAAAGATGATAAGATAGTGTGTAAATAATTTGATAGTCAAATTATTTTCTTCATTAGAAAGTGAGTTATTATGTCTTATTTTGAAAACTTTCTCAATGCCAACAAAGCCTATGTTGACCTCCACGGGACAGCCCATCTTCCCTTGAAACCAAAGACTAAGGTGGCTATTGTGACTTGTATGGATTCACGCCTTCACGTTGCTCAGGCCTTGGGGTTGGCCCTAGGTGACGCTCATATTTTGCGTAATGCGGGTGGTCGTGTGACGGAAGATATGATTCGTTCTTTGGTCATTTCTCAACAACAGATGGGGACACGAGAAATCGTAGTTCTTCACCATACAGATTGTGGTGCTCAGACCTTTAAGAACGATGAGTTTACCGCCTATCTCAATAAAGAACTTGGTGTTGATGTTTCTGATCAAGATTTTCTTCCATTCACAGATGTGGAAGAGAGTGTTCGTGAAGATATGGCCATTCTTCGTCAGTCACCGCTTATCCCTGAGGATGTTATCATCTCCGGTGCGGTTTATGATGTAGATACTGGCCGAATGACTCAAGTTCACCCCTAATACCGAAAAGTTAAGCAGGCATGGTTGCCTGCTTTTTTCATGGTTGGATATAAAAAAACTCAGCACAAAATAAATTTGCTGAGTTAAGCTGGTTTTTAAGAAACGATAAAAATGAGAATCACAGTCCCTAAATAGAAAAGACTGGTGATAAAAAAGCTGATACGCCAGAATAACTTAAGAAAACGTTTAAACTTGAAGGATTGTGTTTTTCTTAGCATCTGAATCGTGATAATGATAGCCGCCAAGGATAATAAAATGGTGATGTAAGGCAAAAAGCTATGGGTAAAGAAACGGGCTGACACAGCAACTATCTCAATAAAATAAAGAGGGAAGGTAAGGTCAGCAAAATTAAGCCCGAGGTATTTTAAACTGAAGAAGCGGTGGATAATAAAAGCAAAGATAGGTGTTAGAATCAAAAATGCTATAGCAAAGAATTTATATAGAATCATAAGTCTATTTTACCTCGAAAAGCCCTTTATGTAAATTTTTTCCTAAACTTAATAAGAAATTCTTGCATCTAAAAAGAATTTCTGTATAATAGATAAGGTATGTAAAAACATACTTGTGGGAGGTAACAAAACTTACTTACCGCCAAAACCACAATAGGAGGAAATTACAAAATGGCTAAAAAAGTCGAAAACATCGTAAAACTTCAGATTCCTGCTGGTAAAGCGACTCCAGCTCCACCAGTTGGACCAGCTCTTGGTCAAGCCGGAATCAACATCATGGGATTCACTAAAGAGTTTAACGCTCGTACAGCTGACCAAGCTGGTATGATCATCCCAGTTGTTATCTCTGTGTATGAAGATAAATCATTTGATTTCATCACTAAAACACCACCAGCTGCTGTTCTTTTGAAAAAAGCTGCAGGTGTTGAAAAAGGTTCAGGTACTCCAAACTCAGTTAAAGTTGCTTCAGTAACTCGTGCACAAGTACAAGAAATTGCTGAAACTAAAATGCCTGACTTGAACGCTGCAAACATCGAATCAGCTATGCGTATGATCGAAGGTACTGCACGTTCAATGGGATTCACTGTTACTGACTAATTCAGTTAACAAGAAAACCACAGACGTCGTCTCACTTCGCTGAGTGACGTGGAAGATGAAAGTCGTTATGACCACATTACACAAGGAGAAATAATTAACATGGCTAAAAAAAGCAAACAAATGCGTGCTGCTCTTGAGAAAATCGACAGCACAAAAGCTTACAGCGTAGAAGAAGCTGTAGCTCTTGCACAAGAAACTAACTTCGCAAAATTTGATGCTACTGTTGAAGTATCATACAACCTTAACATCGACGTTAAGAAAGCTGACCAACAAATCCGTGGAGCAATGGTATTGCCAAACGGTACTGGTAAAACTCAACGCGTTCTTGTATTTGCTCGTGGTGCTAAAGCTGAAGAAGCTAAAGCAGCAGGTGCTGACTTCGTTGGTGAAGACGAACTCGTTGCTAAAATCAACGGTGGATGGCTTGACTTTGACGTTGTTGTTGCAACACCAGACATGATGGCAATCGTTGGTCGTCTTGGACGTGTCCTTGGACCACGTAACTTGATGCCAAACCCTAAAACTGGTACAGTAACTATGGACGTTGCTAAAGCAGTTGAAGAGTCTAAAGGTGGTAAAATCACTTACCGTGCTGATAAAGCAGGTAACGTACAAGCTATCATCGGTAAAGTTTCATTCGAAACTGAAAAATTGGTTGAAAACTTCAAAGCATTTAACGATGCAATCCAAAAAGCTAAACCAGCTACAGCGAAAGGTGCTTACATCACAAACCTTTCAATTACTACTACACAAGGTGCTGGTATCAAAGTTGATCCTAACTCATTGTAAGAGTAGTAAAGGGCCTATCTTCGGATAGGCTTTTTTCTTGCTCTAAACACGAAATTTGAGTAGAAAATAAAAAATATTCAGAAAGTAGTGTTGCTTTTTCGAATTTATGGTATAATTTAAACGTATACACATAATTATTGATTTTTGAATTTTTTACGTTGCAAATTTAAGGAGGCAATGAATGAAAAAGAGTAAGGTATTTTTACTGGCAGCCGTAGGCCTGTTATCTGTAGGTGTTTTAACGGCTTGCTCGTCATCAAGTAAGACGTCTGGTAAGACTTATAATTATGTCTACGGTGGCGATCCTGCAACCCTAGACTATGTTTCTACAAATAAGAAAAATATGACGACAGCCGTTAGTAACGGTGTTGATGGTTTGTTTGAAAATGATCAATACGGGAATCTAAAACCTTCTGTCGCTGAAAACTGGTCTGTTTCTCAAGATGGTTTGACCTATACTTACAAGATTCGTAAGGATATCAAATGGTACACTTCAGACGGCGAAGAATATGCCAATGTAACAGCTAAAGACTTTGTGACAGGACTTAAGCATGCTGCGGATACAAATTCTGAAGCGATTTATTTGCTACAAAACTCAGTTAAGGGCTTGAATGATTACCTTTCAGGTGCCAACAAGGACTTTTCAAATGTAGGTATCAAGGCTATTGATGATTACACCTTGCAATATACGCTTAGTCAACCAGAACCTTATTGGAATTCAAAATTGACCTACTCTGTTACTTGGCCTGTTAATGGAGAATTCTTGAAATCTAAAGGTAAAGACTTTGGTAAGTCAACAGATCCGACTTCTATTCTCTATAACGGTCCATACCTTCTTAAATCTTTGACAACGAAATCATCTATTGAGTTCACCAAGAATGAAAACTATTGGGATAAGGATAATGTCTACTTTGATACAGTTAAATTGACTTATGATGATGGTACAGACCAAGAATCCTTGGAACGTAACTTCACAGATGGAGTCTATAACTTAGCTCGTCTATACCCAACTAGTTCAAACTATTCTAAAGTTGAAAAACAGTACAAAGACAATATTTTCTATACACAACCTGGAGCAGCTGTAGAAGGTGTCGGTATTAATATCGATCGTCAAACTTATGGTCATACATCTAAAGAAAATGACCAGCAAAAGACATCAACTAAGACAGCTCTTCTTAACAAAGATTTCCGTCAAGCATTAGGTTTTGCTATTGACCGTACGAATTATGCTGCACAACTTAACGGTAAAGAGGGTGGTAGTACTGCCGTTCGTAATATCTATGTTAAACCAGACTTTGTTCAAGCAGATGGTAAAGATTTCGGAACTATGGTAATGGATCAATTACCAAGCTATGGTGATGAGTGGTCTGGTGTGAATCTTGCAGATAGTCAAGATGGTCTTTATAATCCAGAAAAAGCTAAGGCTGAATTTGCTAAAGCTAAAGAAGCTCTTCAAGCAGAAGGGGTTCAGTTCCCAATCCATTTGGATGTTCCTGTCAATCAGTCAAATAAAATCTTTGTGAATCAAGTGCAGTCACTTAAACAATCTATTGAATCCGCTCTTGGAAAAGATAATGTTGTACTTGATCTTCACCAATTGTCAACTGATGATTTCTATAATATTACCTACTCTGCTTCAAATGCAGCTGCAGAGGATTGGGACTTGTCAGTAGGTGTGGCTTGGGAGCCTGATTACCTTGATCCATCAACTTATCTTGATGTCTTGAAGACTACAAATAGTGAAAATACTAAATCTTTCATGGGCTATGACGATCCAAATAGTCAAGCGGTTCAAAAAGTAGGTCTTAAAGAATATGACCAATTGGTTGATGATGCTTCTAAGGAAACAACAGACTTGACGGCTCGTTATGAAAAATATGCAAAAGCTCAGGCATGGTTGACAGATAGTGCCCTCTATCTTCCAACGACTACTTATAACGGAGCAGCCGCTGTAATTTCTCGTATTAAGCCATTCTCAGGAGCATATGCTCAAGCCGGTGATAAAGGTTCTACATACTACTTCAAGTATCTTAAATCTCAAGATGATATTGTAACTAAGAAACAATACGACTCAGCTTATAAAGATTGGCTTAAAGAAAGAGCAAAATCTAATGACAAAGCTCAAAAAGATCTTGCCAAACACGTTAAGTAATCTATCGAAAACGTCTACCTTTAGGTAGTCGTTTTTTTGACAAAATTTCTCGAACCACCCCTAGATTGTGATATAATAAAAAAGATTGGTACTCGCTTCTAGATTTTTATTTGGAAAGTTTGGGGGATAGAGTTGCCTACTGGTACTTATCGTCTTAAGGTTGTTCCAAAGGGAAGGACTTTAGGCTTAATAGGTATCCAAAGACTGAAGAATGAAACATAAAAAGGAGATTTATCTTGGCTAAAGATATCCGCGTTCGTTACGCACCAAGTCCAACAGGGCTTCTACACATTGGTAATGCTCGTACAGCATTGTTTAACTACCTTTATGCACGTCATCATGGTGGTACATTCATTATCCGTATTGAAGATACTGACCGTAAACGTCACGTTGAAGATGGTGAGCGTTCACAGCTTGATAACTTGCGTTGGTTGGGAATTGACTGGGATGAAAGTCCTGAAACACACGAAAACTATCGTCAATCAGAGCGTTTGCCACTTTACCAAAAATATATTGATCAACTTTTGGCAGAAGGTAAAGCCTATAAGTCATATGTAACTGAAGAAGAGTTGGCTGCGGAGCGCGAACGTCAAGAAGCGGCAGGTGAAACTCCTCGTTACATTAACGAGTTCCTTGGTATGACTGAAGAAGAAAAAGCTGCCTATATCGCAGAACGTGAAGCGGCAGGTGTTGTACCTACAGTTCGTTTGGCAGTTAATGAGTCAGGAATTTATAAATGGCATGATATCGTTAAGGGAGATATCGAATTTGAAGGTGGTAATATCGGTGGTGATTGGGTTATCCAGAAGAAAGATGGTTACCCAACTTACAACTTTGCGGTAGTTGTTGATGACCACGATATGCAAATCTCACACGTTATCCGTGGAGATGACCATATTGCCAATACACCAAAACAACTCATGGTTTATGAAGCTCTTGGCTGGGAAGCACCTGAGTTTGGACACATGACCCTTATCATCAATTCTGAAACTGGTAAGAAGTTGTCTAAACGTGATACTAACACCCTTCAGTTTATCGAAGACTATCGTAAAAAAGGTTACCTTCCAGAAGCAGTCTTTAACTTCATTGCTCTTCTTGGTTGGAATCCTGGCGGTGAAGACGAAATCTTTTCTCGTGAAGAACTCATTAAACTTTTTGATGAAAACCGTCTAAGCAAGTCACCGGCGGCCTTTGATCAGAAGAAATTGGATTGGATGAGTAACGACTACATTAAGAATGCAGATTTCGATAAAGTCTTTGCTCTTTGCAAACCTTTCTTGGAAGAAGCTGGTCGTTTAACAGATAAAGCTGAAAAATTAGTGGAGCTCTACAAACCACAAATGACAGCTGCGGAAGAAATTGTCCCTCTTACAGATCTCTTCTTTGAAGATTTTCCAGAATTGACAGAGGCTGAAAAAGAAGTTATGGCTGGTGAAACAGTACCAACAGTACTTGAGGCTTTTAAAGCCAAACTCGAAGCTATGTCTGATGATGAGTTTGTTGTTGAAAACATTTTCCCTCAGATTAAGGCTGTTCAAAAAGAAACAGGAATCAAAGGGAAAAACCTTTTCATGCCAATCCGTATTGCTGTTTCAGGAGAAATGCACGGTCCAGAATTGCCAGACACTATTTTCTTGCTCGGTCGTGAAAAATCAATCAAACATATTGATCAAGTTCTTGCAACGCTATAAAAACAAACCCAACAATTGTTGGGTTTTCGAATGCACATAAGTGATGTGTCAATGATTATATGATTATTGATAAGACTGCATTTGTAATATAATGATGATATTTCGTAATCATATCATCATTTTCAAAACTTTAAATTAGTTTTATAATAGATTGGTAATAAAAATTAGGGAGGAGTGAGCATTATGAGAAGATTTGGTTGGTATTTCTACTACGTTATTGGCATGTACCCATAAAAAGAGGTAATGAGTCAGTTAAAGAGCTTAGTTTTTCTAAGCTCTTTTTTATGTTTATGAAGAGTAAGGGATATGTGGGGTCGTCTGATGTTAGATTGTTCTGAATCAGGAAAAAATAGCTTTATATTTTTAGCTTTTTCTAATAGGAGTGACGCTAAATTATATATTTATGTTACAATAAAGTAGGTTGATTTTGAAAGGAAGGGGGGAGTCTAGAGATGATCGTTTTATTTACGGTTCTACGTCTATTGGCTATTTTAATTGTTAGTCACGATATGTCAGGTTTGCTCAAAACTTGGAAGAGTAAATGCTGGTTTATCGCAGGGAGTCTCTTGCTCTCTCTATTTGTTGGAGGCATTACAGGGTCGCTCTTAGCACTTTTGTTCTGCTATCTTTTCTTAAATAAAATATCAAGTAGTGAAAAGAATTCTTTTCTTTTCACCTTTTTGCCGTGGGTTTTTGTTGAAGTCACCTCGAAACTGCTTCAACTTTACTTTTTCCCATGGATTTTTCAAATTAATTATTTACAGGTCAAGGACACCCCAGTACTTATTGCTTTGTCTTATCTCTTGATTTACCCAATTTTTCATCTGATTGTCAAAGTATTCTTTATTGACTTTGGTGCTCTCAATGTTATGGGAAATAACCATACTTACCAAGTTAGGCAACGCTTATTGGTTGGGGTTACTCTGGCTTATATTGTTTTATCTTTAATTATTTTCTATGCCAGTAACATCTTTCCTTACACAGGCCTCTTTATTTATTTAGCAGGCAGTATTACGATTGTTTACTCCATTCTCTTTATTTTGCTCTTTGCTCAGCTTAATATCTATTCTAAGAGAAGAGTGAAAAACCAGTTGGCCGAAGAAATGGCTAGACATGAGGAAAGTTTAGAGGAATATAGCCACCGTTTAGAAAATCTCTATAATGATATTTCTCAGGTGAAGAAGGATTATCTTGAAGGACTTAAGACAATGGAGGTTAGTATCCAACGTCGAGACTTACCTGCTTTGAAACAAGAGTATGCAGAGCTTTTAGAGAAATCTGGAAATAGCTTAACTTTGTCAAATTATGAATTGTCACGTTTGATTAACTTAGAAATCACGTCTCTCAAGAGTCTCTTTTCTGCTAAAGTGCTTGAGGCAGAGAACTTAGGAATTAAGGTCAATTTGGAGTTACCAGATGTTATATCGTCAACTCAGATAGAGGCCTTAGATTTGGTTGTGATTTCTTCTGTCTTCTTAAACAATGCTATTGAGTCGGCAGTGGATTCTGAAAATCCTACTTTAACCATATCCTTCTTTAAAAATCAAGGTTATCTTATCTTGGTTATTGATAATACAACCAGAGAAGAACGTATTCCTGTGTCAAGGATTTTTGATGAAGGGGTTTCTAGCAAAGGTGAAGGCCGAGGACTTGGTTTGTCTAAGGTCGCAGATATACTTAATCGCTATCCAAAAGTAAATCTTGAGACTCGTAGTTGTGACCATCATTTTACCCAGGTCCTCTCTTTTCAGGATAATTGATAAATCAAAGATAATATTTGTGGAGGATAAGGGAAAATAGAAAGGGGAAAAGCATATGCAACTTGCGATTGATGGCCTTATTGCTTTGGTTGTTGTCGTTTCACATCTTGTGATTTTAGCTAGAATGGCTTATCTAGATGTTTTTACTTACCGTTATATTCCTTATGTAATCGTAGTAACTGCCGTTAAGTGGTTAGCCAAGGTTCTATGGCAAATTGATATTCCAGATGCAATCTATCTCCTAGTCTTTATTTTTCTTGAAAAACCTCAGGCTTTACGAGAAGAAAAGTATTTTTATGCTTTCTTTGCCCCTGTCTTTTGGACCCTGATTACAAGTTTCTTTAGTTTTTATCTTTTCCGAGTTTTCTTTAATAAGCCGGTTGAGTTGGTTCCAAACCATTTAGGAATCTTGGCTGTAGATAGTGTTGTCCTTCCTTTCTTTCTAGGCTTGCAAAAAATGTTTGGTTTAGATAGCTTTTTTAAGGAACCATATCAGGACTTGCAGGATAAATATAAGAGCATGCTTTTGCAAGTTGATCATATTTTAATTATCAGTTATCTGCTTATCCTCTTTAAACAGGAGATATTCTCCTTGCTCCTGAGTCAGACCTACCTCCCGGGTTACCCTCAAATTTATATTTGGGTTGGTTTTCTTATACACATGTATATTCTTGTTCGTTTTGTTTCCTACGGTAAAGATGTTCGTGATAGTAAAATTCTTAGAGAACAAGAGGAGCATTTGAGGAGTCTGGAAGCTTATAATGAAAAAATCGAAACTGCCTATAAGAGTGTACGTTCGTTTAAACATGATTATGAAAACATACTCATTAGTATGCAGACAAGTATTGATAGTGGGGATTTTGACCTTATTGAACAAACCTATCAAGATATTTTGAAAAAGGCAGGTCAAGAACTCATTGAAGAAGATGACGAAAATGTCTCTTGAGTATAAACAGGAAATATTATCATGAACTTACAGCTTTGGACCATGGTATCCCTTGAAAATAGTATTATTCAGATTATTAGTTTTCATATTACCTGGTTTATTTATAAAAAACTAACAAGGAGCACATTAGCTTACTGGAAAGTATTTTGTCTAAGTCTCTTAGGTATAGTGGTATCACTTGGTAAGGGTGATGGCTTCTATTATCAAGTTGTTATCTTTTTAGCTTTGGCCTTAAAGGAACGTCGGGAACATCGTTTGACGCTCTGGGCAAGCCTCTTTTTTGGAGCTTTCTCGGTTATTTTTACAGATTTATTTGCGACTTTTACTCCATATTATGTATTCAATAATCTGTTTACAAATATGACTTTGAGTGAGATTCAAGAAAACTTCTTCCTCAAATTGTTATCGTTTGTACTGATTTATCCATTCTTTCTCTATATCAATTACCTTTCCAGTTCAGATGTTGATAAGGTCAAGGAATTGATTTATTCACGTGGTCGTGAACGTCTGTTGATAGCCGTTGATCTGACCTTTGCACTCTACATTACTTGTAGTACTCTTTTGGTATCAACAGGTAGTGATGTGGGAGGGCCAATTTTTATTGCAATGGCAGTTTATCTCCTAATGGTAACAACCTTGAACCGCTATTCTCATAAATTTGTCAGAGAACGTAGTAAGGAAGCTGTGGAGACTTATGTCTATAACTTGGAAGTCTATAATAAACATATTGAGGATCTTTTTACAAAAGTAAAACCTATTGAAAAAGATTTTGAGAGTCTTTTGGTAGCTCTTGAGACTCCATTGGCTAAAAATCAATTATCAGAGGTTTTATCCGTTTATCATGAGCATTTGAATCATCTTAAACTTGATAATTTGGACTTAAATGATAAGTTGGCTCCTCTGTTTGAGATTCCTTATCCGGTATTAAGAAGTTGGATTGTAAACCAAATCATTCCTTTGGAACAAAAAGGTATCACCGTTAGGTTGGATGTCAATGTTGATGCTTATCCTAACAATTTAAATATTGCAGTTCTTATTGGAGTTTTAGAACGTTGCATGAACTTAGCTGAAAAACTTTGGGCCAAGGAGCCGGAGACAGATATTGGTTTCCTTATTCAACAGAATGAGGATGGTAATCTCAGCTTTATTCTTGAGAATACCAATCAGGAAGCTGATCCGAAACTCGATGATAGTCTGGCTATTAGTCGTGATTTTGCCCAGTTTTGCTGGTCAAACGGTATCGGTTTAACAAATAAAAAAGAATTATTTAAAACCTATCAAATTGTCACGGTAGGACTATAATCGTAGAAAGGAGAGGGACAACTATGCTGGGTAACATCCTATTTCAAATTTTGATGTTTGTCATCATTTGGGATATCTACTTACGTATTGGTGGACAAAACACTAATCTTAAAAATCGTATACTTTATTTGTTATTTGATGTTGCTCTATGCATTTGGGGACAACTCATTGGACGCTATATAGGCATAGTACCTCCCTTAGTAGCCATTGTAACATTGACATTTAGTTACCAATTGAATAAAAGTGTCACCTCTGTAGAGCGCTTTTTTCTAGGTTTTTACCCGGTGGTACTAGTCGATTTGGCAAGACGTTTTTTGGCTACCTTCTTCTTTCCACCGATACTTGGTATAACTGTTGACACTTTAAACACTAATATTTGGTGGTCTATGGTACCACTTTCCTTCGTCATGTTGACGGTCAGAATAGTAGATTTTATTTTACGTCTAGATTTTACAGATATCTTGAAAGTTGCTGCCCAACAAGAAAAAAAGAACCGTCTGGGTTTGGTCAACATGCTTCTTTTACTTTATTATTTAGTTATCTTTTTAGTGTCGACATTTGATACTTATTTCCCAGAGTTACATCTTGAGAGTAGATTTAGGTTGCCATTAGTAATGGGATATCTCTATTTACTCCTCTTTGTACTTGGTGCTGTAAACCAGTTTGCTAAGGAAAAAATAGAGCAGGATTTAGCGATGAAGCAAGCCAACTATCTTGATGATTTGAAGCGTGAGAATACCAGGGTAGAAGGTTTGTATAGAGACTTGATGCATGTTCGCTCTAACTATAATTTCCTACTTAATAATCTGAGAGATATCGAAAGAACAGGGGATATTCGTTCTTATAAAAAAGATTTGGTTGATCTTTATGTCAATCGAGATCAGCATAGTTTTTCAACTCAGGTCACAGATTTGGATAATATCCAAAATCCAAGTATTCATAGTCTACTTTCATCAAAATATCATGAAGCTCAGATGCATCGCCTCAATATTCATGCAGAGATTCCAGATCCAGTGATTCATAACTATCTAACTGATTTAGATTTAGCTGTTGTTTTGGGTCACCTCATGGATAATGCTATTGATGGTGCTCGTAAAGCCAGTGAAGGTTTTATTAGTCTGGCCTATTTTGATGAAGAGGATTGCCAGAGTTTTATTATTGAAAGTACAATTGCAGAAGAGCAAGTGCCACTTTCAATGATGAGTACCCAGCTTTCTCATCCTGAGGGTGGTATAGGTGTTAATGCTGTTCAAGATATTTTGGAACGTTATCCGAACACGTCCTTCTCTGTCCGTAGTCAGAATCATAAAATGATGCAAATACTAGAAATGAGGCCCTAATATGAATATATACATTTTAGAAGATGACTTAATGCAGCAAACACGTATTAGTGACATCATCAGAGAATTGGTTTCAGAGGGCACGTTTTCCGTACGAAAACTTGAAGTTTTTTCTAAACCTCACAAACTATTGTCCAGTATCAATGAAAAGGGCAACCATCAGGTTTTCCTTTTAGATATCGATATTGATGGTGAGCGAAAGAAGGGGCTAGAAGTTGCCTCAGAAATTCGTCAACAAGATGCTAATGCAGTTATTATTTTTGTAACAACTCACTCAGAGTTTGCACCGATTAGTTTTAAATACAAGGTTTCTGCACTAGATTTCATTGATAAGACAGTTTCTAATGCAGAGTTCAAACAACAACTAAAACAAACATTGACTTTTGTGAACCAAAAAGTTGGAGATGTGGATGATGATGAGATTTTTGTGTTTGAAACCGCTCAGTCTCGGATCCAAGTCCCTATGAGAGATATTTATTATTTTGCGACTGCTGTGACACCTCATAAGGTGATGCTGATTACCAAAACAGAGCGTTTGGAGTTTTATGCCAATCTTGGAGATATTACTTCGGTAAATAAAAAACTCTTTTCTTGTCATCGCTCATTTTTAGTTAATTTGGATAACATATCTCGTATTGATAAGACTCAGTTGATGATTTACTTTGAAAATGGTGATTCTTGTCCAGTTTCACGTTTGAAAATGAAGGCTCTGCTTAAAAAATGGTCAGAGGTAAAAGAACATTAGTCATCGACTAATGTTCTTTTTAGTCTAAAAAAGCATGTGTTTATTTCATAGGTGATTGATTATCTTATAAGTGAACAAATTCTGTAAAAACACAAAATAGATGTCCTTTAGTGATGAAATTTAGAGATTTATAAAAAAATGACTAAAAAAAATGCAGTTCAGGATGAAAAAACGACATTCTATGAAATCGTATAGACAATTAAATTGAAAAAAGTTAATATATAATCAAGATATGTGATTCGGAAATGAGACATCGTCAATCTTATTGAAATCTACATACACTTTATGAAAATAAATAATGTACTTTTATATAACTTTTTCCTAATCCCCATTTTTTATTGGCCGCTCGTCCAATTACATATCTTTTTTATAGAAATTAATAGGCTTGAGAAATCAAGCCGTTTTTTTGTTTTTAAGGGCATTAGTGCAGATTAGGATAAAAAATACATTCTGTGAGTGAAATTCGACATTTTAGGAAATCAAGATATACATTTGGGGATTGCATGCTATAATGTAATCAAGGTTAGAGAGCAAGAAGAATGTATGGTTTAAGTTAGTCCCTTAAACATAATAATTTCCCTCATTCATTCTATCTAAAATTGCTGTTGTGTTCTCTACCGATGATGCTGTTGTTCAAAAGGTCTGTACTTTGTACAGGCCTTTTGGCATTTTAGAAGATAACTAGTTAAAGATGCTTTTGAATCTATTGGTATAGTTTCAAAAGTGTTTTTTTATTTTTCATCACCTCTTGCATAAAATTGAATAAAAATTAAGAATTAAGCACTTTTTAGGTCAAAAGAATAAGTAAAAACAAATAAAAACTAAATAAATATAAAAAAATAACAAAAAAGTGTTGACAAGTGAATAAATATGCAATATAATTAATCTCGTAAGGTTGATAGAGATAGCAACCACAAGAAAATATAAGAAAAGAGAAAAATACTATGTCAAAAGAGAAAGTTATTCTTGCCTATTCGGGAGGTCTTGATACCTCAGTCGCTATTACATGGCTTAAAAAAGATTATGATGTTATTGCTGTTTGTATGGATGTCGGTGAAGGTAAAGATCTTGAGTTTATCCATGACAAAGCTTTGACAGTTGGAGCTGTCGAGTCATACGTGCTTGATGTTAAAGATGAGTTTGCTGAAGATTATGTGCTTCCAGCACTTCAAGCTCACGCTTACTATGAACAAAAATATCCTTTGGTTTCAGCGCTTAGTCGTCCAATTATTGCTAAAAAATTGGTTGAGATTGCTCATAAAACAGGAGCAACGACTATCGCTCACGGTTGTACTGGTAAAGGTAATGACCAAGTTCGTTTCGAAGTTGCGATTGCTGCCCTAGACCCAAGTCTTAAAGTAGTGGCGCCAGTACGTGAATGGAAATGGTCTCGTGAGGAAGAAATTGAGTATGCTAAGGCTAATGGTGTTCCAGTTCCAGCAGACCTTGATAATCCTTACTCAGTCGATCAAAACCTTTGGGGACGTGCCAACGAGTGTGGTGTTCTTGAAAATCCTTGGAATCAAGCTCCAGAAGAAGCTTTTGGGATTACCAATTCACCAGAGTCTGCGCCAGATGAAGCTGAATATGTCGATGTAACCTTTAAAGAAGGGAAACCAGTTGCTCTTAACGGTAAAGAAATGAAATTGGCTGACCTTATCCAAGAAATGAATGTTATTGCTGGTAAGCATGGCGTCGGACGTATCGACCACGTTGAGAACCGTCTTGTAGGTATCAAATCTCGTGAAATTTATGAATGTCCAGGAGCTATCGCCCTTTTGACAGCTCATAAAGAAATTGAGGACTTAACTTTGGTACGTGAGGTTTCTCACTTTAAACCAATTCTTGAAAATGAATTGTCAAACCTTATCTACAATGCTTTGTGGTTTAGCCCAGCAACACAAGCTATCATTGCTTATATTAAGGAAACACAAAAAGTTGTTAATGGTATCGCTAAAGTTAAGCTTTACAAAGGGCATGCTCAAGTAGTAGCACGTCAATCAGCTAATTCATTGTATGATGAAAACTTGGCTACTTACACATCAGCAGACAGCTTTGATCAGGATGCTGCAATTGGATTTATCAAGCTTTGGGGTCTTCCAACTCAGGTTAATTCACAAGTTAACCATCCATTTGACAATTAATGACAGATTACATAAGAAAAGTAGGCTATTAGAAGAAAAACGCTTCTTATCAGATAAAAGTGGACAGAGAGCCACATCTGATACTCTTTTCTTATAACTTATATTATTATCGTTAAGGCGTTCTGAGAGGCGTCACGAGCCTAAATAAACTACGACAGAGATCTGGTTTTAGGAAAACAAGTGTCCAGAGAGACAAATTAAGCTAGACAAATACTATCTAGCTTTTTTCATTTAAGTTATTGTGACCAAAGAGGTCGTTGCTTGTTATAAGTATTAAGAAAGGATGGAAGATTATCTCAGTGTAGGGAAATCTTCAAAATAAAACTATGGCAGAAAATCATAAACTATGGGGCGGTCGGTTCGAAGCTAGTCTTGAAAAATGGGTAGAAGAATTTGGTGCTTCAATCTCCTTTGACCAAAAGATGGCAGAGTTTGATTTGAAAGGATCTATTGCCCATGTTACGATGCTTGGTGAGACAGGGATTATTACCAAAGAGGAAGCATTGCAAATTAAACAGGGCTTGGAAGAACTGCTTGAGGAATATAAGGCTGGTAAACTAGAATTTGATGTTTCCAATGAAGATATCCATATGAATATGGAGAGCCTTTTAACAGCTAAAATTGGACCAGTAGCGGGAAAACTTCATACAGCACGTTCACGTAACGACCAAGTGGCAACGGATATGCACTTGTATCTGAAAGCTAAATTAGTGGAAGTTATTGAGAAGCTTGATAATTTACGTGGTACTTTAGTCAACCTAGCAGACAAACATACCTACACAATTATGCCAGGCTACACCCACTTGCAGCATGCACAACCGATTTCTTTTGGTCACCACTTGATGGCTTATTACAACATGTTTACACGTGATGCCGAACGTTTTGAATTTAATATCAAGCATACGGATATTTCTCCACTTGGAGCTGCTGCACTGGCAGGAACAACTTTCCCAATTGATCGTAATATGACATCTGACTTAATGGGCTTCGCAAATCCATATAGCAATTCCTTGGATGCTGTTTCTGATCGTGACTTTATTCTCGAATTCTTGTCAAACTCAAGTATTCTAATGATGCATATGACACGTATTTGTGAAGAAATCATTAACTGGTGTTCTAACGAGTTTAAGTTTGTGACTCTATCAGATACTTTTTCAACAGGCTCTTCCATTATGCCTCAAAAGAAAAACCCAGATATGGCAGAACTAATTCGTGGAAAATCAGGTCGTGTCTATGGCAATCTGATTGGATTATTGACTGTGATGAAGTCATTACCTTTAGCCTACAATAAAGATCTCCAAGAAGATAAAGAAGGTATGTTTGATACGGTAGAAACGATTACTGTTGCTATTGATATTCTCGCAGGTATGCTCAATACAATGACTGTTAACGACAAGCATATGGCAGAATCAACAGAGAAAGATTTTTCAAATGCTACAGAGTTGGCTGATTATCTTGCGTCTAAAGGACTTCCATTCCGTGAAGCACATGAGATTGTTGGAAAACTTGTCCTTGAGTGTACCAAAGCTGGTTATTATCTTCAGGATGTTCCTCTCGAACGTTATCAAGAAGTTTCGGATTTAATTGAAGAGGACATCTATGAGACGCTTAAATCTCATACAGCTGTTGAACGTCGTCATTCCCTTGGTGGAACTGGTTTTGACCAGGTTAAATGGCAAATCAAAGAAGCTCAAAAAGCTCTAAAAAAATAAGTCTCTAAGGCCCTAACCATAAGGTTTTGGGCTTTTTTGCTATTTATGATATAATAGTACTAATTTTGAGTTTGGAGTCGTATTTTGAAAAAATCTTATCGCGTTAAGAAAGAGAAAGACTTTAAAGCATTATTTGATGCGGGACACAGTGTTGCTAATCGAAAATTTGTTGTCTACTGTCTGGATCGTGATCTACCTCATTTTAGAGTAGGTTTGTCGGTCAGTAAGCGTCTTGGTAATGCGGTTACTCGGAATCGGGTAAAACGTCGTCTACGACATGCACTGATGGACATGTCATCTCAGTTAGAACATCAAGATTTTGTCGTTATTGCTCGTAAAGGTGTCGAAGACTTAAGTTATCAAGACATTTATAGCAATCTCGTTCATGTCTTAAAAATAGCAAAGTTATATAAGGACTAGAAAATTATTTTGCTTCTTTACATTGTAGGATAAACTAAGATCATTCCTGATTTTTGAGATAGTCTTAATGAATGGAAGCAAGCAGTTCTTTATCGTATTAAAAAGGAGTTTTTAGTGAAGAAAAAACTTAATTTATCTGTTTTAGGTGCAGGAGTTCTCTTACTTTTGTCCGCATGTGGACGAAGTGATGTTACAAGTCATTCTACAGGCCTTTGGGAACGTCTCATTTTAATGTTTGGGAAGGCTATTCAAGGGCTCTCATTCGGAGGTTCCATTGGATTAGGGATTATCATTTTCACGATCTTAATTCGTGCGGTAATGATTCCTCTTTATAATCGCCAAATTAAGTCAAGCCGTGAACTACAAGAGTTGCAGCCAGAGTTACGTCGCTTGCAGAGTGAGTATCCTGGACGCGAGAATCGTGAAGCTCTTGCTTATGCACAACAAGATCTTTATAAAGAGCATGGTGTAAATCCTTACGCAAGCTTTGTTCCTCTCTTGATTCAATTTCCTATTTTGATGGCTCTTTATGGAGCACTCACGCGAGTGCCAGAATTGCGAGAAGGAACATTCCTCTGGGTTGACCTAGGTCAGAAAGACCCTTACTTTATTCTTCCGATTTTGGCGGCTGCTTTCACCTTCCTTTCAACTTGGTTGACCAATAAGGCAGCTAAAGATCGTAGTGCAATGCTTCTTGTTATGAATATCATGCTTCCAATCTTTATTTTCTGGTTTGGAACTCAGATTTCTTCAGGGGTAGCACTTTATTGGGCGGTTTCAAACGCCTTCCAAGTTATTCAGATTTTGGTTTTTAATAATCCGTTTAAAATCATCGAAGAGCGTAATCGTTTGGAAGCGGAAGAAAAAGAACGTAAAGCTAAGATTCGTCGTGCCAAGAAAAAGGCGCATAAACGTAAATAAGGAGGCTTATTATGGTTGTCTATTCTGGACGAACAGTCGAACAAGCTATTGAAAAAGGTTTGAAAGATCTTAATTTACCCCGTATGAAGGCTCATATTAAGGTTATTTCTCGTGAGAAAAAAGGTTTTTTAGGGTTCGGAAAGAAGCCAGCTCGAGTTAGCGTTGAACCAATAAATGAAAAGATAGCTCATGAAGCAGATCAAAACACCGTTAAAGTGGCTCCTGATGCTATAAAACAATTCGACGATTCTGTCGCAAGTCCAAAAGACGAAACGATTGCTTTCAATAAAGTGACAAAACTCGTTACGGTTTCAGATAATAAGGAAATTACACAAGAAAACTTAAAGCAACCAGTGTCTACAGAGCACCTTGGTGAAGAGCTGCTAGATAATAAACAGGAGCAACCAAAGGCAACAATTATTCCTCTATCTGTTAAACGTGAGTCATCAGAAGAGGATGCTACAGAATTTATGGCAAGTTCGCTTGAACCTCAACTAGAATCAATCGCTAAAGTTCAGACTTTGGAAACTCCAGAAGGAGATTTCAGTGATTTTGTGGCATCTGAGTTTAGTTCGGATGATTCTTCTGAAAATAATTTAGAAGATATTCAAGCAGCTGCAGATGATGTTTTATCTTATCTCGAAAAAATTATCTATGAAATGGATGTTGATGCTAGCCTAGAGGTTAGTCACAATCGTCGCAATATTATCATTCAGATTGAAACAGACCAGCCTGGTCGTGTTATCGGTTATCATGGCAAGGTTCTCAAGTCTTTACAACTTTTAGCGCAAAATTATTTGCACGATTGTCATTCTAAACGCTTTAGTGTTGTTCTTAATGTTCGTGATTATTTGGAGCAGCGCACAGAGACTTTGATTGATTTAGCAGAAAAAACAGCAGCTAAAGTAAAAGAAACAGGCCGAGAGTATGTTATGGATCCAATGACGAATAGCGAACGAAAAATTATCCATAAGGCACTTTCTCAAATTGAAGGGGTTGAAAGTCACTCGGAAGGGGACGATCCTAATCGTTACGTTGTTGTGACAAAAGTATAATTAGAATAGCGTTATTGCTTACAGAAACTAGTCTTAATTGAAGGCTAGTTTTTTTGACAATCAAAAGTAGACGGTGTATACTTTAATAAAAAGTAATCGCTGTCTACTAATATGCAAATAGGAGTCAAAATGAAACGTAATACTGCTGAATTGAAGGAAAAGTTAATCACAACTGGAATTGAGGAGATAAGAATAAGAGGGATTGATCAACTATCTATCCGAACGGTGGCTCAAAGATGCGGGATCACCCATGGAGCACCCTATAAGCACTTTGAAAATAAGGGTGTATATCTTCAGGTAGTTTTAGAGCGTTTATCCGAGATCTTTTTGAAGTATCTGACACAAGGAATAGACTCTCCTCTTGATGTAAGGGATCACTTAGTATTAATGGGGTGTAATTTTGTGGAATTTGCTCAAAAAGAAACAAACAGTTTTGAGGCCTTATTTATTAAGTTTCCTTTCAATTATATGGAACTAACCCAGAACAGTATCTCTGTTAATGCCCATTTACCAGGATTTGAGCACTTTAAGAGTGTGGTTTTGAAGCTAAAAAGTGAAATGAACATTTCTGGTAGTGAGACAGAAATATTAGTTCATATCTGGAGTTTTATTACTGGATTAGCTGTTTTGGTAAGGAGTCCTATTGGTGATAATTTCAATAGTAACACTATTAAAGAGACTGTTAGTACTATGTTAGACATCTACGTTAAAGGAGCTAAACAATGAAAACTTTAATTATCTACGCACATCCAAACGACAAGGGGTACAATGCCTCTATACTAGAGACAGTCAAGGAGAATTTATCGTCTAAACATGAGTTAAAGGTTCTAGATTTGTATAAAGAGCGGTTCGATCCTGTTTTACGCTTTGATACAACGCATAGGAGAAGAGACTTAGCGCACGATGTAGCTATGAAAGACTATCGAGATTTAATAATTTGGGCAGATCAGTTGATTTTTATTTTTCCAATTTGGTGGAGTGGAATGCCGGCTATCTTGAAAGGATTTATTGAACGCGTCTTTGTTGCTGGTTTTGCCTATGAAAATACACCCCGTGGATTGGATGGTTATCTGACTGGGAAAGCTTGGATTATTACAACCCACAATACACCGAAAATTATTCTACCTTTAGTTCAAGATTATAGCAAAGTTCTAAAATTTCAAGTCCTAAAACCTTGTGGTATTAAATCAGTCAAAGTTACCCAGGTTTCACCTGTTGAGTATATGGGTGACCATAAGCGAAAAGAGGTGCTCAAGAAAATAGCTAAAATAGCAAGAACGTTATGAGCAAGCGATGATATAGGGATAGTAATGTGGTCTACAATTATCACCAGCCTAAGGGTTTCAAAGATATAATAAAATTAATATCTAAGTAATTCTTGACAAGATTAAGCTATTGCTATAAAATAGTATGGTATGTTTAGTAACTGATCAAAAATAGCCGGCTAAACGAATACGAAAATCTATCAGGAGGTATTCAACGTGAAACGTACTTATCAACCAAGTAAAATCCGTCGTCAACGTAAACACGGATTCCGTCACCGTATGTCAACTAAAAATGGACGTCGTGTTCTTGCAGCTCGTCGTCGTAAAGGACGTAAAGTTCTTTCAGCTTAAGACATTATTGAAAGCAACAGTGCTCGAGACTGTTGTTTTTTTGTTTGCTATGAATGTTAGTGTTGATGTTTGATGCTATTCATCGAGAGTTTGAAAATATAGAGCTGACAATTCTTGTAATTTTTGATAAACTAAAGCGGTTGTGTATAATGACCACTGACTAAAAAATACTTAGGACTGTTTTTCCTAATGTAAGGAGTATAAATGACTGATTTTCCTATTAAATATCGTCTTATAAAGAAAGAAAAACACACAGGAGCACGCCTGGGGGAAATTATCACGCCTCATGGGACCTTTCCAACGCCGATGTTTATGCCTGTAGGCACCCAAGCTACAGTAAAAACGCAATCTCCTGAAGAATTAAAACAGATGGGTTCAGGGATTATTTTGGCCAATACCTATCATTTATGGCTAAGACCTGGTGATGAGCTCGTTGCTAAAGCTGGAGGACTCCATAAATTCATGAATTGGGACCAAGCGATTCTTACAGATAGCGGTGGTTTCCAAGTTTATTCATTGGCAGAAAAACGCAATATTTCTGAAGAAGGTGTAACATTTAAAAATCACCTTAATGGAAGTAAGATGTTTTTATCTCCTGAAAAAGCGATCTCGATTCAGAACAATCTCGGTTCAGATATTATGATGAGCTTTGACGAATGTCCTCAATTTTACCAACCATACGATTATGTGAAAAATTCTATTGAACGGACAAGTCGTTGGGCAGAACGAGGGCTAAAAGCACACCGTCGCCCACATGATCAAGGCCTATTTGGAATTGTGCAGGGAGCAGGTTTTGAAGACCTTCGTAGACAATCTGCACAGGATTTGGTTTCTATGGATTTTCCAGGTTATTCAATTGGAGGTCTTGCGGTTGGAGAAACTCATGAAGAGATGAATGCGGTTCTAGACTTTACTGTACCTTTGCTTCCTGAGAATAAACCACGTTATCTTATGGGTGTAGGAGCACCAGATAGTTTAATTGATGGTGTTATCCGTGGCGTTGATATGTATGATTGTGTTCTTCCAACTCGAATTGCTCGAAACGGAACTTGTATGACGAGTCAAGGGCGTCTCGTGGTTAAAAATGCGGCGTATGCAGAAGATTTTAGCCCTATAGATCCTGAGTGTGATTGTTATACATGTAAGAATTACACACGTGCTTATGTGAGACATTTGTTGAAAGCAGATGAAACGTTTGGAATTCGCCTGACAAGTTACCATAATCTCTACTTCTTGGTAAATTTAATGGCCAAGGTACGACAAGCTATTATAGATGACAATTTACTTGAGTTTCGCCAAGATTTCATTGAAAAATATGGTTATAATGCAAGTAAAAGAAATTTTTAAATAATTTATTTAGCAGTACATGATTGTACTGCTTTATTTTTTTCAAAAACCCTATTGACAAGAACTAAATTGGGTGTTAGAATATAAAAGTTGTCTTAACAGACTTGCCACAAACTTGAAAAGGTTCCAAAACTTTAAAAAAGTTATTGACAAGATAAGTCAGAGATGATATTATAAATAAGCTGTTTCGGAAGAGACGGCGAACACGAGAAGTGAAAAAACTTCAAAAAAAGTGTTGACAAGCTATTCTAGATTTGCTAGAATATAGGAGTTGTCTTAAGAGAGACAAAGACCTTTGAAAA